>NZ_JACJFC010000014.1:0-126632 GCF_014164385.1 Pseudoalteromonas sp. SG43-3
CAACCTGCATAAATCTTTGATCAATTTAACGAATTAAATTGCACTATAACGTCGTTAAAAATTTTTTATTTAGAACAACTAGATACAAAAATTTTTGCCTAGTTCTAGCGTAATTTTCTTAACGTAAAATAGACCCCATATATAAGCAGATTGGTATTAAAGGGATTTAAAATGAATAAAATTATTATTGGGTTTGCTTTTGCTATTTCATCATTTGGCGCATTTGCACAAAGTACTGATGATTGGCCTGAAGGCGGTGCAATGCACACGGGCAAAATTTATAATTTAGAGGGCAATAGATACAAAACTAAAATCAGTAAAATGATGGATGAGATCTACCCGCAACTAACTGATGATTACCAAGTAGATGCAGTTAAAGCGCAAATAAAAGCATGGGAGCAGTATATAGATGCTACATGTAACGTTGTTGGCATAGCAACGGGTGCCGGTGGCTCTTGGCCCTCAACGTATAGTGTTAAATGCGAAAGAAGCCTAAGTTATGATAGATACTTTGCGACTAAAAACGCGCTGAAGTGCGTTAATAGATTAAGTAAAGAAGAGTTTGTAGGGCGTAGCGAAAAGTTAAATTGTTTAATTCAAACATTAAATATAAAAATATTTTAAGGTTTGCAGCAGCGCTACAGCTAAATTATACAGTTAGCTGTAGCATTTTAGGCTTTATAGCAACTCAATACTTACTGTTGCGCCTTTTTCGATATTGCCGCTTTGCGCTGGCACTACAATTAAGCAGTTAGCTTTACTAAGGGACGAAAGTACCCCCGAGCCCTGTTTATTAAACGGGGCAACTACCAAGTCACCTTGTTCGTTAATTGTTGCAGTACCGCGTTGAAAGTCAGCTCTGCCAGGGCGCTTTTTAATAACGGATGTAGTAACCGCGTTAAAGCGCATTTTAGGATTTACTTCACCAAGACCCGACAGCTTTTGCAGTGCAGGCTCTACTAACTGATTAAACGTAACAGCAGCCGACACAGGGTTACCTGGCAAGCCAAAAAAGTAACTGTTACTTAATTTACCAAAGGCAAAAGGTTTGCCTGGTTTCATGGCTATTTTCCAAAAGTGGATATTGCCAATTTCGTTGAGCACTTCTTTGGTAAAGTCGGCTTCTCCAACTGATACGCCGCCTGAGCTTATTACGGCATCGGCGAGTTCATTCGCTTTTAAAAATGCATTGGTGATGAGGTCTTTGTCATCAGGGATTATTCCTAAATCGATCACGTCGATATTTTTTTGTTGCAGCGCACTAATAATAACAGCGCGGTTGCTTTCAAAAATAGCGCCTTGCTTAAGAGGCTGACCAGGTTCTATTAGCTCATCGCCTGTAGAAAGCACGGCTATTTTTAGGGTTCTTACCACGTCTATATTGGCAATTCCTAAAGATGCAAGTAACCCCACATCAACGGCTTTTAATTTATCGCCTGCTTTTAAAATAACATCGTCTATTGCAATATCTTCACCAGCAAAACGTACGTTTTCATTTAGCTCTGGTTGCGCAGTAAACGTAATTTTATCGCCATCTACCGAGGCGTTTTCTTGCATTACAACGCCGTTAGCGCCTGGTGCAATGGCGGCGCCGGTCATTATTCTTACGCATTGCCCTGGGGTAAGCGTTCCTTCAAAAACTTGACCCGCAAACACGCTACCTACTTGTGTATAGGTTAAGCTTTTATCTGAAATACATAGCGCATAGCCATCCATTGCGGAGTTGTTATGAGCGGGTACGTTTATAGTTGATTTAACATCGCTTGCTAAAACGCGATCAACACTTTGCATTATAGTGATGGTTTCAACGTCTTTAACAGGCGTTATTGAGCCAAGTATATTTTGTATTGCAGTTTCAATTGGTAATAAACCGGGTGCATTGCAAACATCGTTCATATATATTGCTTACTTAAATCATTTTATTTTGAAACAATACTTATAATGTCAAAGCTTTACAATACATGGTTGGGTTATTTTTTGTGTATAGCATGCATGCTTTCGTGCAGCGTAAACGCAAAAGAAACGCTGCAAGTAGCCGTAGCGAGTAATTTTAAAACTGTATTGCAAACCCTACTAAAAAAATCCCCATTACCTAATGTTGACGTGAAAATATCAGCCGCTTCTAGCGGTGTTTTATATTCGCAAATAGTGCATGGCGCGCCATTTGATGTGTTTTTATCGGCTGACGATTTTCGACCGCAATCACTTATTAAAGAAGGTTATGCCGAGCAAAGCAGTTTAATCACTTACGCGTTAGGCGAACTTGCTTTGTGGCAACCAAAAGCTGAAAAAGTAAATGATAAAGTAGCTATTGCTAATCCGCGTTTTTCACCATACGGGCGTGCCTCAGAGCACTACGCTAATAACCATTTTAAAAAGCCAGTAAATTATGTGTACGGGAATAATATTACGCATGCATTTCAGTTTGTGCAAAGTGGTAACGTAGGAGTAGGGCTGGTGGCTGTTTCATCACTAAAGGCGGCTTACAGTAACACGCAAGATCAAAAATATTTAGATTACACCGTGCTGCCTACAAATCAATATCCCGATATAATTCAACAAGGCGTTATTATTAGCTCGACTAAAAAGCGTGCTAGCGCTCAGCAACTTATGCAATTTTTAATGACGCAGGCTACGCAGCAGCAGTTAATTGAATTAGGTTACAGAATAAAGGACAACAATGCTTCAAAGTGATTTAACCGCGCTGTGGTTAACTATAAAACTTGCCTTTATAACCGCAGTACTCCTTCTTGTATTTTGTATTCCACTGGCATACAAGCTTGCTGGCTATAACGGTAAATTTAAACCATTTTTAGAGGCATTAATTGCAATGCCTTTAGTGCTGCCGCCTACGTTGTTAGGGTTTTACTTACTTGTTTTATTTTCGCCTGATCACGCTTTTGGGCAGTTTTGGTTTTGGCTAACGGGTACACAGCTTGCGTTTAGTTTTCAGGGCGTTGTTATTGGCTCGCTTTTTTATTCGCTGCCTTTTGTAATGCAGCCTCTTGTGGCTGGGTTTAAGCATATTAATCAAACCTATAACGAAGCTGCCATTGCGCTTGGGTTAAGCCCGTTTAAACGCTTTGCGCATTTAATTATTCCGCTTTTAAAACCCAGTATTGGTAGCGCGTTTGCTTTAGGCTTTGCGCACACATTGGGTGAGTTTGGTTTGGTATTAATGATTGGCGGTAATATTCAGGGGCAAACACAAGTGGTGTCTATTGCGCTTTATGACCATGTTGAATCGTTAAATTATACGGCGGCACATCAGCTTTCACTTATTTTACTGGCTATTTCGTTTGCCTGTTTAGTGCTGTTATTTAAGTTTAATAAAAGCATTGTAGGGGTTAAGCAATAACATGATTAAGTTAAGCCTTTTTAAAGCACTCAATAATTTTGATTTAGATATAAACCTTGATCTTGAGTCGTTTAATGTATTGGGTGTTTACGGTCCTTCAGGCTCGGGTAAGTCAACATTACTGCGTTGTATTAGTGGTTTAGAGCCTGCAAAAAGTGTTTATGTAAACAATCAGCCAGTGCATGAGCTGCCAAGCGATAAACGCGGTATTACGCTTCAGTTGCAATCGTGTCCGTTGTTTCCTCATTTAGATGTGGCAGGTAATTTAGCGTTTACACAAAAACACTGCGGGAATAAACAAACCAGCTTAACGCTAGAATACGTTGTTAAAACACTTGAATTACAAGACTTACTAAATCGTGACGTACAAAGCTTATCGGGTGGTGAGCGCCAGCGTGTAGTATTTGCGCGTACGCTGTTAGCCGGTCAAAAATTTATAATGCTTGATGAGCCTTTTAGTGCGCTTGATTGGTCATTGCGTTTTAAAACGCTCACTAAACTTAGCGAGATTGCTGTTAAGTTTAATATTAAATTTATAATAGTAAGTCACTCATTAAAAGAGCTGCTATTTTGCTGCGATACCCTTATTCAGCTTGATAAAGGTAAGGTGATAAACCAAGGTGCAAGTGCACACGTTGCAAAAGCTATTTATGCAAACGATAGGCAAACACCGCTGAGCTTAATTAATTACGATGCTGTTAAATTTGATGAAGACTACGGGCTATATCAACTGCAATTACAGCAAAGTGAGCAGCCGCTTTTTGTGCTTCCTGCACTTGTAGATAGCAGTAACAAGCTAATTATAGAAAGTGAGCAAATGTCGCTTAGTGCGTTAAAGCCTGAGCAAACAACGCACAGTAATGTTTTAAAGACGGTATTAACTCAGGCTGAGCTTATTAACAACAAGTGGCAGTTAACGCTTAATGTAGATGGGCAAACTTTGTATTGCTTGGCTTCAAGACGAGTGTGGGACAAAAACAACTTTAAAGTGGGCGATGTGCTTTATACAACAATCAGTAATCTAGAATAACTAAATGCTGCACACCGCACATTGACTGTTTTTAGCTATTTTAAAACGATTAAACTCCATGCTTAAGCCATCCACCAGCAATAAGTGTTTGTCTAAGCCACTTGGCAAACCAGCAAGCATTTTTAGCGCTTCAGTTGCCTGAATGCTGCCTATTAGCCCCACAATAGGGGAAAGTACACCCGATTCAGAGCAGCTTTGTGTTTGTTCACTAAAAAATTGCGATAAACAGCCATAACAATGGCTGTTTTCATCCATGGTAAAACACGCGACCTGTCCTTCCATACGTATTGCAGAGCCTGACACCAGCGGGACTTTAGCCTTAAAACAGGCGCTATTAAGTGCATTACGCGTTGCTAGGTTATCTGAGCAATCAATTACTATATCAATGTTATTAAATAGCTGTTCTTTGGAGGTACTTGCATCAAAAAATGCCTCAATAGTATTTATGTTTATTTCACTATTAAGCGCGTTAAGCTGTTTTTTAGCAGCACTGCATTTTGAGCTACCAATGTCGCTTTCTTTATACAGTATTTGCCTTTGCAGGTTGGTCACGTCTATTTCATCGTTATCAACTAAGGTAAGCGTACCAACGCCAGATGCCGCTAAGTATTGACCTACCGCACACCCAAGCCCACCCACACCAATAATTAAAGCATGTGATTGCCATAGTCGCTCTTGTCCGTCTATATCAAGCTGCGGGAGCATTATGTGCCGTGAATAGCGCAGTTGCTGCTGGTAAGTTAGCGGTGTTTTTTGCATTTTCAAACTTCTCATACTTTTTTTGAACAATACCAAGTTGTTAAATCCAAGAGCAAGTAGTAACGCTTTTTATTTGCACTCTAACAACCCAGAGCCCTTCACTCATATAGTGCAACTATAACGTATAAAAACAACTGTTGCATGTAACCACATGAAATTTATAGTTTTTAATTAGTGGCTCAGTAATTGCTATATCGGGTTAACTTAAATTTAACAAAAATTGGGCTGCTACTCATATAAAAGGGTGGGGCATTAATAAAACAATAATACGTTTACGAGGAAAATAAACATGCAACCGAGTTCTGGGTTTAACCTAATATCGTTTAGCGGAAAAATGAAAGTATTACATCTGAGTTGGATGGTCTTTTTTGTGTCATTTTTTGTATGGTTTAACCATGCTCCTTTATTAGGTGCCATAGCGGGTTCACTTGGTATTACCATGGCACAGGTTAAAACATTACTAATTTTAAATGTAGCGTTAACTATTCCAGCGCGTGTTGTGGTTGGTATGCTAACCGATAAATTTGGTCCCCGTATTGTTTACGCGGCACTACTTATTACCTGTAGTATTCCATGTTTTATGTTTGCTATGGCAACTACATTTGAGCAAGCAGCAATAGCGCGTTTTGCTTTAGGCTTTATTGGTGCTGGCTTTGTTGTAGGCATTCGTATGGTGAGTGAATGGTTTCCTGCTAACGAGTTGGGTATAGCGGAAGGTATTTATGGCGGCTGGGGTAATTTTGGTTCAGCAGCTGCGGCTATGTTATTGCCAATTATTGCACTAATGTTTGGCGGCGAAGATGGCTGGCGTTATGCAGTAGGTTTAACCGGTGTATTAAGCGTTATATTTGGTGTTATTTGGTACTTAAATGTAACCGATACGCCAAAAGGCGGTACATACTTTAAGCCTAAAAAAGTAGGCGCAATGGAAGTAACCAGTAAAGGCGACTTTGTATTACTTCTTATTATGAAAATCCCTATGTATGGTGCACTAGCATTACTTACTTGGAAGCTTTCACCAACCGGTGCTAACCTAATTTCGGCTAACTTTGTACTTGCCGTGTATGCTTTTTTAGTTCTGCTTTATATTTACGAAGTGTATAAAACCTTTGACGTAAATGGTCATATTTTTAAAGAGCCTGTACCTGAGTCTCATCGTTATGAATTTAAGCAAGTGGCTGTTTTAAATATTTTATATTTTACAACTTTTGGTTCTGAGCTTGCAGTTGTATCTATGTTACCGCTATTTTTTATGGATGTGTTTGCGCTTGATATGGTGTACGCGGGTATTTTAGCCTCAGCTTATGCATTTATGAACTTAGCATCTCGCCCAGGTGGCGGTTGGATTTCAGATAAATTAGGTCGCCGTATTACCCTTATTGTACTTACAACGGGTCTTGCTGTTGGTTATTTTGTAATGGGCTTGGTTGATGCATCGTGGCCTTTATGGCTTGCTGTAGTAGCTGCTATGGCGTGTTCGTTCTTTGTGCAAGCTGGTGAAGGCGCTGTCTTTGCCGCAGTACCGCTAATTAAGCGTCGTTTAACTGGGCAAATAGCTGGAATGACAGGTGCTTACGGTAATGTAGGTGCAGTAGTGTACTTAACGGCATTGTCACTTGTTGATTATCAAACTTTCTTTTTCATTATTGCGGGTAGTGCATTACTTGGTCTAGCTGCACTGTTTTTTATGAGAGAACCAGATGGCCATATTACCGAAGTAAATGAAGACGGCACCGTTGAACTTATTTCAGTGACTTAAGGCATTATTGACTATGTTTGATGAAACACTCCACGCTAAATCGCTAAAAAATGAACTCAACGTTTCATTTGGCGGGCACAGTGCTAAAGGGTTAAAAGCAGAAAACCAAGATGCGTTTGCAGCTCTCAATACCAAAGCGCAAGAAAAAGAGTCTAAAGGCGTTATTGCCTGCTTAGCCGATGGGTGTTCATCAGCAAAAAATGCTAAACAAGCGTCTCAACTTTCGGTTACTCATTTTATAAATGAGTATTTAAATACCCCCGAAAGTTGGGCGGTTAAAAAGTCAGTGTCGAAGGTGTTAGCAAGTTTAAATCAGTGGCTTTATTCGCAATCGCTTAATTACAATCACTTAGGTCAGCGTCAAGCCGATTGGATGACGACTTTTACAGCACTTATTTTAAAGTCGGCAACGGGTTATATATTCCACTTAGGTGATACGCGTATTACTCGCTTGCGAGGAAATAAAATAGAGGCAATAACACGGGATCACAAAGTAAACGATACGCTAACGCGTGCTCTTGGCGCGCAACTTCATCAAGAAATAGATGTATACGAGGTTGACCTAAAAGCAGACGATATTTATATATTAACCTGCGATGGCGTACACGATGTGCTCCCAAGTAGTGATATAGCTAAATTAATTAACGAGTACACTAATTTAGAAAATGCAGCTAAAGCAATTACCGAACTTGCATTAGCACGAGGCAGTGACGACAACGTAAGTTGTTTACTGGTAAAAGTAGAAAATATTGCCGAGCAAAAGTTAGATGAACTTTACCATTCGCTAACACGACGAAAAATTCCACCTGCCCTTAATGTTGGGCAAAAAATTGATGATTACACGGTTATTCGTAAATTACATGCCAGTAGTCGCTCGCACATTTATTTAGTGCAACAAGCGCCCGATATACCGCCAGTGGTTTTAAAAGCACCTTCGGTTAATTTTGAAGACGATGTGCACTACCTTCAAGGCTTTATAAGAGAAGGCTGGGTAGGGCAACGCATAAACCATTTAAACGTGATGAAAGTGCTAAGTACGCAATCGCAGAGTCGTTTTTTGTATCATATTTGTGAGTACATGGACGGGCAAACACTCAGTGATTGGAAGCACGACGTGCCGCACCCAGAAATAACCCAAGTACGCAGTATTATTGAACAAATAGTACATGCACTAAGGGCGTTTCAGCGACTCGATATGGTACATCGTGATTTAAAACTCGATAATGTAATGATAGATGCGCACGGTAAAGTAACGCTAATAGATTACGGCACAGTAAGTGTTGCGGCCATGGACGAGTCGGTTAAACAAATTGCGGATGATTGCCCGCAAGGCACTGCCGACTACACCGCGCCCGAAACACTTATTACTATGCACGCCGATTTTAAGAGTGATTTGTTTTCACTTGGCGTTATTGCATACGAGTTATTGTGCTCAAAATTACCTTACAAACCACTGCCACTTAACCACGTAGCGCCAAAAGATTACAGCCATTGGCATTACACAAGTATTCGTAAATACAGAGCCGATATTCCGTTTTGGTTAGATCAAGCCCTTATGAAGGCGCTTGCCCCTAAACCTGAGCTCAGATACCAAGCTTTTTCTGAGTTTATAAACGATATCAACAAACCTAATCCTTATTTAGAAAGTACCGCTAATAAAAGTTCAATAATGAAACGCGATCCAGTTATGGTGTGGAAATGTATTTCGCTGTGTTTATTTATTGCTTTGGTATGTGTATTAATAATTAAAACTTAGAGAACCAAAATGCTTAATTACAAGAACAACTTACCTATTATTTTTATACTGGGTTGCTTCACTGCGCCTTTAATAAGCCAAGCTGCGCAAACTGATCTTGATTTTAGACTGCGCTTTGAAAGCGTTGATCAAGAAAATGCTCTAAAAGATGCAAGCGGCTTAACACTTAGAACCCGCTTAACGCATCAAACAGACGAGGTGAATGGTTTTTCAGCACTTATTGAAGTAGAAGACACTCGCAGCCTATTGGGCGTAGATGATTACAACAATACAGTGGGGAAAAACACTAATTATTCTGTTATTGCAGACCCAGAAAACACTGAGATAGACCAAGGCTTTGTTAAATATGTACGCGATGGTCTATCGCTAAAAGTAGGGCGCCAAATAATAGCTCTTGATGGGCAGCGTTTTGTTGGGCACGTAGGTTGGCGCCAAGACAGACAAACCTTTGATGCCGCGACCATTAATTACGCATTTAATAACATAAATTTACAGTACAGTTATTTAAATAAGCGTAACCGCATATTTGCTGACGATAAAGACATTAAATCGTCCGATCATTTAATTAATGCAAGCTTTAAAACAGACTACGGTAAAGTGGTTTTATACAGTTACTTATTAAGTGACGATGCACTACAAGACGACAGTTTAGATACTTATGGCGTTTCTTTTAACGGTAATAAAACCCTAAACGACATAAAATTTTATTACAAAGCGGAGTATGCAGCGCAGTCTGCTTCAACAAGCGTGAGTGATTTTGATGCCGATTACTATGCACTTGAAGGCGCTGTCGATTTAAATGGGTTGGGCATAAAAACAGTAACATTAAAAGTTGGCATAGAGTCACTTGGCTCTGATAATGGCGATTACGGGTTTGCAACACCGCTTGCCACGTTACATAAATTTAATGGTTGGACAGATACGTTTTTAAATACACCCACACAGGGCTTAGACGACACTTACATAAGCTTAAACGGTAAAGCGTTTGACGGAAAATGGCTGGTGGCTTATCACAGTTTTGATGCTAATGAGCAATCAAATGGGGTTGACGATTTAGGCAGTGAACTAAACGTACAATACGTTAAACCTATTAATAAACAATACGCAGTAGGTGTTAAGTATGCTGATTACTCAGCGGGCGATACTGCTGCTAATAAAGTCGATACTCAAAAATTGTGGGTATGGATGAGCGCTAAATTTTAACCCTCTCTATCTTCTAATATTCACTTGTAATTTATAGCGACACACGATGGTGCAATTGCACCATCTTGTGGGACTTTATGCTTTTCACCTCTGCACCAATTTAGGCAACTTGCTGATTTTAAATGCTTATATATTTGGCTTACATATTGCTATAACAAACCTATAACAAATTATTCGATTTCAATTTAAGTCAATTACTAAAATAGGTATCACTTTAAGGTGGGTAAATGTTAAGCAAGCAGCGTGTTGTAGTGGTAGGAAACGGAATGGTCGGGCACCATTTTGTGCAGCAGCTAGTTTCTCAAAATCAAGCTGATGAGCAATTTGAAATTACGGTACTTAGCGGTGAAGACCGTTTAGCGTATGACCGTGTACAACTATCCTCTTTTTTTAAAGGCAAAACCGCAGACGACCTCGCACTTACATGTAATAAAACCTATGACGATTGGCAAGTACGCTTTCATACTCATTCTAAAGTGGTTGATATAAATCGTGATACGCAAACTGTAACGACCGCTAAAGGGGAATTGTTTGAATACGACAAACTTGTGCTTGCTACAGGTTCATTCCCATTTGTACCGCCTATACCGGGTAAAGATCGCGAGCATTGCCTTGTTTATCGCACCATTAACGATTTACACGCAATAAAAAATTCAGCCCACGGCAGCAAAGTAGGCGTGGTAATTGGTGGCGGTTTACTGGGGCTTGAAGCTGCAAACGCATTAAAGCAATTGGGTTTACATACTCACGTAATAGAATTTGCACCGCAACTTATGGGTGTACAAGTTGATGCTGGTGGCGGTCGGTTACTAAAAAATAAAATTACGGATTTGGGCGTTACTGTACATACAGCGGTAGCAACTGAGGAAATAGTAGAAGGCGAAAGTTGCCGTTATAAAATGTGCTTTAAAGGTGGCAAAACCCTTGAAACAGACATGATTGTATTTTCGGCGGGTATTCGCCCTTATGATAATTTAGCCCGCGAGTTTAATTTAGAGTTGGGCGAGCGCGGCGGTATTGTAATTAATAACCACTGCCAAACGAGTGATAAAAACATATACGCTATTGGTGAATGTGCACTGTGGAATAATTTTATTTTTGGCTTAGTGGCACCCGGTTACGCCATGGCTAAAATAGCAGTTGGGCATATTTTACAAGATACGCAGCAAGGTACTTTGCAAAGTACTGGCTTAGACAATAAAGCCGATGAATTTAATGGTGCCGATATGAGCACCAAGCTTAAATTAATGGGTGTTGAAGTAGGCTCTATTGGCGATGCACATGCACGCAGCGAAGGCGCAATAAGCTATTACTTTGAAGACCAAGCCAATGGTATTTATAAAAAAATAGTCACTAACTCACAAAGTATTAAGCTGATTGGCGCGGTACTTGTTGGCGATACCAGCGATTACGACAATTTGCTGCAATATCATTTAAACGACATTGAACTTACCACCGCTCCCGAAGCGCTCATTATGCCCCTTGCCGGCGACATAGCAGAGCTAAGCGCCGATGACTTGCCTGATGACGCCATTATTTGCGCTTGTCATAAAGTAACTAAACACACCATTGAACAAACAGTCGCTAAAGGCTGCATAGATTTGGCAAGTGTGCAGCAAAGCACCAAAGCCAGTACAGGCTGTGGAGGGTGTGAAAAGCTCGTTCAAAATGTAATAAACAGCGCGCTCGCTAAGGCAAGTAACACTATTAACGTAGTTACCCTTAATGAGCCTGTAAAACAGCCTGCATAAATTAAAGCACACTAAAAGAGAGCAGTATGACAACCGCAAACACGTCACCAACTATAAATAAAACCAGTTTAAAACAAACAACATGTGCTTACTGTGGTGTAGGGTGCGGTGTTGATATTTCACTTTTTAATAATGTGCCGACCAAGCTTGAAGGCATGCGAGAGCATCCCGCAAACTTTGGTCGTTTATGTGTAAAAGGCACCCATTTGCTCGACACAACAGGCAGTGATAACCGCTTAACGTCGCCCCTTATTAATAATAAAGCAGCCACGTGGGATGAAGCAACCGACCACGTTGCCAATAAATTTAACGACGTAATACAAAAGCACGGACCCGATGCGGTGGCATTTTATGTGTCAGGGCAGTTACTTACTGAAGATTACTACATCGCGAATAAATTAATGAAAGGCTACATAGGCTCAGGCAATATCGATACAAATTCGCGCCTGTGTATGTCATCTGCTGTGGCAGGTTACAAACGCGCTTTTGGTGAAGACGTAGTGCCGTGTACCTACGAGGATTTAGAGCAAACTGAGCTGCTTATTTTAATTGGCTCTAATGCCGCATGGACTCACCCGGTTTTGTATCAGCGAATGGAGCGTGCAAAGCAGCTTAACCCAAATATGAAAGTGGTGGTTATTGATCCGCGCAAAACCGACACCGCTGAGCTTGCCGACACATTTTTAAATATAAAACCAGGCAGTGACGCTGCGCTTTATAACGGTTTGCTTAATTATTTAAATGAGCATAACCACCTCGATACGCAATTTATTGATCAGCACACAAACGGCTTTGAAAGCGCACTGCAGGAGGCACAAAAGTGGAGCTGTGAGGCAGTTAGCGACTTTTGCGATATAGCAATTGAGCAAGTCACTGAGTTTTACGCGCTATTTGCTAACAGCCCAAGTGCGATTAGCTTTTATTCAATGGGTATAAATCAGTCAAGTTCGGGTGTAGATAAATGCAACGCCATTATTAATGCGCATTTAGCCTCAGGTAAATTACTTAAGCCAGGCAGTGGTCCGTTTTCAATTACTGGGCAACCCAATGCGATGGGCGGGCGCGAAGTAGGTGGTTTGGCTAATCAGTTAGCGGCGCATTTAGATATTGAAAACGAAGCACATCAATCACTTGTGCAACGTTTTTGGCTTGCGCCAACTATTGCTAAAAAAGCAGGCAGCAATGCCATCGATATGTTTGATGAAATAGCCGCAGGCAAAATAAAAGCAGTGTGGATAATGGCAACAAACCCAATGGTAAGTTTGCCTAATAACGCCGCTATTAAAAAGGCATTAGAGACCTGCGAGCTGGTGGTTGTATCTGACTGTATTGCAAAAAGTGATACGTTAAAATTTGCCGATGTTGCTTTTCCATCAACCGGATGGGGCGAAAAAAACGGCACAGTAACCAACTCAGAGCGCAGAATATCAAGGCAGCGCCCGTTAGTCGCGCCTTATTCGGGAGCTAAAAACGATTGGCAAATTATGTGTGAAGTCGCTAAAAAAATGGGCTTTGAAGGGTTTGATTTCACAGATCCAAGTGGCATTTTTGAAGAATGGGCACAATTAACCGACTTTGAAAATAACGACAGCCGATTATTAAACCTCTCTGGTTTAGTTGGGCTCACAAAAAGCCAGTACGATAACTTAAAACCCATAATGTGGCCTGTTGTTAAAAATCAGCCTTATAAAAACGGTCAGGTTTTTACAGATAACCAATTTAGCACCGCTGATAAAAAAGCGCGTTTTATACCCATAACGCCGCAATTACCTGTGCAACAAACATCATGTGATTATCCGTTTATAATGAACTCAGGACGTATACGCGACCAATGGCATACAATGAGCCGCACAGGTAAAAGCACTGCGCTTTCATCGCATATTACACGCCCGTACATTGAAATTAATCCGCTTGATGCCAGTAAATTAGCAATTAAACAAAACGATTTAATAAGTGCGATTGCGCAAACTGGGCAGGTTACCGCGCATGCAAAAGTAACCGATTCCGTGCGAAAAGGTGAATGCTTTATGCCTATTCATTGGAATAAGCAATTTGCATCATCCGCAACAGTAAGTGGGTTGTATCAATCGGTAGTTGACCCTCTATCTGGTCAGGCTGAGTGCAAACACGGTGCTGTTAATATAGTTAAAGCACCCTTTGTGCAATATATGCAGCTGTTTGCTAAAAACGAACTTGTTATAAACAGTGATTTTTGGCTCAAAGTTAATGCAAGCAATTGCTTTAATTACCAATTGGCGCTTAATGAACCACAAAGTGATTTACTGTATTACTGCCAAACCTTGACTGGTTTACAAGGGCAGTGGTCGGCTATGAATACGGCAAAAGCCATGCATGTGCAGTGTATTCAAAACGATCAATTAGCGTTCGTAGGTGTTATTTCTAATGAGCAAAAAGAAATATCACTTGAGTGGATAAACCATTTGTTTGCAGAGCCATTACTGACCTTTACACAGTTACAGTCTTTGCTTTATGCAACCCCAGATGAAGAATTTACTCAAGGCGTGCAAGTGTGTAGCTGCTTTAAAGTAAGAGAGCAGCCAATTATAAACGCCATTAAAAACGGTGCAAACACAGTCGAGCAATTGGGGTCTGAACTTAAATGTGGGACGAACTGTGGTTCGTGTAAAACGCAATTAAGCCAATTAATTAAGCAACATGCTACGCAAAAAGCGAACAGTATTAATGTTGCGGTTGAAATGTAAACAAACAAGGAAGCATATGCTTAATGATCAATTTGGTCGGCAGTTTAACTATTTGCGCCTCTCAATAACCGATGTATGTAATTTTAGTTGTAGTTATTGTTTACCAAACGGGTATCAGTGCGATACGCCGCGTAATTTTTTAAATAAAAACGAAATTAGCACGCTAGTAAATGCGTTTGCAGAGCTAGGTACTAAAAAAGTACGCATTACAGGTGGCGAACCGTGCTTGCGAAACGACGTAACCGATATTATAAAACTCTGTAAAAACACGCGCGGCATAGAAAAAGTAGCCATTACTACCAACGGATTTAATTTATTAAAGAAAATTGATGAATTTGCAGAAGCAGGGCTTGATGCGCTTAATGTCAGTATTGATAGTTTAAATCCAAGTATGTTTAAACTCATAACAGGGCACGACAAACTTAACCTTATTTTAAAAGGAATAGAACGCGCGGTAGAGCTGGGCATAAAAGATATAAAAATAAATGCAGTGCTTGCAAAGCAGTTTAATAAAAACCAATTAAAGGATTTTTTAGCGTGGGTAAAGCACCACAAAGTTACAGTTCGCTTTATAGAATTAATGGAAACCGGTGACGGCGCAAAATTTTTTGAAGAAAACCACTTAAGTGGGCAAACGGTTAAAGCCCAATTACTCGACCAAGGTTGGTTACAAGTCGTTAGGGGGAAATTAAATGGACCCGCTGAGGAGTTTTGTCATCCTGATTACGATGGTCGTATTGGTTTAATAATGCCGTACAGTAAAGACTTTTGTAAAAGTTGTAATCGCTTAAGGGTGTCGGCGCTGGGTAAATTACACTTATGTTTATTTGCAGAGCAAGGTATAGATTTACGCGAACTACTCAACGAGGACGATACTGCAGCGACCGTAAAGGCAATTCGAGCCGCTATGGGCAATAAAGAAATAAGCCATGAGCTGGATAAACGCTTAACAGGTGCGACAACTCACTTAGCCATGTTAGGCGGCTAATATGGAAGCTAATATAAAATCTAATATGAAAGTTAAGCGAGATTTTACAGGCGTTGTGCTTGCTGGTGGTAAGTCATCAAGAATGGGCACAGACAAAGCCGATTTAGTTTTAAAAAATAAAACGCTATTGCACAATGCGTGTGATTTATTAAAAGACGTAGGCGCTAAAAACATACTTATAAGTCGCAACGTTACAAATCCAGTCAAGTCATTGAACCATTATTCACCGAGCGATTATCCCTCAGAAAAGTACGTTAAAGATATATACCCAAATAGTGGACCCCTTGGCGGAATTTATTCCACATTAATAGCCACTGAGCACGACTTACTTATTACTGCGGTAGATATGCCTCTACTTACGAGTAGTTTGTTAAGCATAATTGTGCTGGCTTCTCAGTCAAATAACGTACAAAGTGTGAGCAATCAATTAAATCAGTCACAAATACATGCTTGGCACTTTGAAAATGAACCACTACCGCTGTATATTCGTAATACAAGCAGTGTAAAAAATCATTTAAAACACATACTCACAAACGCTAACAGTCATAAATCAATAAAACAGTTTACCCAAAGCATTGGTGTGCAAACGCTTTTATGTAATAAAGCGCACGCATTAATAAACACCAATACACCGGCGCAATTTAAAGCTGTAAATGAGCATTTTGACCAAAGCATTAATCAATTAAGAAGAACATTATGAGTCACACAACTGAGTCACAAATAGCATTAAACATTGCCGTAATGACGGTAAGCGATACACGCGATGCGATTACCGATACTTCTGGTCATTACTTAATTAAAGCGCTAACTGAAGCTGGTCATCACTTAGCTGATAAAGACATAGTTAAAGATGACGTTTACCAAATGCGTGCAGTGGCATCGCAGTGGATAGCCGATGACACCATTCATGCTATTTTAGTGACTGGCGGTACAGGTTTTACTGAGCGCGATTCAACACCAGAGGCATTTGCTCCGCTGTTTGATAAAAGCGTAGACGGTTTTGGGGAGCTATTTAGGCACATATCGTACGGCGAAATTGGTAACTCTACTATTCAATCTCGTGCACTTGCGGGACTTGCTAACAACACGGTTATTTTTTGTATGCCAGGCTCTACAGGCGCATGTAAAACAGCGTGGACAGGTATTATAAATGATCAACTTAACTCAATGCATAAACCGTGTAACTTTGTACCGCACATTACCATTGGTAAAAAGTGTGAATCGCGTGAGCAATAGTATGTTGAGCCATGTTGACGAAAACGGCCAAGCGAATATGGTTGATGTATCGCTCAAAGACGTAACCTTGCGCGATGCCTCAGCTGAAGCATTTATTAGCATGAGTAAGCTTGCCTTTGAACAAGTAATGCTTAATCAAAACAAAAAGGGCGATGTGTTAGGCGTGGCACGTATTGCGGGTATTCAAGGCGCTAAAAAGTGCGCCGATTTAATCCCGCTTTGTCATCCGCTTGCACTTAGTAAAGTCGCTGTTGATTTTGAACTTGATGAAGCAAACAGCCAAATTAAAATAACCAGCTACTGCAAACTTGCAGGTAAAACTGGGGTCGAAATGGAAGCGTTAACAGCGGTATCTGTGGCTAGCCTTACTTTGTTTGATATGTGTAAAGCAGCCGACCCACTAATGGAAATTAGCGGCATGCGCGTTACTCAAAAAGCTGGGGGCAAAAATGGCAGTTGGCAACGCGATTAATCCAAACGATGCAATATCTAGCGCCGGAAAAGTAGAGTTATTGTTTTTTGGGCAACTAAAAGAGCGGTTAAAGTGCAGCAAATTAAGTCTTGAGATTACGCAGCCGCTTACTATTTCAGAGCTTAAATTAAGATTAGTGAGCCAATACCCGCATTGGCAACCGTGGCTGAAGGAGCGTGAGCTACTTGCAGCGCTTAACCAAACTATGTCATCAAGCGACGAAATAGTGAAAGCAGGGGATGAGCTTGCCTTTTTCCCGCCGGTTACAGGTGGCTAATGAGCATACATATTCAAGTACAAACCGATGATTTTAATGTAGGTGACGAGCACAATACGCTTTGTAGTAATAATAAAAGCGATGGCGCTGTTGTCACCTTCACAGGTTTGGTAAGAGAGTTCAGCAGTGACGATAACGTTATTGCACTTGAGCTTGAGCACTACCCTGGTATGACCGAGCAACTTCTTCAATCTATTGCAGAGCAAGCACAAACTCGCTGGCAACTGGCGCGAATATGTATTATTCACCGCGTTGGTTACTTAGCACTTGGCGAGCAAATTGTATTTGTAGGCGTAACGTCCCGCCATCGCCAAGCCGCGTTCGAAGGCGCACAATTTATTATGGATTACTTAAAAAACCACGCCACGTTTTGGAAAAAAGAGCACTTTAAAGACTCATCAAATTGGGTTGAGTTTAAACAAAGTGACAAACAAGCGCTGGATAAGTGGGAAAAGTGATGCAGATATTTCATTACTTGTGCTCTACAGAGGTTATATAGCTCTCAGTTTGCGTGTGAAGTCTGCGTTTTTCGTGTTATAAATCAGCAATATTAGATTGTTATCTCGACCCAAGTCTGGAAGACATATGCGCACATCAAAAATGTTATATTTTACAATATTATTACTTGTTCTACTTTCAGCTTTTCTTGCTGTATGGGTATATGATTTAAAAGAAGGTAAAGATTTACTAAGCTTCACCATATCAACAGTAAGCTTTTGTATAGCCGTATTAGCTTTATTTATTACTGTTAGAACATATACGTCAATTGATAGTGTAAATAACATTAGTAAAATGGAAGGTAACATTTTAGATAATGAAAATTACGTAACCTCACTTCCAGAGTTAATTAATCAGTTTAAGTCCCAAGATGAAAATACACTAGAGAAAGAAATTTTTGACTCTATTGAGCATAAACTAAAAAAAGAGTCAGAAACCGCCGTTCTCTTTGCCGATACCCTGCAATATATAATTGACCTAATTGTTTTATTTCCAGCTGTTTTTAATGCATCAGAAACTAACAAAGTGCTTTATAAAAAGCGTATGGATACAATTTTGTCAGAAGTTGATAGGCGCTGTGAAATATTACACTCGGTGAGTAAAGGTAATTCAATTCAAATAACGGAAACGATAAAGCTATTTAAAGCTGTTGTGTCTTACCAAAGTTTTGTGGCTGATGATAATTTTAATATTCATGCAGACTTACTTCATGTGAGAGGTCCAATTCTTCGTAATCCAGTTACAAAAACCATTTACCATAATTACCTAGGTTTGTATTACAACAAAAAAGGCATGCATTTGCTGCGAGAGTCGCTAAATATGAACTCTGTAGATATTTTGTCTATTGATGGTTTAGAATTGGCTCAAAAAAATATTAACACTATAGAACCATCAATACTTGAAGAAGTAAGTATGTATCTTAAATCTGCCGCTGAGCAGTTTGATAAAGCACTTAAAGTATCTAGCGAAGATGTTATGTGGCCTGGTTTTATTAATTACAATAAAGCACGTACGGTATATTTTTTAGCTTTACTATCAAATAGCGAACTTAATTGGTTAGATATTCTCGACGAAGCAATAGAGTCTCGCAGCAGATTAAACCGACTAATTGACGAAATTTTAATGATAGACAGATCAAAAGCAGCCAATATTGTTAGCACACATTTAAGAGAGTTTTTTCTGTATCAAGAAGAGTTAGCGCGTACAGTAAAATTGAACATTTTACTGTCGAATAATTCAACCAGACAAAATAATGCGCCTATTTTATATAAAGGGGTTAATATCTCTGATATATCAAACGAAAAACTAACTGGCTTATTTGTATCAATACAAAAGTTTTCTACAGTTAGTACTTACCAAGAAAAAATCATAAGTCGACTCAAGAATAACCTCGCGATGACAAGCTAATAGAGATTTAGCGAGAAAGTAGGGGGATATACTATTTTTAGACTCTTATTTTTACGGCTTTGCGCATAATAAAAAAGCCACTTACCTACGCATGAAAAGTCATAGCAAGAATAAATGGCTCTATTAAAATGTTTTTGGACTGAGCTTACTTTATTACGCTTTTCCAATGCTCAAATCAGGTATTAAATTGAGCCTGTTATGGATAGCATGATGGATGAAAGATAACTTAGTTCGCACCGCTTGAGTTAGTACAAATGGGTAGGCATCGGCAAGTCCCATGCTGCGATTTAGTGAATTTAGAATGATCGAAAATTCCATCCAAGTATCTAAAATAGCATCAATCGATGTTTGTGAATTAAAGTAATATGCACTTTGTGGCAATCTAAGCTCGTCTGCTTCATCTAATTCAAACTCATTACCCGTTGTTGAGCCTGTAATTGAAAAGTTTTTGGCTGTTTCTAAAGTATCGATAATATGCATGTAATGCGCCCATGTTTCCGCCCAGTCTTCATAAGGGTGCATAGTAGCGTATTCACTAATAAAGGTTTCATGCCAGTTAGCAGGAGCGCCTTGTTTGTAATGAGTATCGAGCGCTTGTTGATAATCTAATTCGTCATCACCAAAATATTGCTTACATAAAGCATGTTTTTTTGGTGAATTTGCGATTAGTTGATCAAAATAATAATGACCAAGTTCATGGCGAAAATGACCAAGTAAAGTACGGTAACGCTCACCCATCGCTATTTTAGCTTGAGAGCGTGCTACGTCGTCTGCCTCGGCTAGATTTATAGTGATATGGCCACAGTCGTGTCCTGTAAATACAACATCTTGACCTATAATTGGGCTTACAAAGTGATCGCTCACGTTACGGTCAGTTATGAAGTCGAAGCTTAATCCGCTTTCAGGTTCTTGAATAATAGTATTTAAGGGGAGCGATAACGATTTTAGAGTATATAAAGCGCGACGCTTCGCCGTTTCCATTTTCTTCCACAATGGAATATGCCCGATAATGCTTAAATCGGGCACCGTTTCATTAAAGCGGCATGAAAAACACAGCACTTCGTCTTTATCGGCAACGGGTATAAATGTATCTAAATTAACCATACCATTACAAACGTGGTACTGAGCATTGTTATCACATTTTTTATAAAAAACTTCAGGCGCTTCTGCTTTGTAAAATAACCCCGATTGCTCATCAATTTCATAGGGTTCAACTTGGTCGAACTCATCATCAATACCCACGGTTCTGCCGCAAGCCAAACAATGGCTGCTTTCAAAAAATAAAATAAGTTGATCTGTGCAATTACATTTAAATGTTTTCATATGTTACCGAATAAAAAAGAGACCGTATAAACCACTTTTACTTAGCGCTATGCTATTGGAGGATAGTGGTTAAATCCTTTTTAAAAGTTCAGACTTTTTAATATTAAATTCATCATCACTCAACGCATTAGAGTCGCGAAGTTGTGCTAACTTTTCAATAATTTGAAGTGTTTCGTCTACCGAGTATTGCCCCACAGTATTATTAGCCGGTGCTTCAACTTGGTTTGGTGTTGACGATGCAAAATTCGGCTGCGTTACTTGCTGCGTAAAATCTTTTTGTGGTTCTGGAGGCGTTGGCGTTTGCCCTGAAATTAATGGCAGGGTATTTACATTAATTGTCCCCCACTGACTGTTAAATGTAAGAAAGGTATTATTGCCTTGCTGTTGGCTTACACCACCAATATTATGATCTAACGTGTCGTATACGCTCACTTGTCCATTTAATTCAACGGCTAAGCGATTAGGGAATATAGCGTAGCGAATATTATTTTGCGCACCACTGCTAAATGGGCTGCCTAGATTACCTGGCCACCACTGATTGCTGCCAGGCGATCCTACAGGAATAACCGGAAATATTTGGTTATTGCTCAATATATTAGCAAGTTCGTTGCACAAGTTATCAACGGTTGATTTTAAACCGTTGTTAAACATGTCGCCAACCATTGTCATTCCGCCACGCATCCATTGACCAGAACCACCAAGTTCTTGGCAATTAAACTGTGCCATTGAGCAACCGCCGTTATTAACGCTAACTAACATGTGAATTACTGCATCGTGACTGAGGTTATAACGAGATGCTATACCATTAACTAAGTTTTCACCGACATCTGTTAGCTTTTGCATAAGAAAATATCCTATTAGGTAGATTGGGTTGATTTAAAAAATCTTAAATACGCTAGGGCGTGTTGATTTTTGGGATTGAAATTTGTTCAATCTAGGGGCGATTTAATCGCGGCGCGAGGTTTGTAACCTAGTGGGCTAAGTAAAAACCGAGCAACAAAGAGTCAATCGTCCCTAGAAAGAACCCAGGGGCAGCGCATGTTTGGCATTTATGCTGCGTTATCGCCTATGTATGGGGAACAACCACACATCATAGACTCTGCCTTGCTTAAATACCAAACACACTGCTGCAAATTCAACCACCAAAGAACAACACGCCCTAGTGCTGCATTAC
Organism: Pseudoalteromonas sp. SG43-3; assembly: GCF_014164385.1. Lineage (NCBI taxonomy): Bacteria > Pseudomonadati > Pseudomonadota > Gammaproteobacteria > Alteromonadales > Pseudoalteromonadaceae > Pseudoalteromonas > Pseudoalteromonas sp. SG43-3. Next base: position 21,715 of record NZ_JACJFC010000014.1, read on the forward strand.
CTTTAGCTTTGATGATAATGAAAAATTAACAGGTTAGTGAGGTGTGCTGGTTTTTCAAATTGGACGTGTTCTGTTTTGTTTGAAATTAAAACACACCACTGCAAAACTAATCTTTAAAGTAAGCATCTATGTATTAAAAGTTGCTTGTTTTATGTCATCGAGATTGTTAGTTTTACTGTAACGTAAGCGGTTAAAAATCGATCTAGTATAGCACCGTTACTTACTTTAACAGCAGCTTTATTGTGAACTATTTCTTACTATTTAATGATTATTTTTAATGATTTTTAAACTCTAAATAAATCCTTTTAATTATATCAGTTTAGCGGTATAAATAACGCAGTGAGTATTTTAAAAAATCTAAATATATTTGTTTTATTTCAATATTTTAAATTAACAGGATTTAATTGTAAGTTATTTTAAAGCACTATTTTGGTGCATTTTCTGCACCATTAAAAATCTAAAATTGATGGTTTAAATTACACTAAGTTTACTATTTATTGAATAGGTGTGTTTTTCCTATTAATTAGGTCAAAACCTTTATGCATAACGTTGCTTTGTGCAAGAGCCGCGAGTGGATGAACAGTACTACTTAAGCAAGTCTTTTGGTATAAAAATTGCACAAGTTAATTAGTCCAAATAATATTTTCAGCGTTATATTGTGGCCATACATTATTAAAGGGGAATTAATAGATGACAATTACAGTTGGGATTTCGCACCATACTCAGTATAAATACGACCGGTCAGTTAATATGGGGCCGCATATATTCCGATTACGTCCAGCGCCACATAGCCGTACAAAAATTAAAAGTTATTCTTTAAAAATAGTTCCAGAAGATCATTATATAAATTGGCAACAAGACCCTTTTGGTAATTACCAAGCGAGGGTGGTGTTTAACAAGCCAACTACCGAATTTAGTTTTACAGTTGATTTGGTCGCCGAACTAACGGTTATTAATCCTTTTGATTTCTTTTTAGAAGATTACGCCGAAAACTTCCCGTTTGTTTACGATGCTATTTCAAAGTCAGAACTCTCTCCTTATTTAAAAAAACGCAAAGCCAGTCCAAAATTTAAAGAATTAATTGAATCTTTAAACCCTAAAGAGCCGCTTAGAAGCGTTGATTTTTTAGTGGCTGTTAATCAAGCTATTTATGAATTAGTAGGTTATGGCATTCGTTTAGAACCCGGTGTGCAAACGGCAAACGAAACAATAAGTAAAAAAACAGGTTCGTGTCGTGATTCTGCTTGGTTATTAGTACAATTGTTTCGTCATTTAGGGTTGGCATCTCGATTTGTATCGGGTTACCTAGTACAGCTAACATCAGATCAAAAATCACTAGATGGCCCAAGCGGTCCAGAAGAAGATTTTACCGATTTGCATGCATGGACCGAGGTGTATATTCCGGGTGCAGGTTGGATAGGGCTTGATCCTACCTCGGGTTTATTTGCTGGTGAAGGTCATATTCCATTGGCGTGTACGCCAGAGCCAAGCTCGGCAGCGCCGGTAACCGGCGGTATAGATGACTGTAAATCTGAGTTTAGCTTTTATAATAAAGTAACGCGTGTACACGAAGACCCACGTGTTACTAAGCCGTATTCTGAGGCGCAGTGGGCGGCAATTAACCGCTTAGGTCAGCACGTTGACAATGTTTACAATGAAGAAAACATACATTTAACCATGGGCGGCGAACCTACGTTTATTTCTATTGATGATATGGAACATCCTCAGTGGAATACTGATGCCGATGGCAAAGAAAAAAGAATATTAGCTCAAAATTTATTTGTAGAAATGAATAAAGTATACACAAAAGGTGGCTTTACTCATTACGGACAAGGTAAATGGTATCCGGGTGAGCCATTACCACGTTGGCAATATGCGTGCTATTGGCGCAAAGACGGCGAGCCTTTATGGCAAGATGCCGCACTATTAGCCGATCCTAATAAAGACTATAAATTTGATCATACCGATACTAAAAAGTTTGCTGATAAACTGTGTGACTCACTTGGTCTTGAAACCAAGGCACTTACTACAGCTTATGAAGATATTTTATATCACATGTGGCAAGAAGCCTCATTACCTACCGAAATAAAGCCAGATCAACCAGAGCTTCTTCATGCAATGAGCCGAAAAGGCTTTTTAGCTAAAATGGATAAAGGCATAGAAAAGCCTGTTGGCTATGTTCTACCTTTAAAATGGAACGATAGTAAAAACTGTTGGCAGTCGTGTACGTGGGAGTTTAAACGAGGCAATTGTTTCTTATTACCTGGTGAATCCCCACTTGGTTATCGCCTACCTTTAGACAGCCTTGAGTGGAGCGGCAACATTATTGACCGCGACCCGTTTGATATTCCTGAAAACTTTGGCAAAGCTAAAAAGCTTAAAAAAGGCTTTATTGGCAAAGAAATGGTTAAAACTGCCCTTGTAATGGAAGTGAGAGAGGGGCGTTTATACATATTTATGCCACCAACAAGTCATTTTGAACATTACATGGGTTTAATAAGTAGTATAGAAAGTGTGGCTAAAGCACTTAAAATGCCGCTTGTTATTGAAGGCTATAGCCCACCTAAAGATAGCCGCGTAGAAAAATACGCTGTAACGCCAGATCCAGGTGTTATTGAAGTAAATATTCATCCTTCAACATCGTGGGATCAATTAGTCAGTCGAACCACAACGTTATACGGTTTAGCAAAAGAATGCCGATTAGGTACCGATAAGTTTATGGCAGATGGTCGCCATACTGGTACTGGTGGTGGTAACCACGTAACGCTTGGTGGCGAAACACCTGAGCAAAGCCCATTTTTACGCAGACCTGATATTTTAAGAAGTTTTATTACCTATTGGCAGCACCATCCTGGTTTGTCGTATTTATTTTCGGGGCTTTTTATTGGTCCTACAAGCCAAGCGCCGCGAGTGGATGAAGCCCGTGATGAAGTTTTATACGAGCTAGAAATTGCCTTTTCGCATATGCCCGAAGGTGAGGTGCCTGAACCTTGGTTAGTTGATAGGCTACTTCGTAATTTATTAGTGGATTTAACGGGTAATACGCACAGAGCAGAGTTTTGTATAGATAAGCTCTATTCACCCGACTCAGCCACAGGTCGTTTAGGGATTGTAGAATTTAGAGGCTTTGAAATGCCTCCGCATTCACAAATGAGCTTAGTGCAAATGCTGCTGTTGCGTACTTTACTTGCTTGGTTTTGGAAAAAACCTTACCACAAGCCATTAATACGTTGGGGTACTGAGTTACACGATAAGTTTTTATTGCCACAATATGTAGAAAACGATTTAGCTGAAGTAAGCCGCGATTTACAACAGGCAGGTTTTCAATTTCAGTTAAGTTGGTTAAATCCATTTTTTGAATTTAGGTTTCCGGTATGTGGTACGCGAGAACTTGATAACGTTACACTTGAGCTTAGAACCGCAATCGAGCCTTGGCATGTACTGGGCGAAGAGGCGAGTGCGTCGGGTACGGCGCGCTATGTAGATTCGTCATTAGAAAGAGTACAAATAAAAGTACAAGGAACAATGAGCGACCGCTATGTTGTAACGTGTAATGGTCGAAGAGTGCCGCTTAAACCGGTTAAAGGTAAAGCAAAAGATGAAATGGTCGCGGGTATACGATACCGAGCTTGGCAACCACCTACAGCGCTTCATCCAACTATTGGCGTACATGCACCATTAGTTTTTGATTTAATCGATACGTGGGAAGGACGTTCAGTTGGAGGCTTTGTATATCATGTGAGCCATGCTGGTGGGCGTAATCCTGAAACGCTACCGGTTAATGCATTTGAAGCAGAAGGGCGCAGAGTCGCAAGATTTTGGGAGCATGGGCATACACCATCTTTACTTGCATCAGCAGAACCAAGCTGGAGCCCATCGGCGGTTACGCATAGTTTTCAGTCGGCGCAAAGCGCAAGTGAATATGTGGTACCTGATGAAGAAAGTAGTAATCCTGATTATCCAAATACCTTGGATTTACGCAGGCAGCCTAACTTTAAATAATAATTGATAGTTGTGTCATTCCACTTTGAAATTATTTAAAGTGGAATGACTAAATATTTTTAAAGCATCATTATGAACACGGCTATTTACTATAAATTGGAGCGCTTTCAGCTTGTATATTAACAATAACGCGATGCCGGAATTGCCTGAGTGGTTGTCTTTATACCTTGATAAATCACATGGACATGATGAACTAGCAAACCACAGTGGTTTAAACCCAGACCATTGGGATACTTTATTTAAGCGTTTAGCTAGTCTAACAGCAGATGATGTTAGTAGCCGCGCTACAGAAATTAGCCAATTGCTACAAAATGGCAATATTAAAAATGAAAGCAATAAGCAGTGGCACTTCGACCCATTGCCATTTATGTTATCTAAAGCCGATTGGGCATTGCTCGAAGAGGGAATAAAACAAAGAACCCTTTTATTAAATAAAATTCAGCAAGATATTTACGGTGATCAAACTCTTTTAGTTGATGGTCACATTCCTGCAAAGCAGCTTTTTCAAGACCCTAATTACTTACGCGAAGGTTTTAGTTTACCTAGTAACGAATTAACACTTTTTTTTACTGCATTAGATGTTTACCGCACGCCTACAGGCGAATTTAAAGTATTAAGCGATCATTGTCAGTGCCCGTTAGGCTTAGGGCTATTAATTAAAAGCCGTATTATTGCAAGGCGTGTAATGGCTGAAGAATTTGCAGAATGTAATGTTCAGCAAATTAAAGAATTTCTAAATCTATTCCAAGAGGGTATTAATGAATATACCCACTATATGGATGACCCACGAATTGTAATTTTAACCCAAGGAATTGATGACCCTAACTACAACGAGCATGCATTTCTATCTACCTACTTTGGTTATACATTAGTACAAAGCGCTGACTTAACCGTACGTGGTGGTGACGTTTGTTTAAAATCGTTACAAGGTTTGGGTAAAATTAATGTCATTTTACGCTGGGTTTCTGATCGTTGTATTGATTCTTTAGAGCAAACTGAATATTCACTTCATGGTATTCCGGGCTTATTACAATCGGTACGACAAGGGTCTGTTAAGGTTTTGAACCCGTTTGGTAGTGGTGTGCTCTCGTCACCTTCAATAAAGTGCAACTTAGAAAAGTTATCGCAGCAAATTTTAAAACAGCCGCTGTTGTTGGGTGAGCCAAATTACTTAAATGTAAAAGAAGCGCAAGCCGTTGATTGGAATAACCTCGAACTACTATCAGCTATAGACCCTACACTCAAGTTAGATGGAGTGTTGGACGAGCAAGAAATAAAGCTACTTATTAGCAAAGAACCCGATAATTACTTTTTCCAAGAAAAGCCTTCTTTTAGCAGTGCACCATTTTGGCATGACGGGCAATTAATCTCCAAGCCAGTGGTGTTTAGGTGTTATGCATTAACCACAGAAAATGGTGTAGAAGTACTTCCTTCAGCACTGTGTTTTTCAAACGAAAAAAGTAACAACCCAAGAGTATCTGGTTGGATCAAAGATACATGGATAAATACAGCCGATAGAGTTGATTTAGGCGAGCATAATCCACCGGTACCAATTAGAAAAAGAATGGATGTAACGCTACTCGAAGGGGTTATTTCGAGCCGTACGGCTGAGCACCTTTTTTGGTTGGGTCGATACTTAGAACGCTGCGAAAACACCATACGTATTTTGCGTATTTTTATAGACAAGTACACCGAATTTTCTGTTTACCCAGATTCAATACGAAAAAGTATAGTTGCACGGCTTTCTAATGCCATTAGGTCGCAATATATTGTTTATCCCTATATAGAACCTGATTTAAAACTAGATGGCATTGATGTAAATCTGTCTAAAGAAACCGCCTTTCAACTCCTTGCAGACGAGCAATGCGCTGGCAGTATTATTAATACATTAAAGTACATTGCAAATGCGTCGGTGCAAATTCAAGAATTACTATCTCATGATAGCCGCCGAATAATTGATGATATTAATGAGCAAATTAAAGTATTTAAAAATGTAAATATTAATATTCCAACGCGTGCAATGCAAAGCAGCCTAGATAGAGTTATAGGCTCAATTATGGCTTTTAATGGCTCGATTACAGATTGTATGCCAAATAGTAACGGCTGGTTTTTACTCGAAATGGGCAGAAGAGTAGAGCGGAGCTTACAAATAACATCACTAAGTGCGGCTTTATTAACCAAAGAGTTAGACGAGCCCGAAGAGCTTGGCTTACTTGAAGCAGTGCTAAGTTGCCAAGTTAGTTTAGTTACGCATAAGCGCCGATACAGAATGTATCAAACCATTGGTACAGGGCTTGAGTTATTACTTTTAGATGCTGAATACCCACGTTCTTTATTATTTCAGTTAGAGGAAATTAATAAGTTATGTAAGCATTTACCCACAAAACGCAGGCAAGGCGTAATTGCGGCACACGAAAAAGCAATTTTACTATCTAAAACAAGTTGTTATGTAACTGAGAAAGATTACCTACAAAAAAGTGAAAATGGACAACGCAACCAGTTAATCGAATTTAACCATAATACGCGTATGAACTTAGATACATTTTGTGATGTATTATTACTACAGTATTTTTCTCATACCCAAACGGCAAATAAATTGAACTGGACTAATATTGAGCAAGCTCAATCGTGAAATATAAAATAAAGCACTCGACTACATACAACTATTCAGACTTTGTTAGTTTGTGTCAAAACCAAGCGCGATTAACGCCAAAAACGAATCGCGGGCAAATATGCCACAGTAGTCGTATAGAAATTGAACCTACTCCGACTTACTTACAAACATTTACTGATTATTTTAATAATCAGGTAACAGCATTTGAAATAGCAATACAGCATAAAAAACTTAAAGTCACGATGATCAGCGAGGTAGAACTGTTAGTCGGCGCTAATAGCAATTTAGAGAGTGTTGATATTGCTTGGCGAAAAGTACGTGATTTATTGGTCAAACCAAATACGGCAGAATTATTAAAAACGTCTGAATTTGTACTACCTTCACAACTTATTTCAATAGATAAAGGAATTAAAGAATACGCATTAATTTCGTTTGATGCACACAAAAATATAATTTCTGCGTGCACAGATTTAATGGCACGGATTTTTCATGAATTTCATTATGATCCTGGTTTTACAACAATTAGTACGCCTTTGAGCACTGTTTTTGCACAAAAAAGGGGCGTTTGCCAAGACTTTGCACACTTTGCGCTTGCATGCTTACGTAGCGTAGGGTTAGCAGGTCGATACGTAAGTGGGTACATAGAAACCATGCCGCCAGAAGGCGAAGAAAAGCTAGAAGGTGCAGATGCAACTCATGCATGGTTTGCGGTATTTGTGCCAAACTTTGGCTGGGTTGATTTTGATCCAACAAATAATGTTTTACCACGCGATCAGCATATTACTCTAGCCGTAGGGCGAGACTTTTCTGACGTAACTCCTTTAAAAGGAGTGGTATTTGGTGGCGGTAGTCAATTGCTTGATGTAGCGGTTGATATGATTCGAATGGAATAGCAGTTTAACTACGTCATATATGATGATGGATAAGGTGAAAGAGTGTATGAAAATTGATTGGAAAGCGTACCAAACAAAAGGTTTCTTTGATGAATTAATTGATGCACAAGGAAACGTTAGATCGCATGGAACACAATTAGCACAATTTTTTGCTAATTTATCAGCAGAAGAATTAGTAAAAGCCAGAGCGGTTGCTGATTTAGCAATTAAAGAAATGGGTATTACTTTCACGGTTTACAACGAAGGTAATATGATTGATAGAGCCTGGCCGTTTGATATTATACCGCGTACCATTGGCAAAAAAGAATGGCAAAGCGTAGAGGTTGGTTTAAAGCAACGTGTTGAAGCGCTTAACCTTTTTATAGATGATTTATACCACGACCAAAAAATAATAAAAGATGGTGTTTTTCCAAAAGGGTTACTAGAAAAATCAGTTAACTTTCGCCAGCAATGTGTGGGAATAAATCCGCCAAATAAAATATGGGCGCATATCTGTGGCTCAGATTTAGTACGCGATGGTAGCGGTACAATGTATGTGCTTGAGGATAACCTGCGTGTTCCTTCAGGTGTATCTTATATGCTTGAAAATCGCTCTGTAATGAAGCGTGTATTCCCTGAATTATTTGAGCAAGTATCGATTTTACCTGTTGATGATTACCCTTCACAATTATTTGATATGCTAGCGGCAATGTCGCCTCGTCCACAAGATAAACCAGAAGTCGTGGTACTTACTCCTGGGGTGTTTAACTCCGCTTATTTTGAGCATTGTTACCTTGCCCAAGAAATGGGTTGCGAACTGGTAGAAGGGCGCGATTTAGTTGTTGAAAAAGATGACTGTGTATACATGAGAACAATCACAGGGCTACAACGAGTTGATGTTATTTATCGTCGTATAGATGATTTATTTTTAGACCCAGAAGCCTTTTTACCAGAATCCCAACTTGGCGTTCCTGGATTAATGCGTGCTTGGTCTAAAGGTAATGTGGCTTTAGTTAATGCACCAGGCGCAGGTGTTGCTGATGACAAAGTAGTTTACGCCTATGTACCTGAGATGATTAAGTACTACCTAGGCGAGGAGGCTAAACTTGCTAATGTCCCAACGTTCAAATGTTTAGATCCGAAAGAATGCGACCATGTGATTAAAAATATCGATAAGCTTGTTGTTAAACCAGCAAATGAATCTGGCGGATATGGATTATTAATTGGTCCTAAATCGACTAAAAAAGAACAAGAAGCGTGTATTGCTCAAATTAAAGCGGACCCACGAAATTGGGTAGCTCAACCAACATTAGATTTATCAACAGTACCAACATTTGATGGTAATAAACCAGATGGTCGACATACCGATTTAAGACCGTTTATTTTATCATCAGGTAAAGATACGCAAGTTACCACTGGTGGATTAACGCGTGTTGCTATGGTTAAAGGCTCTTTGGTGGTTAATTCATCACAAGGTGGTGGCAGTAAAGATACTTGGATTGTTGACGAAGAGGCTAAATAATATGTTATCAAGAGTAGGCGAAACTTTATATTGGGTATCTCGATACATTGAGCGCGCGGAGAATGTGGCTCGTTTAATCAACGTTAACAATTTACTGATGATGGACTTACCCAAAGGCGTATGTACCGGCTGGGAGCCATTAATTGATATTATTGGTGTGCGTAAAGCGTATTCAGAAAACCATACTGATTTTACTGAACAAAAAGCATTAAGGTATTTACTTGTTGGTAGCGATAATAGCTCGTCAATTTTAAACTCAATTACTTCGGCACGAGAAAGCGCGCGTACAATTCGCGATGTAATACCGCGAGATGTATGGGAAGAAATTAACTCTCTTTATTATTATGTAAAAGATAATCAAAAAGAAGGGATAACAAAGCGCGGACGTTTTGATTATTTAAAAAAGATTATAGATTCAGCCCATCAAATATTTGGGGCGTTAGATGCCACAATTAATCATGATCAGGGCTATGTTTTTATCCGCTTTGGTTCGATTATAGAGCGCGCAGATATGACATCGCGAATTTTAGATATTCGCTCTGCTACGTTAATTACTAATGAAGAAGAAGTGAAGCCGTTTGATAATATTCAGTGGATCAGTTTATTGCGTTCGTTAAGTGCTTATCAAATGTATCGCCAAGAAATGGGCGTTAGAGTACAGCGTGCTGATGTAATAGAATTTGTGATGCACAGCAAAGTATTCCCACGATCTATTTTATTTTGTATGAATGAATTAAAAGCATTGGTTTTACCTTTGCCAAACTCAACAGAAATTATTAAATCAATTGATGATGCAATTGTTGAGTTAGAAAATAAAGACGTACGAGTACTTAAAAATGGTCTGTTGCATGACTTTATCGATGAAATACAAATAGACTTAGCTGGAATACATAACGGACTGGCCGAAACGTATTTTTTAAAACAAGCAGAATAATAAAAACTGTATATTGTTAAATGACTGCTTAGTCTTAAGCGGTCACTTTTTTGCTTAAATTTATTTATAATAATTTTAAAACCTGCATAATTAATCTTTACTTCCTCATCCGTTGGTATCGCAATGAAAATCATCTCGACTAATATCTCTAAAATTAAAACTCTTATTCATAATGGTAAAGAGGTGAAAACGGGAATATTCAAAACGCCAACTAACGAACCTGTTGTTATTGAAAAGCTAAATATTATAGGGGATGAGCAAGCTGATTTAGTTAATCACGGCGGGGTTGATAAAGCGGTTTACGCGTTTTCGCACAATCATTATGATTATTGGAAACAAACCCTCGAGAATGATGATTTGGCAGTAGGTGCCTTTGGCGAAAACTTAACGATTTCTGACCTTGATGAAGCGAATATACACATAGGTGACCATATTCGAATTGGTACTGCATTACTTGAAGTAAGCCAGCCTCGTGTGCCTTGTTTTAAACTCGCTATCGCCCTTAATAATAAAAACAGCCTTAAACTGTTTACGCAGCATTACTGCACTGGCGTGTATTTTAGGGTACTAGAGCAAGGCGTTGCAAAAACGGGTGATAGTGTTGTTATCGAGAAGAAAGCCTCGCACGACATATCAGTAAAAAAACTGTTCCAGGCTTTTTTTGATAAAAAATATCCAGATTATGAAAGTGTATTATTAGCAGCACTCGAATTGCCGGAGCTTGCTCTTGAGTGGCAAACTAAAATTAAAAAGAAGCTTTGTATTAAAAATGAACTAAGTTAAGCGTAAATTGTTATTTATTGAGGAGCTAGTAAAAAAGATAAAACCTGCTATACCTAATGTGATAAATACTATAATTATTATAGTGTTATTAAAAAACTGTTGGGTTAGTAGCTAAAATAGGTGTCGTATATGAATATCTCCAGAAAACTGATGCTTATTGTGATTTTAACAGCTGCAGAGGTAAGTATTACTGTTTACTCAGCTTTTGAAATAGCTAAAGGGGCCAAGTTTCACCAACTTAATTTTCTTCACTTAAAATATACTCATCAACTTACTAAGTCAGTTAAAAAAATAGAAAATGATCTCCCCATAGATATAAATACCATTGAGTCAGATATATTGTTAATTAGGCAGCAACCAATTGACTGTATTGAAGAAATAAATCCATTAAATTATGCTGTTATGAAATTTATTAACACAGAGCAAACTTTAACAATTTGTGAAAAAGATATAGAAATTGCGGATAAAACACTACTGTCAGTTACTCAGTATGAAAAAGGTGAGCTCAGTAGAGCTGATTTTTTACTAAACCTTAATGTTGCACTTGTCAGCTTTAACAAACACTCTGAGATGTTTGAAGAACCAATCAGAAAAACAGTATCGTTTATACTAATGACGTTAATTCCACTTGTTATCGTCATATCTTTTTTTAATATTATTTTTATAAGTTACCTTTCTCGTACTATATCCAGCTCTATTCGAAATCTTACCCTGCTCTTATCAAGTAAACCCGAAAGCAATATTAACCTAGATGATGAGCTTGATATAAAAACGTCGGGTGAATTAAAAGCACTCGTTATCGCGGCCAGGCAGCGGATTAAAAATGATCTTTTAAATATTGAAAACAGTATTGAACTCAAAGAGATTATAAATAGCCAAACAGCCTCCCTGCAGCAAGCAAATGACGAACTTGCACAGTTTGCTTATCGAGCTTCTCATGACCTGAAATCACCGTTGTCAGGGGCTAAATCCCTAGCGCATTTTGTTATTGAAGATATAAAAGCAGGAGATACTGAAGAGGCAAGTCGAAATGCATTGGTTATCTATCAACAAATGGAAAAGTTAGAGGCACTTGTTGTTGATATTTTACTATTAGCTAAAGCTGAAATTGGTAGTGAAGATAGAGATGTAATTGATTTTAATCAGTTGATTATTGATATGAAAGAGCGACTCACTTGGCTTATGAAAGATAATCCTTGTAAGCTCGAGACAACAATTAATCTATCAGTACCTATAAAGTCAGAAAAAGCGCGTTTTTCTCAAATTATTGAAAACTTAATTTCAAACGGGTTGAAGTATTACGACAGAAATAAAGACTCCCCTTATGTCCGCTGTGATATTTTCAATCAGCAAGAGACGTTTTTTATTACTGTTACAGATAACGGAATGGGAATACCACAAAAGCATCAAGGTGAAGTGTTTGATATGTTTAAGCGATTTCATGCACAGACGAGTACGGGCTCTGGTTTAGGGATGGCGTTGGTTAAAAAACATATTGAGTACTTAAACGGTGAAATATCACTGCAAAGCTCTGATAAAGGCACAACATTTAAAATAGTAATACCATTGGATAAGCTAATATGACAAAAATTAAACCCCCTATATTAATTGTCGATGACAACGAAGTTGACCGGTATATTCTTAAAAGGCTAATAAAAGAAGCCAAGTTAGATCTTACAATTTTTGAAAAAAAAGATGGTCAAGAAGCATTAGAATTTTTAGAAAATTATGAATCTAATAGAATAAAGTACCCTGATGGATTTCCTCCAATTCTTATATTTTTAGACATTAATATGCCAAAAGTTAATGGCATTCAATTTTTAGAGAAGTTCTCTAAACTCAGAAAAATGATAGAGATAAGCTCGTGTGTAGTTATGATGTTTAGCTCATCTGAAAGAGAAGAAGAAAAAAAGATTATAATGTCACACGACTTTGTAAAAGGTTACCTTGTAAAAGGAAGTTTTCAGGCAGCAGAGTTAAAAGAAAAAGTCATGGCTGTTATTGGTCAGCATTTAGATAAATACAGCTGATGTGCATGTATTTTAAGTTTTAACCTATTAGGCTGTGCCAATTGAAGAGCCTTTAGTTTGAGTATGTGGCTCAAACCAAAGGTTTTTAGCTTAAAGTTATATAGGTGTCTGATTTAAGCTTCAATTTTACAGAGGCTCAAAATAACCTATTTATTTAAGGATGATTTTTTACAATAGCCATCGAGTATCAAGTTAATCTCGTTTGCAGGCATAGGTTTTGAAAATAGAAAACCTTGCAAGTAGTCTATGTTTAGTTTTTTACATAGCTGATGTTGGGCTTTCGTTTCGATTCCTTCAGCTACCACAAAAAAATCTAATTTTTTTAGCATTAAAGATAAACTCTCGATTATTTTTAATCGCTTATTATTTTCTCCATCCAACGACTGCATGCTTTTGTCTAATTTTACTATATCAATAGGGTAAGATATTAGATGAGATATGGATGAGTACCCCATACCAAAATCGTCCAAAGCAATCCTAAATCCCTTGTTAGACAAAGAAGTTAATATCTCAATCACTTCTTTACTATTTTCCATAAAAGCTGTTTCTGTTATTTCAAGAATAATACTGTTGGTTTTTAAGTTGTATGTTTTGACTGTCTCTAATAAATAGCTCTCTAAAATCTCTTTTTGTAGCTGAATAGGTGAAATATTGATAGATAGTGTTAAGGGAGTTTCATAGCTTTGCTGCCATAAAGATAACTGCTCTAAAGCGCTCGCAATTATCCATTTTCCAAGAGGGGCTATTAATCGGCACTCTTCAGCAATAGGAATAAATTCATCAGGAGTATAATGAATGGTTGTACCTGGCCAACGGATAAGGGCTTCGACACCTGTCATTATTTGTGTTTTTGAGCAATAAACAGGTTGATAAAATAGCCTAAAGTTTTTTTCCTCTATATGCTCTTTTATACTATTTTGAATATCTACTCGGCGACTAAATTCGTACTGATATTGCTCTTTGTAAAAGCTAATTCTACTTTTACCACTTTGCTTTGAGCGATACATTGCAATATCAGCACATTTTAGCAGTTCATGAGATTCAGTAGCATCATTTGGGTATATGGCACTTCCAATGCTAACACTGCAATTTAAAGTTCTGCCTTCATGCAAAAAGGGTTTAGACACTTCAGCTAGTATTCTATTTGCTATCATACCTATTTGATTAATATTGCAAATTCCACCTATTATAACTGCAAATTCATCGCCTCCTAAGCGTGCAAATCCTTCATTTTGTCTCAGGCAACTATGAATTCTTTCTACTGTTTGTATTAAAATTTCGTCGCCGACACTATGGCCAAGCGTATCATTAATATTTTTAAAGTTATCTAAATCTAAAGCAAGTAACGCCACGCAGTTTTTAGCACGTTTATTGTTAGCTATCATTACTTTTAGTATTTCTTCAAAATGATATCGATTAGACAAACCAGTAAGCTGATCCCGTTCTGCCATATGCTTTACAGCAAGATAACTGTTGTGCATACGTTGTTCTGCCTCGAAGCGTTTTTTGGCATATATAAGTGCTTTATTTAAACTATCCCTCGTTATATCACCTTTTGGTAAAAAGTCTTGAGCGCCTGCTTCTATACACTCAATAGCCAAAGCTGAGTTCTCTGAGGAGCTAATCATGATAATTGCGGTGTTACCGAGTTTAGGCTTTGCACGCATTTCAATTAGCATTTCAATGCCATCTTCTTTAGGCATATTATAATCGAGTAGTATTATATCAAAGTGCGTGTCTTCAATGGCTTTCAAGCCCTCGGGTACGCACGTTACTTCGGTAATGTCATGATGATGAGAGCCATCAGAAATAAGCATTTTTTTAATTAATTTGCGATCAACTAAGTCATCATCAACAATTAAAATATTCATAAGTTCCTTCTAAGAGCAGCATCTACATGATGCTCGTTTATAATTGATAATTTCATAGTTAAACTTTGGGCCAAAAAATAGTGAATGTACTGCCGAGTTCCCCATCGGAGGCTACTTCAATTTTGCCCCCATAATTAATAATGAGCTTATTGGCAATACAGAGTCCGATGCCGCTCCCTTCAACATCATCTCGAGATTGCAATGTCTGAAATAACTTAAATATGAGTGAAAAATATTTAGGGTTAATTCCTGGACCATTATCTTTTATTTCAATAATGTAATATTGATTAGAGGGGATAAGTGAAATGTCGATAACCGGGTGCTCTTTATTGTTATGTTTTATTGCATTACTAATAAGATTTTGAAAAACAGTTTTAAAAGGGATCAGTGGTATATCGAGTACTTCGTTATTGGCGTGTATATCAACAGTGACAGCTTGTGGAACTTCTAAAATTTTTTCTATATCTTGGTAAAGACTTTCTAAAGATATGTTTGCACGAGTTGAATCACAGCTATTTATTCTCGAGTAGCTTAGTAAATCTTCTAGCAGTACTTGCATTCTATTAGCTCTGCTGAACACAAGCTGAAAATTTTCTAGGTGCTCTTGAGGGAGTAAATCTTTGCAATCATCATAAACCCATTCTAATAAACGTTTTATAGCATTTAATGGTGACTTGAGATCGTGTGAAGCAATACTGGTAAATTCATCAAGTTCATCGCTCATTTTTTGTAATTTTTTAATTAAGCGATCTTTTTCAGTTTCGTCTTTTTTGTTTTGCTCGCAAATTGTTGAATTATACTTAGCACTGTTTATTTTATCTAATAAGTTTTTACGTTGGACTAACTGATTTACAAAGTTTTTTTGTAAACTATTTAAAATTGATTTTTCTTTTTCTGTAAGTAGTGAATCACTTGCTCGCTCGAATATCAACCATCCAAACTTAAGGTTTGAGGGCAATATAATAGGCGATATAACTCTAAATATTTTAAGGTCATGCTCAATAATCGATTCATTAAAAATATCATCAGCTAGTTGCTCTTTAGCTACTGCTATTTCTGAACCTGATTTATATAGCTCGACAGCACGTTGAGGCAGATTAGCAACAATAGAAAATGAGCTCGCATCAAAAATGTTTAAAATTAGCTCAGCAATGTTTTCTATGTTTGTTTGAATGTCATTATCAAGAGAAGTTGTTAATTGTTGCTCATCTATTAATGATACACCTTCTATATAACTCTCTACATTGGGCATTCAAACTCCTACAACAGTATTAAATATACCTCATTAAAATGAGGTGTAACAAATGATTAACTTATTGTAGTTGATTATTTTAAATGCGTTGAATAATTTGCATTATAAATAGACTTCAAATTAGGGTTTTACCTTATTATAGTCAGCAGGTTATGAATCAATTTTAAAATAAGGCAAAACTCAATCTGGGTGTGAAATTTGTAACTTAATAAATAACTATTATTTAGGGTAGTGGTATTACTAAAGATCAACATGCCCAAGTAAAAACAGCATATTTAATCGCTCATTTGTACAATTGTTTGCGCTACGCTAAATAAGGTTTTATGCGTATCCATTGCTTGTTTTTGTAGCTGTTTATGGGCTTGCTCTTCGGTGAGTTTTAACTGCTCAATAAGTATGTACTTGGCTTGGTGAATTACCTTTTGCTCACTAATAACTTTTTTAGCGTCAAGTAACGCTTGGTTTATTTGTTTTATATGCTGGCTTTGCTCGATAATTAAATCATACATAGTTTTATTACTGTTGAGCTTATCGGCCGCTATATTTTGGTTTACTTCTGGCTCTGGTTGCTTAATGGCTAATTGGCCAAAAGTAGGGGCTATGTGTTGCTCTGCCATATTGTTAAGTACTTGCTTATTTGTATTTAAACTACGTTGAGCACAGGCTATTTGCATTGCTGCGGTATCAATTAATTGATCTGCTATATTTTGTTCAATTTTGTGCATTATATCTATGCGCGTAGTGGTTACTTCGTACCATACTTCGCTTAGTTGCGAGAGCGGTTGAGCATTCTCGTCATCGAGTTTTTGCAGTAAACTTCTAAGTTGGTCTACCTGATTATTAACCTGATGTGTTGTTAGTGTGGCAAAGCATTTTAAAAGGTGCGCATCGGCGTACTCATTAAAAAAGTCAAAGCTGTGGTTTTGCTCTTGTACGAAATGCGCGAGTTGTTGTTTTTGCTCAGTGGTAAATTTACTCGCTGCAAATGCTTGTGCACCACAGGCGCGCTCTTGTCCTGCATACTCTTTACCTTGCATAAAGTTAAAAAAGGCAACTAACAAACGCGTTATTTTAGGATCGCTTGCGCCATCTGCTGCCTCTAAAATAATATTGAGTAAACTAGCAATTAACTGCGTGAACGACTGCGTAGCATGCACTGCACTAATGTTTTGTTGTGCTATTTGATTGCGTAGTTCGGGCAATGCGTCAAGTGTTTGCAGGCTATAGGTAATTAAATTAAATAACCGAGTATGACCAGTATCGGCGTTGTCGTTTATAAATGTTTGTTTAAGAGAATCATAAAATGCAGTTTGTGCGCTGCTGCTTAAAGGGATTTGTTCTTGTAATTGGGTTTTAAATCGCTCGCGATTTGAGGCTAAAAAGATATTACTCATTGCACGTTCTTTTTGTAACTGATGTACAAAATCGCCTAACTTAGTAAGCGAGGCACAACTGTTTTGTAATTGCTTTAGCGCGTGTATTTCTTGATACTTAGCCGCTAATAAAAACTGTTTTGTGAGAGGGTTGCTTGTCGCCATTGGTATTATTCCACACTTTTTTGTTTTTAAAATGCAACCACTGTTCCAATCATTAATAAATTTCATCATTGAATTTAAAATCAAGCTAATACAATTGCTTAAAGTATTATTTTTATTTGTCACTGTGTTTCTATAATTTAACTTGCCATTACTTTTAACTTATTTGGTGCATTTAAGTATGTTATTGCACACAACTTGAACCCAAATTAAAAACAAAAAAAGCGCCTACTCCTGGGGAGGTAGTAAGCGCGAAAAGTGCATTATTCATTTTACGTCATGCGTTAACATTTACACTGTTTAGTAACTCAGGACTAATAGCCATTTTATGATTTATTACTTCACCAATCATAATTAGGGTAGGGCCTTGAAGGTTGTGTTTAGCATGCTCATTTACTATTTTCTCAAGCGTACTGGTAATTACTTTTTGCTTAGTAGTAGTGGCATTCTCTATTAGTGCGATGGGTGTATTACTTGGCCAGCCCACTGATTGCAAACCGCAGCTTAGCGTTTGTAAGCGCGAAAGCCCCATATAAACCACTAAAGTGGGGTTGTTGTTTGCAGGCATAAACGCGTAATTTTGCCAATGAGGTTGCTTGTTAGGATCGGCAAACTGCGCTGTTAAAAATGTAACACTACGCGCTACATCGCGTGCAGTGAGCGGAATACCCGTATAAGCGGACGTAGCACAAGCCGTTGTCACACCCGGAACAATAGCAAAATTAATATTATGCTCACTAAGCGCATCGGCTTCTTCGTTAATACGTGCAAATATACTCGGATCGCCGCCTTTTAAACGCACTACGTTTAAGCCTTGTTGTGCGTATTTAACCAGTAGTTCGCAAATGTTAGCTTGGGTCATCGAATGTTTACCCGCACGTTTACCTACAAATACTCGCTGTGCTTTTTTAGGAAGCGTTTTTAATAAATCATCGCTTACTAACCAATCGTATAAAACAACATCGGCGGTATTAATTAAACGCTGCGCTTTTACTGTAATTAGCTCTGCGTCTCCTGGGCCCGCACCAATTATATAAACGTTGCCGCTTTTGACGCTGCGACTATTTGAGCTTGTTAGCTTAGTAACAAGCTTATTTAGCCACACGTTTTCAATACCCGAAAAATAAGACAGTACACTCATACTATTCCCCTAAGCCACTGCTGTTGTAACTTTTGGTTCAGCGCTTATAAATACACTGCCGTCTTCAATTTTTGCATTAAAAACCGGTAGGTGTATTGCTTCTGCTTCTAAACATTCGCCTGTTTCTAGGCAAAAGTGTTGCTTATATAAAGGCGATGCGACAACTAATTTATTGTCGACTGAGCCAATAATGCCACGCGACAATACATTGGCTTTGCCAATCGGGTCGTAGTTGCTAATGGCAAACACAGCCGTTGGATTTTGTGGAATGTAAAAAATAGCCACTTGCTGATTATTAACTAATGCGCATACGCCGCTATTAGCGACTAGGTTGTCGATTGTTCCAATATTATGCCAAGACATCAGCTTGCTCCTGTTCAACTTCCATTACTGGAATACGGTTTTGTGTATTACGTTGCTCACGTTTTTCGGCTTCTGTAGCAGGGCGAATTTGGTTACGCTCTTGCACAAACAAAATGTTGTCGTCGGTTTCGGGGCTATTAACAAACTGGCGGAATCGTTTGGCAGCATCTGGGCTTTCAATCGCTTTTTTCCATTCACACGCGTAGGTTTGTGTAATTAATTCCATTTGCGCTTCTAGCTCGTCGCAAATGCCTAAGCTGTCGTCAATTACTACGCTTTTAAGGTAGTCTAAACCGCCTTCAAGGTTTTCCATCCATACCGACGTACGCTGCAATTTGTCAGCCGTTTTAATGTAAAACATAATTACGCGGTCAATGTATTTAATCAGTGTTGGTGTGTCTAAATCGGTCGCAAATAAATCAGCATGGCGAGGGCGCATACCGCCATTACCACACACGTATAAGTTCCAGCCGTTTTCGGTGGCTATAATGCCAATATCTTTACTTTGTGCTTCGGCGCATTCGCGGGTACAACCCGATACCGCCATTTTAAATTTATGCGGTGCACGTAACCCTTTGTAGCGGTTTTCAATTTCAATTGCGTGTCCAACGCTGTCTTGCACACCATAACGACACCACGTACTACCTACACACGATTTAACGGTTCTGAGTGACTTACCATAGGCATGACCGGTCTCAAATCCGGCTTCTATAAGTCGCTCCCAAATAACAGGAAGCTCTTCTAAGCGCGCACCAAATAAATCAATACGTTGACCGCCAGTTACTTTGCAGTACAGGTTAAAGTCTTTGGCTACTTGTCCAATTACAATGAGTTTGTCGGGCGTTATTTCGCCGCCAGCAATACGCGGTACCACAGAGTACGAGCCATCTTTTTGCATATTTGCTAGGTACGTATCGTTAGTGTCTTGTAAGCCAACATGAGCGGGCTCTAAAATGAAGTCGTTCCATGTTGAAGCTAAAATAGAGGCAATGGCAGGTTTACATATTTCACAGCCATGACCGCTACCGTGTTTAGTTAGTAAGTCATCAAAGCTTTTAATGCTTTCTACTTTTACCATGTGCAGTAGTTCTTGGCGTGAATACGCAAAGTGCTCACATACATGGTTGTTTACTTCAACTCCACGACTTGCTAATTCGTTATCAACAACTGATTTTAATAATGCCGCACAACCACCACAGCCGCTTGCTGCTTTAGTGCATGATTTTACCGAGGCTAAATCGCATGAGCCGCCATCAATTGCACCTACAATGTCACTTTTACTCACATTGTGACACGAACAAATAGTGGCGGTGTCGGGTAGGGCACTGCCAGATAACGAGGGCGCGCCGCCGCTATCTGGTAAAATTAAACACTCAGGGTTTTCTGGTAAGTCCATATCGTTAAGCATGTACTGCAATAAAGTATCGTAATCGCTGGTATCGCCAACAAGTACAGCGCCCAGTAATTTATCGCCTTTTTCACTTAGTATTATTTTTTTATAACAGCCGCGAATAGCGTCTTGGTATATAAGTTCTTTACAGTCTGGCGTTTTTGCATGAGCGTCGCCAATTGAGCCTACTTCTACGCCTAATAACTTAAGTTTGGTGCTCATGTCAGCACCTAAAAACTCAAGCTCGCCACCACTTAATTGACTCGCTGCAACGCGCGCCATGTTGTAACCCGGTGCAACTAAACCAAATAATTTTTTGTCCCACAGGGCACATTCACCAATGGCTAAAATATCAGGATCTGACGTTTGGCATTGGTTATTAATAATAATACCGCCGCGTTCACCAAGCTCTAAATCAGCAATTTTACCTAGCTGATCATACGGGCGAATACCGGCAGAGAACAAAATTAGGTCTGTTTCTAAAAATGACTCATCCGAAAAATTTAATCTAAAGCGACTGGTTTCGCCTTTTACTATTTCACTGGTTGCCTTTGATGTGTGTACCGTTACGCCAAGTTCTTCTATTTTATTTTTTAGAAGCGTACCGCCTTGTCCATCAAGCTGAACAGCCATAAGCTGCGGTGCAAATTCAACTACGTGGGTATCAAGTCCTAGTTGCTTAATCGCATTTGCGGCTTCAAGCCCTAACAAACCACCGCCAATAACTACACCACTTTTACTTACAGCTGCACTGGCTTTTATTTGTTCTAAATCTTCTAATGTGCGATACACCAAACAATGGGGTTGGTCGTTACCTTTTATAGGCGGCACAAACGGAAATGAACCTGTCGCGAGTACAAGTTTGTCGTACGGGTATTGCTCACCAGTTAGCGTGGTTACTATTTTTGCTGTTCTATCAATGCCTTCAACCCACTGGCTGGTATGCACATTAATATTAAGTTGTTTGTAGTTGTCGTGAGTTGTTAGTGCTAAATCGGCGGCTGTTTTGCCATCAAATACACTTGATAAGTACACGCGATCGTATGCAAGATTTGCTTCTCCGCAAAGTACGGTAATGTCTGCGTTGGCATCGCTTTGGCGCATTTGCTCAACAAAGTGGTGTCCGACCATACCATTACCAATAATGAGTATTTTTTGCGAGGTTTGCATATGGCATTCCTTAAAGTGACGGTTTAAATACAAATAACAAAAAAGCCCGCCACAAATACGCATTATGCATAATTGTGTGCGGGCTTCTTTGCCGATGGTTGCTAATAGCTATAGTGCCAACAACCTAAATTTTTGCCGTAAGTAAAACGGGCTTGTTAATAGAGTGTTTGCAAAAACATAGCCAGTTTTTTAAGTTATTGTTTAAATAGTATTTAATATGTTTTTAGAGTGAATGAAAAACTCGTTTTGACATATGTTGGTGCGCGCCTGGCACTAAGAGGGTGCAAGTATTGTCATTGTTTTGTGCATTATCAGTCAATAAAACACCCATTATCATTCATTGAGTATTGGGTTAAATTTAGCCCATGAAATACGCACACGAATTACAAGCAAAATGATAAACACAAACTCAATAGATACTTCCCCTTTTCACGAAGGCGAGCTGGGAATACAAGACAAACTCGGTAAACGAGAAATAATGGCAACATTTGGCAAACGTGCTGTGCGCTCATTTATGCCAGAGCAGCATCAAGCCTTTTTCGAGCAGTTACCATTTGTGGTTGCTGGCAGTGTTGATGAAAACGCTGATCCGTGGGTATCTATTGTTTCAGGACAGCCTGGCTTTTTAAGCTCACCCACACCCACATCGTTATTAATGACCCACGCGGTTGATAAAAACGACCCCTTACATAACACGTTAAATATTGCCGGCTCGCCAATTGGTTTGTTAGGCATTGAGCTAAACACGCGTAGGCGTAACCGTTTAAATGTGCGCGTAGGTGAGGTAATTAGTGATAATAAAGTGAGTTTTAATGTTGATCAATCCTTTGGAAATTGCCCGCAGTATATTCAAACGCGCGATTTAGTGTTCAACACAGACCCTTTACTTAAAAGTAATGGGGTACAAAAAGTTGAATTTAATACACTTGATAACGCAGCTAGTGCGTTAATTGACACCACCGATACATTTTTTGTTTCAAGCTTTATAACCGCAAAAAACAACCCAAAAATTGAAGGTGTTGATGTTTCTCACCGTGGTGGGTTGCCGGGCTTTGTAAAGCGCGAAGGTAACACATTAACGACTCCTGATTACGCAGGTAACAATTTTTTTAATACCTTGGGTAACTTTTTATTAAACCCAAAAGCAGGTTTGTTATTTCCTGATTTTGACACGGGTAATGTATTAATGGTTACCGGCAGCGTTGAAATTTTATGGGACGGGCATCCAGATTTACAAGGCTTTATTGGCGCAGACCGAGGCTGGAAATTTACCCTCATTAAAGGGCTATGGCTTAAAAACTTACTTCCGTTTAGTGCTAAATTTGATGCTTATTCCCCTAACACTAAAATGACGGGCACGTGGCTTGAGGCTGATAAAAACAAACAAGCCGAAAAACTAAAACATACTTGGCAGCCTTTAAAAGTAACCAAAATAACGAAAGAAAGTGATGTAATTACTTCCTTTTATTTAGAAGGGCATAACAATACAACCTTGTTACCGTTTAAAGCTGGGCAGCACTTAACCGTACAAATACCAAGTAAAAATAGTAGCAATAACAGTAATAGCAAACCTGTTATTAGAACCTACACCGTGTCATCGAGCCCTCATGAGAAATTTTATCGGTTATCGATTAAAAAAGAACTCAGTGGCCAGGTGTCTAACCACTTTCATGATGAGGTAAACGTAGGGGATGTTATTTTAGCTAAATACCCACAAGGGCAGTTTTTTATTGACCCTACTAGTACCAAGCCTGCGGTACTCATTGGTGGCGGAATAGGCATTACACCTATGATCTCAATGGCTAAACACATTGCCAATGAAGGGTTAAGAACCCGCTATACACGCCCCCTGCATATTTTCCACAGTGCTAAAAATAAACAGCAGCGTGCTTTTTATAACGAGTTAAAAGCACTAGCAGATACGAGCGGCGGGGCAATTGATTACTACTCACTTTTATCGCAGTCTGAGCTTAATGAAAAACAAGACGACATTTTTGATTTAAAAGATAATAGCTTTAATTTAAAAGATCAGAGCTTTGATTTAAAAGGGCGTATAAATGCGGATGTGTTTAGGTATTATTTACCACTTGATGATTACGAGTTCTTTTTATGCGGACCGCAAGCGTTTATGCAGCACGTATATAACGAGCTGTTATTACTCGGTGTGCAGGACAAAAACATATTTGCTGAAGTATTTGGACCCTCCAGTATTAAGCGCAAAGTACTTAACACAAGCGAAGCGCCTAATAAAACCAAAGAGATTAGTGTTGAGGAAGCAGACAACACTGTAATTAAATTTAGTAAATCGGGCTTTGAACAGCGCTGGAATAAAGGCGACAACACTATACTTAATGTAGCCGAAGCTCATGGTTTAGAACCTGAGTTTGGTTGTCGAAACGGCAGCTGCGGCACTTGTGCCATAAAAATAAATGCAGGCGCTGTGGTTTATCGAGATAACGTAAGTTACCCGATAGAGCCGGAGCTGGCGCTGATTTGCTGCGCCGTACCGGCTAAAGGCGTTGATGAACTTGATTTAGAGCTGTAGGTTAAAATCGCACTTGAGGTGTAAAAATTCGCGAAGCCCAAAATGGAATTAATACTGTTTTAGTTAATGCCTATTTAGCTATCCGATTATGTATTTTTATTGGTAGGGTTTTCTTGAAAATACTGTGCATACAATACATCAGCAAAATCATTTTCACTAATTTCGCCGATAACTAAATCTTTTACAGCATCAGCTATTAAATCGTTATCGCTAATTAATTCGTATTCATTTAATGACAAATACTCTAGACCAACAACTAGCCCTGTTCGTTTATTTGCGTCAGGTAATGCATGTGCTATAGCTATACTTGCTGTATATTTAGCTGCTATTTCAAATACATCATCCAATCCATCATAGATAATTGCATTATCTATTCGCCCTAAAGCACCCTGTAATTTAGGAATGTCGACAGAACCTTTCATACCGGGTTCACTTTCTAAAATAAAAGCATTAATTTCAATAACCCTTTCAAATGGAAAGCAAATTATTTCCATTACATATGAGCCAATTTAGTAAATGTTTTTCTGTGCGTTCTTATCGCTAGTTTAGCTTCAGATTTTACAATTTGCTTACCTGATTCCCCAGATAAATCTAAAATTTTAGTTGCTTTAATCTTAGGTCTAGCAACTGCTGAAACGCCGTAAGCTTCTACTTTTTTATTCATCACAATCACCTTTTGATAACGTATTAAGTTGAGTATACATCTATATTATGAAAGAGAACATGGCAAGATTGTAGAATAACTCTAACAGCGAAAATTAATTAAAAAATGAGCTTATGAAATAATCTCTAAGTTTTTAAACATGTAAATAGTACATTTGAAACTTATAAAAAAAGCACGATGACTTCTTTTAAAACAGTAGCAAGCTTTTATCACTGGGCAAGTAAACCTATTTTTGTTTCAGGCATTGTGACACCGCCATACATTTTGCGAAGGTCTGAGTGCTCCCCCATATTTATTCCTACCGCCAAATTTTAGATATCTTCTAACTGCTCTATCAAAAAGAATTCCCCTTATTTTCACATGAAATTTCTCACAGAATTATTCGCATAGATTTGTATCAACTAATTGAATTAATAGTTGTCTGCCAGTCAAAACGTCGGCCTTTTAACTTACACTAAATTTCAGATTTCGCTTAAACAAGCACAAAAAAGAGGCTTAATAGCCTCTTAAAAAATAGTATTAAAAACTTAAAACACTAAGCCAACAAACCTGCTTTTGTTTCAGGCATTGCTATAAAACCATCAAGCTTACGAAAGTTGTTTAACCATCTTAAAATATTTGGGTATTGCTCAAGTGATACGCCGCCCTCTGGTGCGTGTGCTATGTACGAAAAGTTGGCAATGTCGGCAATGGTTGGCTGAGTACCTACTAAGTATTCGCGGTTTTGCAAGTACGCATCCATTGTTTTAAATAATGTGTGGGCAATGTTTATCGCGTTTTGATGATCAAGCTCTGCGCCAAATACAGTGACTAAACGCGCCGAACACGGACCTGAAGCCACAAGTCCTGCAGCAACACTCAACCAGCGCTGAATGTGCGCTTGAACAGTAATATCTTCTGGGTACCAGGTTCTGTTAGCATCAAATTTTTGTGCTAAGTACACTAAAATAGCGTTTGAATCGTTAATAATGTCGTCGTTGTTTTTAAGTACCGGTACTTGTCCAAAAATATTCATTTTTAGAAAGTCATCGTGCTTTTGTGCGCCGTCTTGCAGTGCAACATCAACCATATTTACATCAAGCTTTAAAAGCGATGTAAATAGCTCTGCACGATGAGAATGACCAGATAAAGTAAAACGATATAGCGTTAAGTTGCTCATGGGTTGTCCTGTTTTTAATTTGAATAGTGATTTTTAATAACGCTATTCTTTCACTATTATCAGTTTTGAAAAACCGAGCTAGTAAGGAATAAATGTCAATGCTATATTGACAATCATGGATACTATTATTGGCATTAAAACAATCATCGCGGTTGTTGAAACAGGCTCTTTTACAGCCGCAGGCGACAGACTAGGGCTTTCAAAGGCGCTGGTTAGTAAATATGTGGGCATTGTAGAGCAAGACTTAGGGGTTAGATTATTTAATCGTTCCACGCGCAGAATTTCGATTACCGAGGCGGGGCAAAGTTATTACGCAAGCGTAGTGCCGGTAATTGAAAGCTATAGCGAAATGCTCGATAACTTATCGGGTCAAACAGCCCTTGCCAGCGGCAAGCTTCGGGTGAGTGCGCCGGTGTCGTTTGGCGAATCAAACCTTGCGCCGTTAATGCCTGAGTTACTAAGCCGATACCCTGATTTAAGTATTGATTTAGTGCTTTCAGACAAAACAATTGATTTGCTTGAAGAGGGGGTTGATTTAGCAATAAGAATTGGCAGTGTGTCTGACTCTAATTTAATTGCGCGGCAAATTACCAGTTATCCTTTAATTTTATGTGCATCAGCCGATTATATTCAGCGTTTTGGCGCACCAGCGAGTGTTGACGAGCTTGAACAACACGCCACGGTGATTGATAGCAACTTTAAAATAGGTCGCCATTGGCCTCTAGTTTCACCTAGTGGCGAGGCATTAACGGCAAATGTAAACTCGCGTGTTTCGGTTAATAATCCACAAGCTGTAAAAGAGGTGGTTGTAGCGGGTGGCGGTATTGGTTTAATCCCTGAAATAGTGGTGAGAGACGATATTACATCGGGCAAGCTTGTGCAGGTTATGCCGGATTATAAAACCTTTGAGTTTGGTTTATTTGCTATTTATCCGCATAGAAAGTTTGTGGCTCAAAAGGTTACATCGTTTATTCAGTTTTTATTTGAAAAGTTTGAAGCTAAAAAGTAAAGCCACTCTAAACCTTACTTTAAATTTAAAACTAAAACCCAACCTAAGCCAAAAACAAAAAAGCCTAAAATCAGTTAAGTGATTTTAGGCTTTTTGGTGCAGGTATTAAATTTATTTTAAAATAACCACAGGCACATCGCTGTTCTCGAGCATTTTAATGGTGTTACTGCCCACAAAAAACTGCCTTAGTTTAGAGTGCCCAAATGCACCCATTACAATTAGTTCTACATTATTTTGTTCTTTATATTGCATTAACGAGTCGAAAATATTGCCCTCTAAAAAGCTTGCCGACACTTCGAAGTCCACACTGATAAGCTTGTGCTGTGCATTAACAAATTTTTCTTCGAGGTCTTTTTCGTTGTTTTTAATACTCACCAAATGACAATGCAAGCCATGTAGCAATCCGCCATCAATCACTTGTTGTAGCGCTTTGTCGGCTGTTTCGCGGCCGTCGTACGCAATCATAAATGATTTAGGTTGTTTAAATGTTTCAGGAATAAGCAAAATAGGTTGTGTTGCATTACGCACTAAGGTTTCTATATGTGAGCCCAGCACCGCGAAGCTATTACTATGTCCAGCACCATTTTGGCCAATAACAATAAGGCGTGTATCGTCTTTTAAGTCTATAACGGTATCGAGCAAATCACCGTGGCGCTTAATTAGTTCAAAATTAGTAACACCTGCCGATTTAGCATGCTCACTTACTGAATTTAATAATTCGTCAGCCATTTTTAAACTTACTTTGCAGCGTTGTTCGTCAAGCTTAGTCATTTCATCAAGAAGTGTTGACTGTGCACCAAGCCCAATACTACCAGAGTAGTCGCCGATATTAGTTTGCTGCGTTTTTTCAATTGTATGCACAAAGCTAATTGGTTTATTTAGCTTTTTTGAAGCCCAAATAGCAGCATCGGTTACATTTTTAGTAATGGCTGAGCCATCTACATAGGTAATTATTTTAGTCATTGCATTCTCCTTAATGTCCGCCAAGTAGTTTTTCGACTTCTTCAGGGTTGTTATGCACACCAAATTTATCAATTACAGTTTCGGTTGCGCTATTCATACCAATAATACTAACCGTTGCGCCTTCACGCCTAAATTTAATAACCACCTTGTCGAGTGACGATACACCAGTTATATCCCAAAAATGTGCATGGGTTAAATCAATTACCACGTTAGAAACCGCATTTTTAAAATCGAACGATGCAATAAATTGCTCAGCTGAGGCAAAAAATACTTGGCCAACGACTTCATAGGTTATTTTATCGTTGCTTTCATCATGCTTGGTTTTAACCACCATAAAGCGACCAATTTTATTGGCAAAAAACAACGTAGCTAACAACACACCAACTAAAACGCCAATGGCTAGGTTATGCGTGGCAACAACCACAATAACGGTGGAAATCATCACAACATTTGATGAAAGCGGGTTCTTTCTTAAATCCTTAACAGATGTCCACGAAAACGTACCAATCGATACCATAATCATTACCGCAACTAATGCTGCCATAGGAATTAAACGCAGCCATTCATCTAAAAACACCACCATGATGATTAAAAATGAGCCTGCAATAAAGGTAGAAAGCCTGCCGCGACCACCCGATTTAACATTAATAATTGATTGCCCAATCATAGCGCAACCCGCCATACCACCAAATAAGCCTGCGCCAATATTAGCAATACCTTGGCCCTTACATTCTTTATTACGATCGCTCGTTGTATCAGTTAAGTCATCAACAATAGTGGCGGTCATCATTGACTCAAGTAAGCCCACAACAGCAAGACCAATTGAATACGGTAAAACAATTTGCAGTGTTTCGAGTGTTAGGGGGACATCGGGCCATAAAAATATAGGTAGAGTGTCTGGTAGTTCGCCCATGTCGCCAACGGTTCTTATATCAAGACCCAAAAATATTGAAACCAGTGTAATAACAACAATACACACTAAAGGAGAGGGAAGTATTTTGCCAATAGTTGGAATATACGGAAATAAGTAAATAATACCTAAGCCCGCTGCGGTCATCGCATAAACATGCCAAGTAACATTAGTCAGCTCAGGTAACTGCGCCATAAATATTAAAATCGCCAGCGCATTTACAAACCCTGTTACAACAGAGCGCGATACAAAGCGCATTAATTCACCGAGCTTTAAAAAGCCTGCAAATATTTGTAGTACACCAGTGAGTAAGGTAGCAACCAGTAAGTATTCCAAACCATGGTCTTTAACCAGCGTTACCATTAACAGTGCCATTGCACCGGTAGCCGCCGATATCATGCCAGGACGTCCGCCTACAAAGGCAATAATAACCGCAATACAAAATGAGGCGTATAAACCTACTTTTGGATCAACACCGGCAATAATAGAAAAGGCAATCGCTTCAGGTATTAGGGCAAGCGCCACAACAATACCAGCAAGCACATCGCCACGAACATTAGAGAGCCAATCTCTTTTTACGTGATCAAACATGTAATAAACCTAATTAGTTAGTTTCCCAAAGTATAGGGGAGTATTTTATTTAAATAACAGTGATTCTCGCGCAGGCGGCGATTAAGGTTGCACGTAACGTGCTGATGAAAAAGGGGAGTGGTTGCCTAGGGCGGCGTAAGTTTCAAGAAAAAAGCTCCTTTTGATTAGTTTATATTAATAATGCGGACGAATTATAAACATCACATATATATTAGCAATATGTTATTTGGCCTTAAAGACCAAACATTAATTTAATTATGCATTTGCTTATTTAAAACTCAAATGTAAAACCAAACTCTCTTAGTTTTTCGTATACGTTTATATCAAAACGGTACAAAGTAGCAGCTCGGTGAGCTACGTTGGTTTGTTTTTCTTTGCAGTTTATTAGTAAGTTCATTTTTTGGAACTTACGTCTAAAGTTAGGCTTATCGAGTGATTTATTTAAAATCGACTCGTAAATTCCTTGTAGCTCAAGCAAGGTAAACTTTTCAGGGAGCAGGCTAAAACCAATCGGCTCGTGCCTTACTTTATAGCGTAAGTAATCTAAGCCACTTTTTAAAATGTCGGCGTGGTCAAACATTAAAGGGAGAACGTTATTTACATCAAACCATTCACATTCTAAAGCATTGTCGCCGCTCACAAGATTGGTTTCTTCAAAGCGTACGAGCGAATAGTAAACAATGGTTATAATACGTCTAGCAGGGTAGCGGTCAACGTTACCAAACGCACCTAACTGATCTAAATAAAGGTTTTCAACACCGGTCGTACTTTTAACAACACGCAGAGCTGCTAACTAATGGTGACTTTGAAGCCGGTCTTGATTCATGGCAATCACGAGGCAGTGCTACTATTTCACTTGAAACAACCCAAGCTCACAGCGGGCAAAACCTATAATGTATCTGCGTGGGTTAAGTTATCTGACGATAACACAGCGGTATCGCCAGGAATTAAACTTACACTGCAAATTGAGCATGCGAGCACTGAATACCTCGAGCTAACCACTGTTACAAACGTAGTTGCAGGCGATTGGGTAAAGCTTTCGGGCACTTATACCCATTCAATAACAACCGAGGAAAGTGCGGCTTTACTTTATGTGGAGTCAAACGAACTGACTGCTGATTTTCATGCAGACGACGTATCGGTCATTTTGGTAGAACAATAAACCAAACTAAAAGTAATTAACCCCACATTTGATAGTCTGTATTTTTATACAGACTATCAAATGTGGGGTTTCATAAAAAGAAGTGCACTATGCTTTTATATTAGTAATGAGTATCGCTTTAAAGCGACATATACCGTCATTATAAATACATTAGCACGATAACGCCGGTGCGTGAAAAGCTATATTAGTTTGACTCAAATGACGAAAGTTTCTTTTGAACGTTATTTCGCAATACATCGTCTATGTACTCATTAAATGCCTTATTACCGGTTATCACGGGGTTTCGTTGATCAGATTTACGATTTTTTAATGTATTAATTTGATTAATTAGATCATGTGAAAACGGGTGGTTTGAGATACTTCCATCAACATCGTTTTTGTTTGCAATTTTTTGAAAATAATTTAAAGAGTGCAAATAAGTTTGATTTGCTTCTTTAGTATCCGGTAAACCGGTACCTCCCCAAAGTGCAACTGTATGAGGTATGCCATTATCTGTAACAGGTATTATCAAAGACAACCCACCAGGCGTATGTCCTGGTGTAGCAAGTACAGTTAAATTAGTTTTACCTAAACTTATTTTTTCGCCATCGATAACTTGGGTGTAAGTGCTAGGTAATGGTATTTCGGTAGAAAAGTTACCGAAAGGATCAGTTAATACAGGTGCATTTGGATTATGGATGTAGTCCCACTCATTTTTTCTCATTAAAATTTTAGCGCCATAATGTGATTCAAAGTAGTGAGCGCCGCCATAATGGTCGCTGTGGCCGTGAGTAACTATCACGTATTTAATATCTTCAGGATTTAAGCCTAACTCTTTTAGTCCAGGAACAATCACATGTTTGGCATCGTGCGGGGTCCACATGGTATCGATTAAAATAATGCCCTCAGTTGTAGTGATAACAAAAGTACCTACGCTGACATATCCTACAAAATAAAGGTTATCAAATAGCTGAGTGGGTTCAATAACAGTGGTATTGAACAAATCACTAGAGGTTAGCGAGGAAGGTAATTTATTTAATCTAGTACTTATTTTATCTTCACTCAATTTTGTAATATTACCGTTATTTGATGTTGTGCAGCCGCTCAGTAAGTAAGTTATTACTGTAATCGAGAAAATGCCTAAAAATGTTTTTTTCATATTTTACACCTTAGTTAATTAGGCATATTAAAAGCCCAAGTAATAAACTTTAGTACGTCGTATATTTAATTATTAAATACAGGGTATGAACTCAAAATTAAAATTTAATGGATAAAACAACCTTAGCCTTTGTTTGTTTAGAGATCGAGTTTGTTATCTTTATCCTAAATGAGAGATGCGAAAGCATTAGTCATTTTGTAAAAGAGGGTTTGAATAACGATAGAAGCGAATATATCGTTATTCATTGTATTGAAAATAGCTCTAGGTTACTTACTATCTAAGGCGTTTATATCATTGAGTCGGTTAATTATGATATTAATTAATAAAGCACATAAAATAACGGCAGGTATTGCATTGGCAACACTGTCGTAAACTACATGAAAAAATGTTGCACCAGCCATAATAACTAACAAACCACTTGCAGCTAAAATGCTTAGTTTTTTGATCCAAATAGCAATAGCACCCGCAAGTTCACTTGCACCAATAAAATAGCCAAACCAAGCAGGTAAACCCATAAGAGCAAAAGATAAGTGCATTTGCTCAACTCCTGCTAGTTTTGCAGAGCCTGCAGCTATAAAGGCAAGTGTTGTTAATCCTAGTGATGTATACATAAAAATTCTTTTTACTTTTGTGCTCATGTTATTCCCAACTTTAATAAGAGTGGTTTAAGCAGATGCTTAGCTTTTGACGTTAGAATAATCACAGTTCTTATTAATTAATATTGAATGTTTTTTTATAAGATATAAACTTTAGCTTTACATGTTTGGCGTAAATTATGAAATTAGAACAGCTTAGTATGTTTGTTACTGTTGCTCAGGTTGGATCATTGAGTGAAGCAAGTGCTCTTTTACACAAAACTCAACCAGCTATAAGCCAAGGCATTAAGCAACTAGAAAATACCCTTAACTTTGCCTTATTTAGTCGTAATGGTTATCGGTTAGAGCTTACCAGTGCAGGAAAAACTATGTTTCATAAGGCTATGAAATTGCTAGATGATGCAGCACAACTTAAACAAGTTGCACACCACATAGCACAGGGGAACGAGGTAAGTATAACGATTGCAATTGAAGCATCATTTAATTTAAAGGGTATTTTACCATTACTAAAAAATATGCAAAATCAGTTCCCTGAAACTCAAATAATAATCAGGCAAGAGTACATAACAGGTGCAATTGAAGCCTTACTTGATGGCGGTGCCGATCTGTGTATAACACCAACAATGGAATTTTCTGCACAAGAAGAGAAAATTGAAAAGCATTTGTTAAATAGCGGCTCATTAATCAATGTAGCTTCCCCTTTGTTGTTAAAGCGAAATCCAAACCTAAGGCAAGCCACTGATTTGTTGAACGAATACCAAATAATTGTGCAGGACTCAGGCACTGGTTCAAAAAACATAGAGTGGGGTGTTCAGCAAGGTCAGCGACGATGGTATGTAAATGACTTTCCAACTAAAAAAATGCTTATCGAAAGTGCAATGGGTTGGGGCAAATTACCAGGTTATTTAGCTGATGAAGGTATTGCAAATAATACTCTGAAAATGCTGTCACTTAGTGATGTGCAAAATATAACGCCTCTAAAATATTACATTATTAAGAAAAGGGGAGAAGTGTTGGGGCCTGTAGCAGAGGCTGTGTGGGAGCAATTTAAAAACTATCAGATATAACAATCTTATATATGTGAAAAACTTATTTAAGTGTTTATATTGAGGTAATTTTGCAGCTTGTAAAATTAACGAAGGATTGGTTGTTGCATCAACCGGTTGTAGGGCTTTGATTGACTCTACATCGCCACTGTCGGCAACGACCGTGGTTACTTTTTTGAGTTGTTCTAACAAGTTCATAATGATGTACGCCTCGGCTTTAAAACCGAGGAGATGTCCTTATACGTAGCGGTTAACAATATTCTCAAGCAGCTCTTGTCGGCCAGAAACTTGCTTAGGATAGATGTCGTTTTCGTGTACTAACGCAGCAAGGCTCTCAAGTGATTGTTCACCTTTTAAAATGCTTTGGCCTAGGTCTTCTTTCCAACCTGCGTAACGTTTTTCTACAAAGTCAGAAAGCTCGCCGCCTTCAATCATTGCTGCTGCATTGAGTAATGCTTTTGCCATCGTATCCATACCACCAATGTGACCGATGAATAAATCATCGCGTTCACACGATTGACGACGAAGTTTAGTATCAAAGTTAAAGCCACCGGTTGTAAAACCGCCATTCTTTAAAATTTCGTAAACGACAAGTGTTCACTCAGCTACATCGTTAGGGAATTGATCTGTATCCCATCCGTTTTGCATATCACCACGGTTAGCATCAATACTACCCATAATACCTTTAGCGCAAGCAACGGCAATTTCGTGGTGGAAGCTATGACCTGCAAGTGTTGCGTGGTTTGCTTCAATGTTTACTTTAATTTCGTCTTGTAAGCCGTGCTTGTGTAAAAAGCCTGCAACCGTTGCTGTATCGTAATCGTACTGGTGCTTAGTTGGCTCTTGTGGTTTTGGCTCAATTAATAATGTGCCTTTAAAACCAATTTTTTTCTTGTGTTCTACAACCATTTTCAAAAAGCGTGCGTACTGCTCGCTTTCTTGCGCAAGATCTGTATTTAGTAGTGTGTCGTAACCTTCACGACCACCCCAAAGTATGTAGTTTTCGCCGCCTAAACGATGCGTAATTTCCATTGCATGTTTAACTTGCGCTGCTGCATATGCATACGTATTAGGATTAGGGTTTGTTGCACCACCGGCACAAAAACGTTTGTTTGAGAACAAGTTAGCAGTACCCCACAGTGGCTTTACACCAGTGCGCTGCATTTCTTTTTAGATAATGTTAGTTATGTGCGTTACGTAATCGAGGCTTTCTTGTAGTGTTTTGCCTTCAGGGGCAATATCAACATCATGAAAAATATTTGTATTTAAGTTTTTACACGAAACCAAAGGCAAAGAGCTTGAACAAATGAAAGGGTAAATATTACCCCTTTAATAAGCGCCAAAACTATTGTAATAGTTTGGCGCTTATTTTATTTATTTTCATACCTATAATGAAAAAGAGTGCTTATATTCATCTTTATTTTTCTATAAAAGACTCCTAATAGATAAAGTTATATTTAGGAGTCATTAATTTTCTAACTTGCACCGCAATAGTACCTTACATAAATTATGCTGGCTAAGTGGCCTTAATAATAGTTACCCTATTTGTATGGTTGTTTTAGCAAATTTAAGAGGTTGTAATTTAGGTTTTGCAAAACAATAAGCAAATGTCAGTGGACCTACTCTGCCAATCAGCATAAGTAAAATTATTATTAGCTGGCTTGGCATACTTAAATTACTAGTAAAATCACGAGATAACCCTACAGTGCTCAATGCCGAAATTACTTCAAAAGTAATATCTAAAAGAGACGCTTGCTCGATTTTACTCATAATCATGATGCTTAAAAAAGCCGTAAATAAGTATAAAATTACAACACTCAATGCTTTTATCACAAGTTTGTCGCTTAGCTCTCTGTTAAATATGGTTACCTGTGGTTTTTGGCGTAAATAACTATACATAGCAAGTAGTAAAATAACAAAAGTTCCTATTTTAATGCCGCTTGCTGTACTTACCGAACCGCCACCTATTACCATTAATAACAATGTAAGCAATGTCGAGTCGGAACTGAGCTGGCTAATAGGTAAAGTATTAAAGCCTGCAGTACGTGGTGTAACTGCTTGAAACCAAGCAGCAATTACTTGCTCGTTAATAGGTAGGTTGGCAAGTGTGGCTGGATTTGAATATTCAAATAAAAAAATAAGCAAAAATGCACTGCAATTTATTACAGCACTTGCAATTAATACAATACGTGTATTAGTTGCTAATTTATGCCAGCGACGTTGTTGATATATATCTATTAAAACGGTAAACCCTAAGCCACCGATTATAAATAATGCACTGATAATAAGATTAACAGATACATCACTTTTAAAAGCCATTAAGCTATTACTGTCGAGTGCAAACCCGGCATTGTTAAAAGCCGAAATAGTATAAAATAGACTTTGATAGGCGCTACCCGCAATACCATAGTCATCTACCCAGCTAATAAAAAGTAAGCAAAATGCTATAGTCTGAATTATTAGCGAGTAAGTTATTACACATCTAGCCACATGGATCACTCCATTTAAATCGCTTGTATCGAATGCTTGGCTTGCAAGTAAACGTTGTTTTAATCCTAAGTTTTTACCAATACTTAAAAATGAAATAACGGCTACGGTCATAAAGCCGATTCCTCCAATTTGAATAAGTACCATAACAACACATTGCCCAAATGTGGTTAGCGCAGTACCTGTATCAATAACAACTAAGCCTGTAACTGTAACCGCAGAGGATGCAGTAAAAAAAGCTTGAATAAAGCTAAGCGATTCAACACTTGCAAAAGGTAATAGTAATAAGCAAGTGCCTAAAATAATGAGAGCAAAAAAACCAGCAGTTAAAATTAAAGGGGGGTTAACAGGCCTTTTGAAATTTTTTAAACGGCGATTAAATTGCTTTGGAAGTACGTGTGCTTGCCAGTTAATCATAAAGCTTTAAACCGTTTAGTGAGTTTTGTTAGGTAATGTTTAGAGCCCAGTAATACAAGGCTATCACCATGGCGTAACTCGGTGTCGAGTGTTAGGTCTGTATTGAAATTATCATCTCGGCGTAAGGTGAGCGGTTTTATATCTGAGTTACGCTCTTTTAGAAGCCAGCCAATATTGCGCCCTGATAAATGTAAATCTATGGCAAGCTCAACAATAAATGTAGATTGTGTAAGCGCAAAGTACTGGTTAACCATAGGGTAGTTAAGTGCATGTGCTACTCTGATCCCCATTTCTTCTTCGGGGTGAATAATACGAGATACGCCAAGTTTACTTAAAATTTGATGGTGACTTTTAGAGCACGCCTTAACCCATATTTGTTTAACACCAAGGTTTTTTAAATGCAGCACGCATAAAATACTCGCTTCTATGTTTTCACCAATTGCAACTAATACAGCTTGGCAGCTGGTTAAGTCGAGTCGAGCAAGCTGTGTTTCATCACTAGCATCTAAAATGACAGTGTAATTTAACTGATTAGCAAACGTGTTAATGGTGCTTTCGCTTATATCGGCTGCGCAAACGTGATGCCCCTGATTAGCAAGCTCAAGCGAGGCGGTAACACCAAAACTACCTAATCCAATTACTGCAAACTGTGCCATGTGCGTTCCTATTTAAAAAATACTACATAGCAAAGACTATGGAATTTTAAAAAAGAGTCACCCCATATCAATTAAGCTTTATAAACATTTAACACTACAGCCAAAAATCTTTATAAAAACTTTATACACAACGTATTAAAAAGCAGTAACCTATAAAAAGAGAATTTTATGGGAGTGCACAAATGGGTATTAATAAATGGCTTAAGCCGCTTTTATTAACAACAATTGCGCCTATTTTTATTGTGCTGGCTATTTTTCCAGTTCGAGAGTGGCTAACGACCACCGACATTGTGATGTTGCAATTACTTTGGGTAGCATGGGTTGCGGTGCGTCAAAATGCCGCCTTAGCGGGGATTACAACGTTAGTTAGTGTGGCATGTACCGACTGGTTTTTTGTACTGCCGTACTTTACATTTCATATCGAAAAAATTGAATACTTAGTCACTTTTACTGTCATGCTTATAGTTGGCTTGATGATAAGCAAATTGGCGGGCGAGCTAAGTAAAAACGTTCGTGATACCCAGTTACATGCCAGCAATACACGATGTTTATATGAGTTAGCTAAGGCGCTTAATGGGCTTGATGATATAAACGCTCAGCGCCAAGTATTTACAATATCGATTAAAAACCATCTAGGTATTACACTTCGTTGGAACAATAATACAATGGATAATGGAGAGTACTTTAATATCGAACAAAACACACAATGGGGCGGCTTTATTGCAGATGCCGAACTTAGTCCTGAAAACCGTGCATTTATAGATACGGCACTGTCTTTGTTGTTTCAGGTCCACGAAAACTCAAATCTTAGAAACCAGTCGGCATCGATGAAAGTACAAGCAGAGTTAGAACGTGCTAAAAATGCATTGCTGCGTAGTTTATCTCATGATCTACGCACGCCTTTGGCTACTATTATGGGCTCATCAAGCATGTTAGCTGACGAAAATATTGAGCTGAGTAAGGCATCAATTACAGAACAAGCAAAAAATATTTATGAGCAAAGTGAAATCTTAAATCAGCATTTTAATAAAGTGATGGAGCTTAGCCGGGTAAATAAAATAGGAGAGCAGCTAGCATGGCAAGCTATAAACGTACATACACTTATTACTGAGGCTAAAGCACGCAGGCAGCAGCAATTAAGTGGTTTTAACTTAGCGTTAGTCTTTGATAAAGCCACTTGTTGTATAGGTGATATAACACTTTTAGAAATCGCGCTTGCGAATATATTCGAAAACGCGGCACGTTACGGTGATGGAGCGGCGACAGTGGACTTTAATACTGAGCGAATTGCTAATATAACACACTATAAAATAGCCGTAAGCAATCTCATAGTTACTCATCCAAGCAGTTCGGATGAAGGAGTTGGGCTTGGTAGCGTAATTTGCGATGTAGTTGCTCAGTTTCATCAAGGCGAATTTGTATTAGCTATTGATGAGCTGACCCAAGTAGCCACAGCAATACTTAGCTGGAGTGCAAAGAATGATTAATGTATTGGTGCTAGAAGACTCACCTGCATTGCAAAGTTTTTTAAAAACATTACTAGGTGCCAGTGGCTATAACGTATCAATTAGTGCGAAAGGGCTTGATGGTTTTTCATTAATGAGTGAGCAAAGCTTTGACTTAGTGTTACTTGATTTGGGATTGCTTGATATGGATGGACAAGCTTGGTTACTTGAAGTACGACAATGGAGCCAAATACCAATATTAGTGCTTTCGGCTCGCGATGGCGAGGTGGAAAAGGTTACAGCCCTTGATAATGGGGCAAACGATTATATAACCAAACCTTTTAGTGCAAACGAACTTCTGGCAAGAATGCGTGTGCTACTAAGAGTAAATACACAGCCGAGTTTGGCACTGCAATGCGGTAGCATCATTATAGATCCGCATAAGCACACAGTTACGCTTAACAGTAGCGATGTAAAGCTCACTAATAAAGAATATAAAATTTTGCTTATGTTATTTCAAAATAAAGATAAAGTGCTTACTCATAATGCTATTTTAAGTCAGGTATGGGGGGAGCAATACATTAATAGACCTGAGTATATTCGTGTACATGTAGCGCAACTAAGACAAAAGCTTGAGGTAAACCCTGCAAGCCCTATTCATATCTTAACTGAGCCAGCGGTAGGTTATAGATTAGTTGGGTAGGCACTAAAAAATTATCGTCCTAAATTTAGCTATTTAGGACGATAAAGTTACACGTTTTTACGCTGGCAGGGACCTAAAAGTGCGACTCAGTGGCGAGACGTGCTTGATGCAACTCAATATGCCCCTGACTGTATGCAAACCACATTTCCTGGTGATTCGGCGCCCCTAAAAGGCTCATTGAGTGAAGACTGCCTTTACTTAAATATGGGCACCAGCACAAGATATCACCCAAAAGCGCCCAGTTATGGTGTGGATACACGCTGGAGGCTTTGTCAATGGTGGTTCGTCAGCGGCTATTTATAGTGGTCAGTCGTTTGCCGAATCGGGCGTTGTATTTGTTAGTTTTAACTACAGTTTAGGGCGTTTTGGTTTCTTTGCTCATCCTGGGTTGAGTGAACAAAGCAAAAATACACCGCTTGGAAATTACGGCTTAATGGATCAAATCGCGGCCCTAAAATGGGTTAAAAATAACATTACCCATTTTGGTGGAGACGCTGATAATGTAACACTTTTTGGTGAGTCAGCTGGTGGTCGCTCGGTGAATTTTCATATGTTATCGCCCCAATCTAAAGGGCTTTTTCACAAAGCGATTGTGCAATCAGGGGGTGGTAGAAGTGATTCGACAGAGACGGTCGTATACTTAAATAAAAAAGGCACTAAAGGTAACCCTTCAGCGGAGGATGCTGGCATTCAATTTGCTAGAAGTGTGGGAATTAATACCAATGATATAAAAGCACTCGCAAAACTACGTGCTTTACCTGCAGAAAAGGTATTGAGCGGTTTGAATATGATGAACGCAAATACGCCTACTTACAGCGGGCCTATGATTGACTCATCTATTGTATTAACAAGTGACGAGGAGGGGTTTGCTCAAGCTCTACAAACAAAAGTTCCACTTTTTATTGGCAGTACGGATTTTGAGTGGGGATTTTTAAAAGACTATAATCCGCAAGGAGCTATTGCAATAGCCACAGAAACGCTCAAATCAGTGAACAATAGAGTACAGTTTACTAAAGCGTATGCGCCATTTGTGCTAGCTAAAAATGGGGAGTAAAATTATCCACTGCTAGGCTCTATGATATTCGGTGATAAGCGTTTTGTAGAACCTGCGCGCTATATTGCAAGCAAAGCGAGTATGAGTGAACAGCCTACATGGCTTTATCGTTTTAATTACGTCCCTAGCCACTTAAAAGGCAAAGTTGATGGCGCATACCATGCCACTGAAATACCTTTTGTATTTAATACACTTGCGCAAAATCCGTTAACATCGCAAAACGATTTTAAAATTGCCAGTGCAATGCACGCTGCATGGGTAAGGTTTGCTAAATACAGCAACCCGTCACCTAAGCAAGGCATTGCTTGGCCTAATTACAATGCTAAAGATAATAGAATAATTGAATTTAACGAGAACGGAAGTGAGGTAAAACAAGACCCACTTGAGAATCGCTTAAATGAGATAACCAATCTAATTAGGCAATAAACATTTATAGAGCCCGTATATATACGGGCTTTTATTGGCATAAATATTAAATTTTCATAACTAAAATTTATATTTTTAGAGCGTGTTGATATGTGTTTATTAAAAAATTAAACAAAGCATGTTTAGTGCATTTTAAGCATGATATTAGATTTTAATGTATTAACCATTTGGTCCGTCTGTTAGGCTGATTCAGTATGCTAAAAGCTGCATATGTGCCATTTAAATTAAACTCAAATACCACACAATAGCATTAAATCAAGGCGCAAACCCTGACCAAAGCGTTGCTGTTTACTTTTTAATTATTACGAAAAATTTCATTGATTCAGTAAAATTGCAGCTAGGTAAGCCGTATTTATTGGGTAGCAGACATGGCCTTAACGATTCAAATACATAGCTTATAGCTTAAAAGGAAAAGTTTAGGAGGCATATTATACAATTTGAATTCAATTGTTTTGATTCTGTGAAAGTTAAATTTCAGCAGCAAATCACCTCCAGATAAAATGTTGCCACTGAAATGTATGTTGCTTGGGTTAAATTTGTTACATATGGCAACCCATCACCTTATTTTACTCAAAATTTGCCACTACTTTCAGCGATAAAGAATGAAATTATTGAATTTAATCAGTTTTGGTAAGCTATCAAAAACGATCAGATAGTTAAGCGTTTAAACGATATAACTAAGTTAGTTAACTAATCGTATATATTAATAAATAAAGCCCATGTTACTAATATCATATGAGCTTATTATTTTAAGGGAACTTGTTTAAATTTTCTCGTATGGCATTCCCACATATTGGATTGCTATTACTTTTTTACCTTCTTCATAATTTAGATGAAAATCAAGTTCGGATGCCATGAATCGTTCAAGCGTTTTAGTCTCGTTTTCATTCATGTTGTCATCATCGTATTCATGCAGCATGTTTGACATCCACCATGAGAATCGCTCGGCGTGCCATACTCTTTTTAATGCTATTTCGGAGTATTTGGCTACCGCATCAGGTTCCTCACCATTGTATGTCTTATCTAGCAATTTGCTGAGGGTGGATACATCAGATGCTGCCAGATTAAGACCTTTAGCGCCTGTAGGTGGTACAATGTGAGCGGCATCGCCAACTAAAAATAAGCGTCCATCTTGCATTGGTTCACATACAAAGCTACGCAGAGGGGCAATACTTTTTTCAATGCTGGGGCCGGTAATCAGCATCTCAGCTACGTCTTCAGGTAAGCGTTTTTTAAGCTCAGTCCAAAATTCATCATCAGACCAATCTTCAATTTTATCAGTTAATGGCACCTGTAAATAATAACGTGAACGGGTTGAAGAGCGCATACTAGCTAAAGCAAAGCCTCGTTTAGTTTTACAGTAAATAAGCTCATCAGCAACGGGGGGAGTATCGCTAAGTAACCCAAGCCAGCCAAAAGGATAAATACGTTCAAATTCGTTACGTTTTTCTTTAGGGATAGATTGTCGAGAAACGCCATGAAAGCCATCGCATCCAGCAATATAATCACAGTCTAATTTATATTCAATACCATTTTGTGTAAACGTTACAAATGGGGAGTTCGAACTTTGCTCATGAATGGCAACATCACTAGACTCATAATAAGTCGTTGCCCCTATGTTTTGGCGCGCTTGCATTAAATCACGGGTAACTTCTGTTTGCCCGTAACACATAACGGTGCTGCCATTTGTAAGTGCCTTTATATCGATTCGATGACGTTGACCATAATGTGCTATTTCAAAGCCATCGTGAATGTGGCCTTCCTTTTTCATTCGCTCATCTACACCAGCTTCTGCTAGTAGACTCACTAATCCTTGTTCTAAAATACCTGCACGAATACGACCTAAAATATATTCGCCTGATGCGCGCTCTATAATTATGTTATCGATCCCCTTTTTAGCTAGAAGTTGACCGAGTAACAATCCAGAGGGTCCAGCGCCAATGATTGCTATTTTAGTTTTTAATGATTGCATTTTTATACTCGTTGAAAACATCGTGTTCTTTTATATTGCTTATTAGTTAATGTTTAAACCATTCACAATTGATGTCATCTGTTGTACTTTTGAGTCAAAGTTAATTTGAGTACACGTGCACATGAATAAAAAAATTCCATTTTATGACCTATACGGAGAGCCGTTTATTCGCCAAGAGCCAGGTGCTGTTCATGTTGAAGATATAGCTTATCGAAGCAGTGAGCTTAAATGGGAGATACCACCACATCGTCATAATAAGTTAGTTCAAATTGTAATTGTTTTTAATAACTCTTGGGCTGCGAGGTTAGATGAAAGAGAGTATCAACTGAATGGGGATTGGGGGGTAATTATTCCGGCTGGTGTTGTACATGGCTTTCATTTTAAACCACGCACACAAGGCTTTGTAATTTCAATAGACGACAGTTTTTTAGTAAGCAATTATGGTGAGACTAGCCTGAATCAATTGTTATTAAAGCCATTAACGGTTGAGTTTGAAAATGCAGCACGTTTAGTGCATTTAAAGCACTACATAGAGCTGCTAATGTATGAAATTAATTATAATGAATTAGGTGCGCCTATTGCCGTTGAGCAATTGCTAAAATTGATATTATTAAATATTTTTAGGCAAAAAAACACTACTCTTTTGGCAAGTAACGCCCGCAGTCGAGAAACAGAAATAGTCGTTAATTTTAGAAGCTTAATTGAGCTAAATTATACCTCACATATGACTATTCCTGACTACGCTGAGAAGCTACATAT
The DNA here is from genome assembly GCF_014164385.1 of Pseudoalteromonas sp. SG43-3. Taxonomy (NCBI): domain Bacteria; kingdom Pseudomonadati; phylum Pseudomonadota; class Gammaproteobacteria; order Alteromonadales; family Pseudoalteromonadaceae; genus Pseudoalteromonas; species Pseudoalteromonas sp. SG43-3. The sequence goes on from NZ_JACJFC010000014.1 coordinate 64,896, forward strand.
ATCTACTTCAAAGTTAAACCGTATTTGTAAAAGTTTATTAAATGATTCTCCCAAAGCAATTACTCATCAACGTCTGATCACTGAGGCAAAGCGACGTTTAATCTATACTACACAAACAATCGACGAAATAGCGCTTCATTTAGGATTTAAAGATAGCGCGTATTTTTGCCGTTTTTTTAAGTTAGCCACTAATACAACCCCAACATTATTCAAGCAACAGTCGAATATTAACTAGCTCGATTAAAGCATGCGCGTATTGTTTTTAATTATTGTTAAAAAACGCGATTGCATTTGGGTAGGCTGCCAGTCTTTTCGTATCGCCAGTCCTATACTACGGTCAGTATCGGGCAGTGTCATCGGGCAGATAGCTAATATTCCTGTTTGTACTTCTATTTCAACTTGCTTGGCTGGTAACAAGGCCGCTCGAGAACTGTTTAATAAAATACCGCGCGCAGCAACTTGCGAGCTGCACTCTATTACATGGCTTGGTGGTGGTAAACCTCGGCTAACAAATATGTTACTAAAAACCTGCCACGCGGGTGTGCTTTTGTTAGGTGCTACCCAATCAAGTTGTTGGAGCTCTTTTGTTGATATTGTTTGGCGGCTTGCCAAAGGGTGTTGAGCATTTACTACAACACAAAGTTGATCTTTAAATAATGGAATTTGTTCAATATCATTATGTTGAGCAGGGATGCGTAATGCACCGACAATGATGTCAATTTCACCATGAAGTAAGTTAGCTAGCTGCTCTTGGTATGGACCATCTATAATACTTAGCTGGGCATCAGGAAATTCATTATTTAAAGCAATAATACTCAATGGCACAATAGCTGAGCGTGCCAATGGTAAGCTACCTACTTTTAGAGCACCATCCATTTGTCCATTAAACTCCCTCATTTCATAAATACCTTGGCGTAATTCAGAGAAAAACAGCTTTGCAAAACGATTTAGCAAGTTTGCCGTCCAAGTAGGTTCAATACCCACGGGTGAACGTACCGCGAGGTCCTTTTTACATAGTTGCTCTAAATCTTTGATGCTGCGGTGTAAGGTGGGTTGCGACAAATTAAGTTTATTGGCTGCAGCGGTGTAGTTTTTCATTTGTACTAAGTGTATGAGTGCTACTAATTGCTTTGAAGTGACAGAGCGATTAAAGGCATCTTGCTTATGTTTATTATTAAAAATAACTCTCGAAAATTCATCCAAATACTCAAATGCACGTTCAACCCGATTTAGAAAAAATATACCGCTTGGCGTCGGTGTCATCCCCGAGTGGGTCCGAATAAATAGGACTTGATTAAGTTCGTTTTCAAGTTTTTTAATGCCTTGGGTGAGTGCCGACTGGGTTAAGTGAACAGTATTAGCTGCCTTGCTTAACGACATTAAGTTCCTTATATACAAGGCGCTTAACAAATGTCTATTGTTAAAATTCATTTTTATTTAACTCACACATTAATATTTGATTACTACCACTATAGAAAAAACTAATGTCCTTTGACAGCTTTTTAAAGTTCTTTATATAGCTGACTTCAATATACTCATTGCATCAATAGCGTTTAATTATAAATAAGGTAAATAGTATGGCTGTGTGTATTACAGATATAGCGCGCCCTAATAAAGAGATATTAGAAAAATACCAAAATGCTGAAGTTGCAACGGTACATGAGGCACAAGGTCGCGTTGGCTTATTAGCCAGCTATATGAAGCCTATTTATCGCTCTGCTCGTATTGCTGGCAGTGCAGTAACATGTGAAGTGGCTCCTGGCGACAACTGGATGATTCATGTAGCTGTAGAGCAATGTCAGCCAGGTGATGTACTTGTTGTTACACCTACGAGCGGGTGTATTGACGGTTTTTTTGGTGACTTGTTGGCAACTTCATTACAAGCGCGAGGCGTTAAAGGTTTAATTATTGATGGTGGCGTACGCGATATCGCAACACTGACTGAAATGGGCTTCCCGGTTTGGTCTAAAGATGTTTATGCGCAAGGTACAGTTAAAGAAACCATTGCAAATGTCAATGTGCCAGTTGTGTGCGCAGGGGCTTATATAAAACCTGGAGACATCATTGTTGCTGATGATGACGGCGTTGTTGTTGTTGAACAAAGTCGTGGTGAAGAGGTTCATGAAAAAGTCCTGAAACGTGTTGCTAACGAAGAAGACAAGCGAAAGCGTTTAGCTTCGGGTGAGTTAGGTTTGGATATATATGCTATGCGCGAGCGTTTAGCAGCTAAAGGCTTAACTTATATAAAGCAAAGTGAGGATAAGTAAATGCACGCGGCTATTCCTTGCTCAATTATGCGCGGTGGTACCTCTAAAGGGCTTTATTTTTTAGCCAGTGATCTTCCGAGTGATTCCTCAAAGCGCGATGAATTACTGTTACACATAATGGGGTCGCCTGACACAAGGCAAATTGATGGTTTAGGTGGTGCGCATCCTCTCACCAGTAAAGTGGCTATTGTTGAAAAATCAATGCGAGCAAATACTGATGTGGATTACCTTTTTTTACAAGTTGTAGTTGATAAAGCGGTGGTGAGTGATACACAAAATTGTGGCAATTTACTCGCCGGTGTTGCGCCATTTGCAATTGAGCAGGGCTTAGTGAATGCAAAAGAAAAAACAACCGATGTACGAATTCATATGCTAAATACTGCAGCCTCAGCTGTTGCACGCGTTCAAACTCCTAATGGCAAAGTAAGCTATGAAGGGGATGCCGTAATCGACGGTGTACCAGGTTCAGCAGCGCCTATTACGCTCGACTTTCTAGATATAGCGGGTGCCAATTGTGGTGCACTTTTTCCTACGGGTAATGCCATAGATGAAATTAATGGGTATTCAATAACCTGTATTGATAACGGCATGCCGGTGGTTATTTTAGATGCTAGCGAGTTTGGTTTAGTGGGTGATGAGTCGCCTAATACACTCGAAGATAATACCGATTTAAAGCAAAAGATTGAAGCTATTCGTTTAATCGCGGCTAAGATGATGAATTTAGGGGATGTAACTAATAAAACGATTCCAAAAATGTCTTTAGTAAGCCCTGCAAAAAATGGTGGGGTAATTAACACTCGAACATTTATACCCCACCGTGTTCATGAGGCTATTGGGGTGTTAGGCAGTGTGAGCGTAGCAAGTGCATGTGTTTTAAAAGGTACAGTAGCCTATAGGCATGCTAACCAAAACTTTATTGATGGGGAGTTTGATATCGTTGTTGAGCATCCAACGGGTCAGTTTACTGTTGAAATGCAGGTATCAGGTATCGCTCAACTGAGCACTTATAAAATACATCGTTCTGCGCTGTTAAGAACCGCGCGCTTATTAATGGTCGGCTCAGCAATGGCTTGATCGACTACTAAAAGATAGTTTCAATAATACTCTCAGCAGGAGACACACAATGATAATAGACTGCCACGGACATTACACAACAGCGCCAGAGTCATTACAGCTTTTTAGAGCAGCGCAAATTAAAGCATTTGAAGAGGGAAGAGCCCTTCCAGGCGTTCCCTATATTTCGGACAATGAAATTCGCGAAAGTATTGAAAAAAATCAGTTAAAATTACTTGATGAACGCGGCTTAGATATGACTATTTTTTCACCTCGTGCATCGGCTATGGCTCATCACGTAGGTAATGAGGAGGTATCAAAACAATGGACCTCAGCCTGTAACGATTTAATAGCGCGAGTTGTTGACTTATACCCTACGCGTTTTATAGGAGTGTGCCAATTACCACAATCGCCGGGAGTACCAATTGAAAATTCAGTTGCTGAGCTAGAGCGCTGTGTTAATGAATTAGGATTTGTTGGTTGTAATTTAAACCCTGACCCTTCTGGTGGTCATTGGACTTCAGCTCCGTTAACCGATCCGAGTTGGTTTCCACTTTATGAAAAAATGGTTGAGCTCGATGTTCCTGCAATGATCCATGTATCGGGCTCATGTAATCCAAATTTTCATGCGACGGGCGCGCATTATATGAATGCTGATACCACCGCATTCATGCAATTTTTACAAGGTGACTTGTTTAACGAGTTTCCTGATTTACGGTTTATTATACCCCATGGTGGTGGAGCGGTGCCTTATCATTGGGGGCGTTATCGTGGATTGGCTGATATGATGAAGCAGCCACCACTTAACGAGCATGTTATGAAAAATGTATATTTTGATACCTGCGTTTATCATCAACCAGGCATAGATTTATTAGTAGACGTTATTGATACTAAAAATATTTTATTTGGCTCTGAAATGATTGGGGCTGTGCGTGGTATTGATCCGCAAACCGGACACTATTTTGATGATACTAAACGTTACATTGACACATTAGAAATATCGGCAGCAGACAAAAAAGCGATTTTTGAAGAGAATGCGCGTCGCGTATACCCACGCTTGGACGTCAAATTAAAAGGGATGGGTTTGTGAGTAAATTTATAATGGATGCCGATTGGCTTCATTGGCATCAATCGCCATCAAAACCTGGTTTTGAGTTACCCGAAGGTGCGGTTGATGCGCATTGTCATGTATTCGGCCCCGGCAATGAGTTTGGTTTTGCGCCCGAGCGTAAATACACACCGTGCGATGCATCAAAACAGCAGCTCTGGGATTTACGCGATTACTTAGGATTTAGTCGAAATGTTATTGTGCAAGCAACCTGTCATGGAGCTGACAACAATGCGATGGTAGATGCGCTTTTAGCATCAAATGGTTTAGCGCGTGGTATTGCAACTATTAAAGAAGATATTAGCGAAGCCGAGCTTGATAAATTACATGCTGCAGGTGTACGCGGTGTACGTTTTAATTTTGTAAAGCGCCTAGTTGATGCCTTGCCATTTGACTCGTTAAAACGTATAGCTGATCGTATTGTTAAACGTAATTGGCACATTGTTATCTATTTTGAAAGCCAAGATTTGCCCGAGCTTTATGATTTTTTCACTAGTTTGCCAACGACATTAGTCGTTGACCATATGGGGCGCCCAGATGTTACTAAACCTGTTGAAGGCGAAGACTTTGCGTTGTTTTTACAGTTTATGCGCGAAAATGAAAATGTATGGTCTAAAGTAAGCTGCCCTGAACGAATTTCTATTGATGGTCCTGATAAAGGCTACCAAGATGTTGTTCCTTTTGCGCGCAAAGTCGTCGAAAGTTTTCCTGACCGTGTTTTATGGGGCACAGATTGGCCTCACCCAAATATGAAAAGCCACATGCCTGACGATGGTAAATTAGTGGACATGATTCCACTTTTTGCACCTACTGCTGAATTACAGAAAAAGTTATTAATTGATAATCCAATGCGTTTGTATTGGTCGAAATAAGGAATACATATGGCTATTAATAAACCTTACAAAGAGGTGCCAGGTACCATTATATTTGACGCCGATATGGCGCGTTTAGGTTTTCACTTAAATCAATTTTGCATGTCGTTGATGAAAGCGCCAAATCGGAAGAAATTTAAAGCAGGTGAGAAAGTCTACCTTGATGAGTGGCCAATGAGCGAAGCACAAAAAGAAGCGGTTATAGCACGTGATTACAACAGAATGATGAGCCTAGGCGGCAATATTTATTTTCTTGCAAAAATATTTTCTAGCGACGGTATTAGTTTTCAAGCCGCAGCATCAACGATGACGGGGATGACACAAGATGAATACGCGCAAATGATGCTATCAGGGGGTCGTGCACCCGACAGCAGTAATACATTAAAGAAAGGAAGTTAATCATGGCCAAAATAAATGCAGGTGTTGCTACATCACATGTTCCGGCTATTGGGGCTGCTATTGATAATGGCATAACAGATAATGAGTATTGGAAACCATTATTTGAGGGTTATGATTACGCTAAAGAGTGGATAAAAAAGCAAAAACCAGACGTTGTATTATTAGTATATAACGATCATGCAACCGCGTTTGACTCTAATTTAGTTCCTACCTTTGCGATTGCAACGGGTGAAGAGTTTAAGCCAGCCGATGAAGGATGGGGGCCACGTCCTGTGCCAAATGTAAAAGGCTATCCTGAATTTGCTTCACATATTGCTCAATCTGTTATTCAAGACGATTTTGACTTAACTGTCGTCAATACTTTAGATGTTGATCATGGTTTAACGGTCCCGTTATCACTGATGTTTGGTCAGCCTGAAAATTGGCCGTGTAAAGTTATTCCTATTGCAGTAAATGTAGTGCTTTATCCAACCCCATCTGGGCAGCGTTGTTACAATTTAGGTAAATCGTTACGTAAAGCTGTAGAAAGTTTTGATGAAGACCTGAATGTACAAATTTGGGGGACGGGCGGCATGAGCCATCAATTACAGGGACCGCGTGCAGGTTTAATTAATAAAGAATTTGATAATGCTTTTTTAGATGACATTGTTGATGATGCTGAAAACTTAGCCCTAAAACCACATCTTGAATACATTAACCTAGCTGGCTCTGAAGGCATTGAGCTTATTATGTGGCTCGTAATGCGTGGTGCGCTCAATGATGAGGTTGAATTAAAGAAGCGTCATTATCATGTACCCGCATCTAATACTGCTGTTGGTCATCTTGTTTTAGAAAATAAATAACCTGGAGAAATTTTATGAAAGTAATTGTTGTTGGACCAGGCGCATTTGGAATTAAGCACCTTGACGGTATTAAAAATATCGACGGTGTTGAAGTGGTAGCACTTGTTGGTCGTACGCTAGAAAAAACTCAAAAAGTGGCTGATGAGTATGGCATTCCACAGGTTTTTACAAGCTTAAATGATGCGCTTAAAATTGACGCAGATGCAGTTATTTTATGTACACCTACTCAGCAACACGCTGCGCAATCTATCCAATGTATGGAAGCGGGTAAGCATGTGCAAGTTGAAATCCCATTAGCAGATAGCTGGGAGAATTCATTAAAGGTAGTTGAGGTACAAAAGCGCACGGGGCTGACTTGTATGGTTGGGCATACTCGGCGCTTTAATCCATCACATCAATGGGTTAATAATAAAATAACGGCTGATGAGTTTAGTATTCAGCAAATGGATGTACAAACGTACTTTTTCCGTCGTAAAAATATCAATGCTAAAGGCGAGGCCCGGTCGTGGACTGATCACCTTTTATGGCACCACGCTGCGCACACTGTTGATTTATTTGCTTATCAAGCAGGCGCTAAAGTGGTTAAAGCGAATGCTATTCAGGGACCAATTCACCCAGAGCTTGGTATTGCTTTAGATATGTCTATTCAATTACTAGCTGAAAATGGTGCAATTTGTACCTTATCATTATCGTTTAACAATGATGGGCCTTTAGGAACATTTTTCCGCTATATTGGTGACACAGGAACATACATAGCACGCTATGATGATTTAGTGGATGGCAAAGAAAATGCGATTGATGTCTCCGCTGTTGATGTATCAATGAATGGTATTGAGCTGCAAGATAGAGAGTTTTTTACTGCTATAAAAGAAGGTCGCGAGCCTAATTCAAGTGTGGAGCAGGTACTTGATTGTTATCGGGTGCTTCACGACTTAGAGCAGCAATTAAATAATCAATAATTAATCGCAAAGGAGGGCGTATGAATAAGCGTAAAATTAATGGTCATAGCGTTAATCCAATTGGGTTGGGCTGTATGAACTTGAGCCATGCCTATGGGAGTCCTCCCTCAGATGAAGCTGCAATTAATTTATTACACGCAGCGATTGATTTAGGTGTTGAGCATTTTGATACTGCCGCTTTGTATGGATTTGGTAAAAATGAAGCCCTACTAGGTAAAGCTTTAGCTCCACACCGAGATAAAATTTTTTTGGCGAGCAAATGTGGTATGGCGGGCGTTAATGGCAAGCGTGTTATTGATGGGCGTCCACAAACGCTTCGATCAACAATAGAGGCGTCTTTAACTAGTCTAAATACAGAAGTTCTAGATTTATATTACTTACATCGTATGGATCAATCTGTGCCGATTGAGGAGAGTGTTGGCGAGCTCTCGCGCTTAGTTGGTGAAGGAAAAATTAAAGCAATTGGCTTATCTGAGGTATCAGCCGAGTCAATAATGCGAGCAAATAGCGTACATTCGATTGCAGCAGTGCAAACAGAGTATTCGTTATGGACGCGTAATCCTGAAATTGCAGTCCTCGAAACATGTAAGCATATAGGGGCTGCTTTTATTGCATTTTCACCATTAGCGAGAGGCTTCTTAACTGAGCAGGTTACCAGTCTAGAGGTACTAGTTGAAGGTGATATTAGACGTGGTATGCCACGCTTTAATGAACCTCATTTTAGCAAAAACAAGCAATTGTTAAGTGCATTAAAATCTATCGCACAAAGCACAAATTTAACACTGGCTCAATTGTGTTTAGCCTGGGTGCTTCATCAAGGTGAGCATATTCATGTTATCCCTGGCACACAGAATAATGCACATTTAGCCGATAATGTAAGTGCTGAAAAAATTGTACTGTCAGCAGAGCAGTTAACGCAACTATCAGCTTTATTCTCACCGTTCTCAGTTAGTGGTCCGCGTTATCCTGAAGCAACTCAAGCGGAAATAGACACCGAAGAGTTTTAAATGTAGCAATTAAGGTTTTTCGTTTTGAGCTTATTACTAAATGATTTACTCACCCCGCTTTATGCGGGGATTTTAATTGCATCCGCTTTTTTTGGATCATTTATTACCGCCGCATTTGGTGCAGGAGGCGGGTTATTACTACTTCTTACAATGGCCTCAATGCTGCCTATGTCCATTGTTATTCCTGTTCATGGCCTTGTTCAGTTAGGCTCTAATGCGACTCGTGCAATAGCAACGTATAGATACATTGACCTAGATATGTTGGCTTATTTTTCAGTAGGGGGGCTGTTTGGTGCTGTGCTATCGACTACTGTAGTAACACAAATAGCACTTGAGCCGATGAAAATTGTGTTGGCAATATTTATTTTTTATTTGTTGTGGGGTCCAAAGCCCAAATTTAGTGGCACATCACCAAGCGTGCGCCTTATTGCAGGGTTAAGTACTGCCTTTCTCTCTGTATTTGTTGGCGCTAGCGGCCCAATTGTAAGCAGTTATTTGTATACAAAAGAGTATGAAAAATTAAAATTTACGGCAACATTTTCAAGCTGTATGGCACTTCAGCATGTATTAAAAGCGGCGGTTTTTAGCGTTGTTGGATTTGCATTTTTTAATTGGCTGCCTTTAATTTTTTGTATGGTTATTAGTGGTGTGTTCGGAACGTTTATAGGTTTACATGTATTAAATAAGATTCCCACATCTAATTTTAAAAAGGTATTACGACTTATTTTGAGCTTTTTATCCCTGCATTTGATATGGCAAGGCGTCCGTTATTTTTATAATTAGTTGGGATAATATAAATAATACCCCCTCGCTGTCACTCATTTTCAGCGAAGGGGTATTAACAACCTAGTTAACCTAAAATCGGGTCAGTTATATTGCTTTAGCTAAAGCAATATGGGAGTCGCGCATAATTGCAGAGTGCTCAGCTTTGTCGCCTCCTTCTATTTCAATTTGAGCAAGTCGACCTGAGTTTTCAACAACAAGCTTACAACGCTCCCAACGACGCTCTTTAAAAGCGGTTAGTGCGTGTTCTAACTGAGCATGCTTAGTTAGTTCATCAGCCAGTACAATAGCGTCTTCAATACCTATACATGCACCCGACGCTAAATGAGGTGTCGTTGCATGTACTGCATCGCCAATAAGTACGATTCGGTTTTTATGCCATGCTTCTTTAACTAATAACCCTTCAAGTGGTCGGTAATCAATTTTAGAGTTTTCATTTAGGTGAGCATGTATTTCTTGTACTACCGGTGCTGGAAATTTGGCTACAAGTGCTTTTAATAAAGGTAAAAAGTCTTTTGGTTCAATATAATTATTTTCAATTTTATCCTCTGTAACAAACATATACATTTCGTTTTTCGACATAGGGTTAACCCCTACTTTAATATGTTCGCCTACCCACATTACCGTGTTATCGATGCCTTCAAGGCGAGGCAGTACGGCTCGCCATACACCTTGGCCTACAAATTTAGGCTTTTCAGCTTCAGGGAATGTGACTTGTCGTACTTTTGAGTACAAGCCATCAGCACCAATAATTAGGTCATATGTTTTTGTTGTGCCATCGGTAAAGGTTACTGTTGCCCCATTTTCGTCTTGTTCAATAGATGAAAATGTACAGCCAAGCCTAACATTGGCATTGGTTTGTTTCGTTTTATTTGCCAAAATTTGTGCAAGTGCTGGTCGCATTATAGCGCCCGCTTTTGGAATATTAGCATTAGCCATTAATGGCGTTGGTATATGGGCCAGGTGCAAACCATGTGGGGCATATATATCTAACCCTTCATGGGCACTGCCTTTTGCTAAAAACTCTTCTAAAATTCCAAGTTGTTGAAAAGCTCGAATTGTAGCTCCACCTAAACTGATCCCAGCCCCTTCTGCTCGCCAGTTAGGATCAATTTCTACCAAATCGACAGCTATATTTTTTTTCTCAAGTTCGATGGCTGCCGACATACCAGAGAAGCCACCACCAATTATTAATACATTAGAAATACACGGGTTCATTTTAGAACTCCTTTATTGTTGTTATATCCACCCAAATTTCATTGTGTTGGTGAATATCTAATTCAATGTTTGTTAAGGCCTGATTTTTACATGGCCCTTGTGTGCAAATACCAGTGCTAATTTCGAATAAAGCGCCGTGAGCAGCACAGACTATTTGATCACTTTTTGAATCTAAGTATTTATCTTTTTTCCAAGGTAATGTGGTATCACCGTAGTGAGGACAGATATCTTTATAGCCATAATACTCCCCATTTTTATGAACTATAAAGAGGCTGTCGCGCCCTTGATTAAGAGGGTCAAAGCCTTTAGCTTGACCCTCTGTAATATCGCTTTTATAGGCGATAAATACTTTACTCATGATTACTCTGGTTTACCGGGAGGTGGGCCCATTGGTGCCCACTTTTCGCGGTACTGCAGCAAGAAAGCTTGCGAATTATCAGCACCCGGCATTGCTTCTCGTGCAGTCCATTCATCATCGTGTAAATCCATATCAGCATCATATTCAATGTTGCAGCCAAACGGACTTTTGAAGTACCAAAACCAGTTTGATCCGAATATATGACGACCTGGCCCCCAAAAGCTTTGATAGCCTTTATTAACTAAGGCAGTACCTGCCTGAGAAACTTCTGTTGGTCCGCTCATATGAAAAGTGAAATGCTCAATACCTTGCATGTGTGGCGGGGTATTTATAAAAAATAATGTGTGGTGATCGTTGGTACCGGCAGGGCGCATAAAAGGACCTACATGGGTAAAACGATCCGTTGTAATGAAGCCTAAACGCTGTGCGTAAAAAGCTTCAGCTTTAACGGCATCCGGTACAAAATACACAACATGAGAAAGGCTACGAGGCTTTGCCTTGAAGTCTGTATTAATACCAATATTGTTTACAGCACGGTTGTTTTCACACCCTGGCGCGTTGACTTTTTCTGCTGGTAGATTCTCGAGCGATTGCCGTATGGTCACTTGAAAACCAATAACAAACCCTAAATCGTCAACAGATTCGATACTGCCATCGTCTAAAGTTGTTACTGTTCGGTCTTTTTCAAGCTCTGTTTTTAAAGCATCTATTGTATGCTGATCTTTTACACCGTAAATTGTTTTACGCAGCATTGAACCGGTAGCAAGAGGATTCGGTAATGAGCTGTCATCTGCTTTTTTAATCTCAATACCTGTGCCATCAAGAGCAACAAATCGTGTTTCAGTTTTTTGTGTTAAGCCATAATCTAGTGCGAACTGCTTACAACTCTCGGTGTCTTCAACACCAAAAACAAGCGTATCGGGGCCAATAATATTCATGGTGTGATCCTTATTGTTTTTTTAATTCGTTAAATGTTTCAGCTACCCAATCAGCTATGTACTGACCCGCGTTTGAACTGTTGTCGAAGCTAGAGTGCTGTACACCACCTTCTCGTTCTGTAAAGATTTTTAGCTCACGCTTAGGGCTATTGACTAGTTGCTCAAAGGTGCGCTCGGCCCATTTAAGTGGAATTTGCGAATCTTTAGCGCCGTGAGTGACTAAAAATGGCACTTTAATTTTTTCAATTTGACCATCAAGGTGGACGTTTTCAGCAATTTCCATGAAATCATCCATATTTTTTGCACCCCAAACCCATTGCACATGTGCCCAGTAATGAGGTACGGGGAAGTCACCTTCTTTTTCTAAGCGACGTTTTTGAACGTCACGCCAATCGTGGTTTGCACCCCATACACAGCCTAGGGCAAGTCTCGGTTCATTCGCTACCGCACGAGGGCAGTAATAGCCACCTAAAGAGACACCTTCCATGCCAATTAGCTTGCTATCTACTTCATCATGTTGTTCTAACCAATCAACAACAACACTTGCCCAATGCTCAGTGTCAAAACGAGCATGGAAGTCTTGTAGCTTTAACGCTTCACCTGTACCTGGTTGATCTAAAACAAGTGATGAAACGCCACGTTCTGCTAACCATTGTGGTAAACCAACGCGATATTTCATTTCCTTTGATGAATCTAGGCCGTTTATTTGTATAAGAATAGGGGCAGGGCCTTTAACGCCTCTGGCTTTGACATAAAGAGCACTAAGGTGTTTGCCTTCATAAGGAATTTCCACGCGTTCACAGTTTTCGTGACCCAGTTCGATTGATTTTTGAAAAAGCGAAAGTGAACGTTTATACAGCTCTGTTCTTCCCGAGGCGCCATGTGCTTGAATGCGTTCACAGGTTATAAGGTAGGTTGCAGCGCGATTATATTTGTACCCTGCAGAAAGCAGTCTGCCGCGTTCTAGATCTTCTTCAGCAAGACCACATAGTTTATCGGCCATTTTAGCCCACGTGTCTCTAAATGCTTGAACGCCTTCTTTATCTGGTGATTTTGCAGCCTCTTGTAAAGGGCCACACATTTCTTCGATTTCGCCAATGCGAGCGCCCATTTCGATAGCTAAATTTACTGATAAATTCCATACATAATTCGTCGGGAAATACTTAAACATAATAACCTCTTAATAAATTAATGTGTTGTGCTCAACTACTTTTCTAGAAATGCGACAGCTCTGACAAAACCTGCTGAGGCATGTTTAATTTTGTAAGGAAAACATGAAACTAAAAAACCACTACTTGGTAGTGATGCTAAGTTTGCTAGCTTTTCCATTTGCCCATAACCAATGTCGCGACCCGCTTTATGGCCTTCCCAAATGATTGATGGGTCGCCGCTTTCTTCGAAACGTTGTTTAGTGAATTTAAAAGGAGCATCCCAGCTCCAAGCGTCGGTACCCACAACTTTTATACCGCGCTCTAAAAGATACAAGGTGGCTTCGCGGCCCATACCAACACCAGCATCAAGGTAACCAGGCTTACCGTAAACAGAGCCTGCACGGGTATTGACTAAAACGATGTCTAACGGCGATAAGGTGTGATTAATTCGGGCTAGCTCTTTTTCAACGTCTAGGGCAGTAATTACATAACCATCAGGGAAATCTCTAAAATCTAATTTAACACCGCGTTGAAAACACCACTCCAAGGGCAACTCATCAATACCAAAGGCTGGTTTTCCACCATCTGTGGTAGAGGCATAGTGCCATGGTGCGTCCATGTGAGTGCCACTATGAGTGGTGATCTCTAAACGTTCAGCCGCCCACGATTCATTCCCTGGGAGTTGATCTTTTTTTAAACCAGGGAACATTGATGACATTTCTGGCCAACCTTGTTGGTGGTCGGTATACTCGATTTTTGGTAATAATGGCGGTGGATCGGTATAGGGGTTATTCTCAAGCGTTACCGATAAATCGATTAATGTGTATTGTGATGGATTAAACATGTGTATTCTCCATTATGGCTTCTTGTTTTATATCTCCAAATATTGACTTGCCCTGCGAATCTAGTACTCGCATATGAACTGTTTCGCCAGATTGTAAAAAGTCTGTTTGTGGTTTGCCTGTGGCAATCATTTCCTTAGCACGTAGCTCTGAGATACAGGCTTGTCCTTTACTAATATCTGCGTTAGAAACAGTACCTGAGCCAAACACGGTGCCCGCTTTAATAGGGCGAGTTTTAGCGACATGGGCAATTAATTCATGAAAACCAAAAAACATCTCTGTGCCATCAGGCGCACCAAACCATTTGTCGTTACGGTAAACTTCTAGTGGCAGTGAAATACGACCATTACGCCAGTTTTCACCAAGCTCATCAGGGGTAATAGCAAATGGTGCGAAGCTGGTAGGGCCTTTAGCTTGTACAAAGCCAAAACCTGTTTTCATTTCTCTTGGCCCGAGTGCGCGATAGCTGATGTCGTTAAGCATGACTATTAGACGTATTTTCTCAAGTGCAAACTCTGGACTACTCCCCATTGGGATGTCACCGACCATCACGCCAAATTCGCCCTCAAAATCAAGACCAACTTCGTTACTTGGAGCTGCAATTTTATCATTAGCGCTAAGAAAGCTATCGCCAGCACCTTGATAAACAAGTGGATAAATATCAGCATCTTCGATTGGGTCCAGATGAAATGCTTGCTGCATCAACACGCCATGATTTAAAAAAAGTGAACCGTCTAACCATTGCCAACTACGTGGTAAAGGGGCCATTAATTGAGTGTTACACACTTTATTAATGCCTGTTAGCTCAAGTGCGTTAAGTGCCTCGTAGCGAAGTAAAAGCTTATCTTGTATAGCAGGCCATAAATCTAGTGCCTCTTGGAGCGTGCCGGCTAGGTCGCTAATGTCTACGTAGTCAGTTAGATCCTTTGAGACTAATACAAGCTGACCATCTGGTTTTGAATTATTAATTGTTGCAAATTTCATTGTGTGTCCGCAGATGTTGTTAAACTTTGGTTTAAGTCATATTAATACTTCATTTGCAATTGATGAAATTGAATGTTTAGATAGGTTGTATCAATAATTTTAATACTTAAAAATAATCAAAATTTAAAAATCAGCAGTGGGCCAATGTTATGAGATTTGAGCATTTAGATTTAAATTTACTGGTTGCATTAGATGTTTTACTAGAAGAAAAAAACATAACCAAAAGCGCTAAGAGACTGCATTTATCGCAGTCTGCTATGAGCAGTATTTTGGGTAGAGCACGTGCCTTTTTCGAGGATGACTTGTTGGTGCAAGTTGGTAAAACTATGCAACCGACACCTTTTGCGCTTGAAGTTCAAGTACCAATTACTGAAGTACTGACAACCATTAGAGGCGGGATTATTGGTAAGCGATTTAATGATCCATTAAAAAGTGAACGTCATTTCAAAATTGTTGCATCGGATTATGTTATTCAAGTTCTGTTTTCTAGTATTTTAACCGAGCTTGCTACGTTAGCTCCATTATTGACGTTTGAGTTTTTATCGCCGTTTTCGCATGAAGTTAATATACTTACCAAAGGAGGAGCCGATTTATTTATAGCACCGGAATCGGTAATGCTTGATGGTTACCCTAGTTCATTACTTATGGTTGATGAACTTGCATGTGTAGTCGATATGGATAACAAGTTAGTTGCTGGTGATGTAATTTCAGCTGAACAAGTTGGCAGTATGGGGCATGTGTCGGTAGGTTTTGCACGAACAAGTCATTTAAGTATTGAAACATGGTTAACGGAGACGATGGGAGGAAGTCGAAAAGTTGATATTATTACAAATGACTTTTCTACTATGATTTATACTTTGAAGGGGACTCAACGCGTAGCTATTTTACCCAAAAAGTTTGCCAATATACACGCACAAAAGCATGGTTTAAAGGTCGTTTCATTTCCCTTTGATACACCCCTTTTAGTTGAATCAATGATGTGGCACCCTACACTTAATAACGACCCTATACACCGGTGGTTAAGAGAAAAAGTAATTTCTACTGCACAAAACTTATAAAAAAGTCGCCTTAATAGGCGACTTATAGTTTTATATAATTAGGTCAGTGCTTTAATTCATACCGATTCAAATCTTGAGCTATTGATATCGTCCCTTTGTATTCACCTTGCACTTGCTTGGTATAAAAGTCGATTTCCTCTGAAGTATCTAACCCTGGCGCCATATGAGTAATAACGAGTTTTTTTACGTCTGCTGCTTTAGCCAGCTCACCGACCTGCTGAGGAGATAAGTGATGCTTTGAAAGGTGCCTATGAATACCTTTAAATTTTTTCTCTGGCATACGAGGATTCGTTTTCTTAATTTGATTAACGGTATGATCAATATCCATCATCTCACTAACTAATAAATCAACGCCGTTTGCGAGTTTTTCTACGGCCTTACTAGGGCCCGTGTCACCAGTGTAAACAGCAGTATAACCATCATCCAGTGTAAACTTAAACGATAAAGCTTGAAACTTGTTCCATTCGTCACTGCCTTTTGGCCAGCTATAATGAGTGTTTCTAATTACATTTAGGGTAAAGTCATCAAATTTAATATCTGAGCCATCTTGAACCTCAATTACTTTAATATTGTTATTTGCAGGAGCTGGAACTTGACCAGGAACACCATAATGACCTAATGCACCGTAAGTCATGTATTTAAAAATACCATCAACGGTTTGCTGAGTACCTGGCGGGCCATATATAACAAGCTCATTATTAGCACTTGTTTGCCACCTTAAGCTAATAATTGCAGGCAAACCACCTGTGTGATCAAAGTGAAGGTGACTTAAAAATATAGCATCCACATCCTTTATATTAAGTCCTGCTTTTGCTAATTGCCCTGCAGTTCCATCACCCGCATCTACTAAATAGGTATTACCATTAACAAGCATCGCATTAGCTGGTTGAGAGTGTTTTGCATTAGGAATAGGGCCTGCCATCGTACCTAGAGTTATCCACTCATTTTTTGTTTCGCTTGCGTTACCGTTAAACGTAAATGCTAAACAGCCTATAGATAGAAATAAATTAAATAAAATACTACTTTTTTTCATTGTGTGTGCTCTCTTAATAGAAGTCATATTTAAATGTAATGCCGTATGTTCTTGGTTTTTCATAGGTTGATACCATGGTGTTGCCACCATTTGCAAATAACTGTGATGTTGCTTTTATCTCTTCGTCAGTTATGTTTCTTACATATGCGAGAATTGACCACTTATCATTTGCTGAAAATAATTGCATAGAAGTGTCTAAGGTAATAACATCTTCAGCACGCTGTGATGGTAAGAAGTCAAAGCCAACCCAACGTTCGTCGCGGTAACGAGCATCAAAAGACACCGATGCCGAATAACCATTATTAAACTCTAAGTAATGGTTAATACTTGCAGTTAAAGAAAGTGATGGCGAGTTTCTGCCTTCCTTACCTGAACAGTTGACATTATATGTGGGCTCCCCATCAGTCATGCTTATTACCGTTGTGTCACAACCAGTCACAACATTTACAGCTTCGTCTGGCGTTTTTTGAAGGTAACTAAACTCTTCAATCTCATTTTTTAGGTATTGAATATTACCTTTGATTCGTGTTGCTTCAGTCAGTTGATAAAGAATATCAACTTCAACGCCTTTAATACTTGATTGACCTATATTTTCAGTAAAGAATGCAGAATTACCATTACCATCAATACCAAAGTGACTTGCCTGTTGATCTTCATAATCCCAAATAAATGCCTCAGCATTGATTTGTAAATAATTATCTAAAAATCTATTTTTAGAACCAAATGTCCATGCATTTATATACTCAGGTAAAAACTCTTCACGACCTGCTGTTGGACTAAACCCTCCTGAACGATAGCCTGTTTCGTAACTAGTGTAGAGTAAATTACTATCAGCAATATCGTATTCTATTGCTGCTCGATACGTTATTTCGTCATTTTCTTGAACACGGTCAATTTGTGTTTGGTTAATGAAAAGCAAGTTTGCACGCAGGTTATCTGGCGCACCAGGAAACAACGGAATTTGGCCATACGGAACAGGACCTCGATTAGCTATAGGAGCTCCTTCTGGCAAATCCGCTGGATCAATAGATGCAATTGTTTCTGCAACAGTTGCACCAACAGGAATAACTGGCGCACCGTCACAATTAGGGATTTCTGGTCCGCCAGGGTAGGCTGGTAAATCTCTAATACATAAATTTAGAAATACATCCGCTTGTCCCTTAAATTCTTTTTTATCTTTGGTCCAACGCACAGCACCAACGAGTCTAAGATCATCAGAGATGTGATATTTACCATGAACAAAAAACGCGGTTGACTTTGTACTGGAGTTTTCAATATCTTGCGTTGATTGCAAGCTGTATTGGTTAAATGAGGCTAGACCATCAACTTTTTCATCAAAGTAAAAGCCACCCATAATTAAATCAAGCGCCCCTACGGTTGTAGAGAAACGAGCTTCTAAACTAGATTGCTGGTGATTTTCTTGATTAATAGCTGCTTGGAAAGCGGGATTATTAAATAAAACGTCAACCGTATTCTCTCTATAAGCCGGAATAATTGTTAGATCACCCAATGATGTTGCAACGTTTAACTCTGCCGACACCCCCATATACTCGTTGTCTATATAAGGGTCATATAGGGGAGTGATAGAAGTAAATGCTGGCGAGGTTATTTGGCCTGTGTAGTATTCAACTGCAGCTGGTGTACCTGGGCCTGTATGAGGAGCTGATACGTTATCTGGAGCAGGATTGAAGTTGTAACCTGGAATATTTTTTGGGTGGTTATTACTTCCTTGGAGTGGGAATCCGTAACTACCTTCAAATGAAGGTGAATTACCATTGCCTTTTGTTGTTGAGTAATCTGCAGTGACGGTAAGGTTTACATCTTCTGAAAACTCACCAAATAAACGTGCGCGGAATGCGGTATCATCTGTTGCCGCTGTACCATCATCGTTGTAGCCGTCATTTTTAGTTTTGCCAATCGCAAAACGAGCTGCCCAGTCATCGCTTATTGGTAAATTGACAGCACCAGAAGCTGTTATTGTTCCATAGTTAGCAGCACCAATAGAAATATTGCCAAATGTCTCACCAAGTTCAGGTTTTGTTGAAATAACATTGATCGCACCCGCTGTTGCATTTCGGCCATAAAGAGTGCCCTGAGGTCCCTTTAAAACCTCTATACGTTCTACATCTAAAAATGATGCCGTTGTGGCTGTTGGGCGCCCTAAAAATACACCGTCTACGTTAAATGCTAAAGCAGCATCTGTGTATGCATTTACAGCAAAGTTACCAACGCCTCTGACAAAAAATACAGTATTAGAGCCGCCACCAGAGACAACATTGAGTGCAGGTGATATTTTATTAAGCCCTGTTGCATCGGTAACACCGATGCGTGATAGTTCTTTACCTGTTGCGGCATCAATAGGTACAGCCACATCTTGTAAACTTTCTGTTTTTCTAAGTGCTGTAACCGTTATTAACTCAATACCACTATCTGCTTTAGGTTCTGTAGTTTTTTCGGCAGTTTGAGCCGAAATAGCTAAAGGTGCTAAACATGCAGTCAGAATACATGAACGTAAATACGATTTGTTCATAGTTCTATCCTTATAATTGTGTGTGTAAAAGCGTTTTACTAATAACTTGTTAATACAAGTGACGAGATTGCGATGTGTGTGCAACGCAAAAGTAAAGATAAAGTAAAAACTGCATATCAAGTTAATTGATTTTTATGATTGAAGTTACCTATTTCATAGATACATGAGAGAACTAGGCACTCTAGCGAGGAAAGGTGATAAAAAAGGTAATTGCAATTAACTATTTATTTACGTGATACATTCTATCTAAATATTAAATTCTACAATTGGAAACTTTCAACACATAGTGGAGCCTTCGGGTTTGTATTTAATGACCCGACAACACACTAAGCAAAACACACAATAATTAAAGGAAGTTTTTATGAATACTATCTCGCCCACTGTGGCTTCTACTAAACACGGTATTATTTTAATTTTAGCGGCTATTATGCCTGTTATGGCAGTCATCTCCCTTGTTCCTGTGCTGCCTATGTTACTTGAAGAGTTTAAGCATATTAGTGGTTATGAGGTTTTAGTGCCTATTGCTATGACTATTCCTGCACTCTGTGTTGCTGTATTCTCTCCAATTGCGGGTTCTCTTTCTGATAAGTTTGGCAGGAAGTCGCTCCTTATTTTTGCTCTGTTAATATACAGCGCTGTTGGGGTATTACCTTATTTCTTGGAAAGTTTATCTCATATAATAGTATCTCGTATTTTTTTAGGTATTACAGAAGCGGTTATTATGACAATTGCTACCGCATTAATTGCTGACTACTTCATAGGAAAAGAAAGACAAAAATGGATTTCTATACAAATAGCGTCAGTGAGCTTAAGTGCTATTTTTCTCATTGCACTTGGCGGTATGTTGGGTGAAGTATTGGGTTCAAGAGGCCCATTTGTTTTATACTTACTTGCCTTGCCTGTTGCTTTGCTGGTTGCTTTAAACTTATTTGAACCTAAAGTAAGAGCAAATGAGGACAAACAACTCACGGGATTCCCTGTAAAAAAAGTACTGCCTCTATTATTTATAACACTATTTGTTGGTATTATTTTTTATTCTATGATTGTAAAACTAGGTGAAGTACTGTCGATTAGTCAGGCAGTGACGCCTGCTATTATTGGCGGAATAGGAGCTTTAGCAAATATAGGTGTTGCATTAGGTGCATTTTGTTACGGAAAAATTAAGCATATCTCAGGGCCACTTTTATTATGTGTTGGTTTTGGTTTAAGTGCCTTTGGTTACTTTGCAACAGCAGTGTCTTCTTCAATTGTAATTTCATCAATAGCTATTTTTATTGGTTGCTTGGGTTTTGGCTCTTTATTACCAACGACTTTAACATGGGTATTAAAGCTACTCCCTGAAAATGTACGTGGTAAAGGAACTGGGATGTGGACGGGTATGTTCTTTTTAGGTCAGTTTACAGCACCTATTGTTGTAACTTTACTTCAAAAAACATTGGACTCTTTGAGTGCTGTGCTTGTGCTAATTGCTATTTGTTGTGCAATTGCATCGCTGGTCGCTGCAATAAAAAGTAAAGGTGCAAGAGATTTAAAGTGTGATGATACAAATAAGGCACCTGTTTGAACATTCAATGGGCCTAAATTCAATCTCTTAACTCCAATGAATAGAGCTTAATTGTTTCAAGCATTGATTTAGCCGCGATAGATAAAGACGTGATAGGTTTAGAAATAACGCCTACACGTCTTGCAATAATAGGGGAATTTATTTCTCTGCATATTACGCCTGCTTCTAATGCTTGCTCTTTGCAAAGTGCAGGTACAACAGCCACTCCTAAATCATTACTCACCATCCTTATAACAGTCGCTAACTGGTGCGCATCAAATGCAGGGTTGAGTGCAATGTTATGCTGCGAGAGAGTGTCTTCAATTAGCCCTCTGACAGAAGAGGGACTTTGCAGAGTAATTAACTCAAACTTTAGTAGCTCCGACCAACTAATACTATGGCACTTAGCAAGCGGATGAAATTGAGGTAAAACCACAATAAATTGATCGTTATAAAGCGGATGAAATACTAAGTCACCATTATGTTTAGGCTCAAATGAAATACCGAGTTCCACCAAGTCAGCATTTACCAAGTCAATAACCGTATCAGATAAGACATCGTCCACTGAGAGTTTTATGTTTGGGTACTTTGTATGAAAACGCTTAATTATTTTTGGCAAAATTGAACTGGCAAAAGAGGGCATGGCTGCGATAGATGTATGCCCAAGATCCAGTGCAAATCGCTTTTTCATCTCTCGTTCTGCTGCGTCTATTTGGTTTAATAAGTTTTTAGCGACAGGTAAAAATGCTTTACCTTCTTGGGTGAGTACTAATGTACGTGTTGTGCGAGTTAATAATTTACCGCCCAAGCTCTCTTCTAAATTTTTGATACTTAAACTAAGCGCGGGTTGCGATAAGTGTAATTTAGCTGCGGCTTCTACAAAGCTTAGGCTGGAAGCCACCTGCGTAAATGCCTTCAATTGTTTTATATTCATTTATAAGAAAAACTAATTAATAAAACATAATTATAAAATTAACTATATCTTGCTTTGTTGTCAAACTAATAAACACATTCTTAATTTGGACTTAAACAATGGCTGGATTTAATAAAGTAGTAATTACGTATTCTCAAGCGCTTGAAGGACTTGAAGACGGTATGACCGTTTTAGCTGGTGGCTTTGGCTTATGTGGTATACCTGAAAATTTAATCAAGGAAATTAGTAATAAAGGCACAAAAGAGCTAACGGTCGTATCAAATAACTGTGGCGTTGATGACTTTGGTTTAGGGTTGCTGCTTGCAAAACGACAAATCAAAAAGATCATTGCCTCTTATGTTGGCGAAAATGCAGAGTTTGAGCGACAAATGATGTCTGGTGAACTGGATGTTGAATTGACCCCTCAAGGCACATTAGCCGAAAAAATGCGTGCCGGTGGTGCCGGTATTCCTGCCTTTTTCACCGCAACGGGTTATGGAACTCCAGTTGCACAAGGAAAAGAAGAACGTAACTTTAATGGTAAAACTTACATCTTAGAAGAGTCGATTAAAGGTGATTTTGCCATTGTTAAAGCTTGGAAAGCTGATACATATGGTAATTTAGTTTATCGAAAAACAGCACGTAATTTTAATCCTTTAGTTGCAACAGCTGGCACAGTTACGGTTGTTGAAGTTGAAGAAATTGTTGAAGCAGGGCAATTAGATCCCGATGAAATTCATACCCCTGGGATATATGTGGATCGGGTTATTAAAGGTTCATTTGAAAAACGTATAGAACAACGCACAACTCGTGCTAAACAAGTTCAAGGAGTGTAACAATGGCTTTATCCCGAGAGCAATTAGCAATGCGTGTTGCGCAAGAACTACAAGATGGATACTACGTTAACTTAGGCATTGGTATTCCGACGCTTGTTGCTAACTATGTCCCTGAAGGTATTGAAGTAATGCTTCAATCTGAAAATGGCTTATTAGGCATGGGTCAATTTCCAACAGAGCAAGAAATTGATGCTGATTTAATTAATGCCGGCAAACAAACGGTGACTATGGCAACCGGCGCCTCTGTTTTTGATAGTGCAGAGTCGTTTGCCATGATCCGTGGCGGGCATGTTGATTTAACCGTATTAGGTGCCTTTGAAGTAGATGTGAATGGTAATATTGCGTCTTACATGATCCCTGGTAAGTTAATTAAAGGGATGGGAGGTGCTATGGACTTAGTGGCGGGTGCCGATAACATTATTGTCACTATGACCCATGCATCAAAGCATGGTGAATCAAAGTTATTAGCAAATTGTACACTGCCACTAACTGGTAAGGGCTGTATTAAAAAAGTGCTAACTGATCTCGCTTTTATGGAAATTAAAGACGGTAAATTTCATTTGTTAGAAAGGGCGCCGAATGTCTCGGTAGAAGATATTCAACGGTTAACAGCAGGTGAGCTTGTTATTCCTGAGCATGTACCCGAAATGGACTTGCCCGAGGTGGTAGCATGAAGGCTGTTATTGTTGCTGCAAAAAGAACCGCAATTGGTGGTTTTGGACAAAGTTTATCAAGCCTATCAGCTATTGAAATAGGTAGTCAGTTACTTAAAACCGTTCTTGATGAAACACCGCAAGTAAAGCCACACATTGAGGAGGTGATTTTAGGGCAGGTGCTAACAGCTGGTTGTGGCCAAAATCCAGCAAGGCAGACAGCACTTAATGCCGGACTACCTATTAATGTGTCTGCTTTTACTATTAATCACGTATGTGGCTCAGGACTAAAAGCGGTGCAATTGGCTGCGCAATCAGTTCTTTGCGGTGATGCTAAAATGGTGGTTGCTGGTGGGCAAGAAAGTATGTCTCAGGCGGCGCACGTATTACCCAATAATAGAGTACCTAAAAAATTAGGTGACTTATCTTTGGTTGATAGCCTGATAAAAGATGGTTTGTGGGATAGTCGCGAAAATATACATATGGGAATTACAGCTGAAAATATAGCTGAAAAATTTGCTGTTTCTAGAGCGGAACAAGATGAATTTGCAGTTCATTCACAGCAAAAAGCAGCAAATGCTATTAGCAGTGGTTTATTCAAAGATGAAATTGCCCCTATTTATATTGCAAAACGTGGAGGCGATATCCAGAGTTTTGATGTTGATGAATCAGTAAAAGCTGATACACAAATTATAAACCTTAGTAAGCTTAGGCCTGCGTTCAAAAAAGACGGTTCAGTTACTGCTGGAAATAGTTCGACTATTAACGACGGCGCAGCGATGGTGGTGGTTACTACAGACGAGTATGCAAAAAAGTTAAACTTACCTATTTTAGCCGTGATTGAAGCTACCGCTTGCGAAGGTGTTGAGCCGCTTTATATGGGGGTGGGGCCTATAGCCGCTACGCAAGCCGTGTGTAAAAAAGCGGATTGGCAAGTGCATGATATTGATTTAATTGAGGCTAATGAGGCATTTTCAGCCCAAGCGCTGCATGTAATTAATGAATTAGGGCTTGATCCTAAAAAATTAAATGTAAATGGGGGGGCGGTAGCTTTAGGCCACCCCATAGGTGCTTCAGGTTGTCGTATTTTAGTCTCGCTGATATATCAAATGCAGCGAGCTAATAAAACAAAAGGGTTAGCAACACTTTGTATTGGTGGTGGTATGGGCATTGCTATGTTGGTTTCGCGTGAGCGCACAAAGGCTTAATAAGTTGTAATATTTAAAGGCCGTCTTTATTAGCAAGCTTCATACCTTACAGAATATGGCTCATTCAATGTGTAAGAGTGAGTAACACTCCTGCGCAGGTTATTTATTTGCGTGCGAAATAACAGTGAGTATGTTTTTAAGCTCTGTTCGGTGATAGTTTCGATCGTAACCGAGTGTTGCTTGTGCATGCTCACGCATAATTCCTTCTGCACGAGCACCTTGGCGAGAAAGCATTGCATGAAATACGTGGTGATGTTGCTGATGGGCAAATGCAAAGCGTTTAAACTCTTTTTGCATATTATTTTTGTCGATGGCAAGCGCGCTTACCGATGCAAATGGTAGGTGCTCATTTTTAGATAGTGCAGCCTGGATAGCCAAGTTACCCGACGCTTCAATAATTAGTAGATGAAAACGGCGGTTCATATCATGGTAGGTTGCTAAGTCATCTTCAGTTAGCTCGGCCCCTTCAAATAATAAATCACCACAAGTAAGCAGGGATTGCATTTCATTTTTTTGTTCTTCATTAAGGCCGTTTTCAGCAGCTTGTCGAGCAGCTAGGCCTTCTAATACTCCTCTTACTTCAATAGCGCCTTCAATTTCAATTGGTGAGACTGAGCGAACTTCGTAGCCACGCCTAGGAAGTTTGGTCAACAAACCTTCTTGTTCAAGTGTTCTAAATGCAATTCTTACAGGCGTTCTTGAAACACCTAGACGTTCAGAAGTGGCAATTTCAACGAGCCTTTCTCCGGTTTTTAGTGCTCCAGTTAAAATCATTTGTCGCAATGTGGTTACTGCATTTTGGCCTGACTTAGTCATAAAAAATTACCTTAATTACTTTTTAAACTGGATCCAATTAAGAATCTACACTGCATATAGTCATTGAAATAGTGTGAATTTACAACTAAAGCGTGACTAAAAGTGCAAAAAATAAAATTATATGGATCCAATTTACGCATGTTTGTTTTATTTATCTGGATTATTAGTTTATATTGGATCCAATGACAACAAAAACACAACAGGAGATCAAGGTATGGCTAAGCAGACCTTTATTAAAAATACATGGTATGTGGCGGCAATGAGTGATGAAATCAATCACAATAAACCACTCGGCCGAAAAGTGTGTGATCAAAGTATTGCTTTTTATCGTCAGGCGGATGGAAAAGTAGCTGCGGTGCTAGATTTTTGTCCACACCGTGGAGCAGCTTTATCTTTAGGATATGTTGAGGACGGCTTGCTTGTATGCGGCTATCATGGTCTAAAAATGGGTGAGGACGGTAAAACAAAAGAAATGCCGCTGCAACGAGTGCAGAAATTTCCGTGTATGAAGTCATTTGCAGTTGAGGAGCGCTTTGGCTTTATCTGGGTTTGGCCTGGTGATAAAGAGGCTGCAAATACAGATCTTATCCCACACTTACCTTGGGCTGAAGATGATACTTGGGCCTATGGGGGGGGGTTGTATCATATAAAATGCGACTATCGTTTAATGATCGATAATCTAATGGACTTAACTCATGAAACCTACGTTCATGCTAGTAGTATAGGTCAAAAAGAAATTGATGAGTCTCCGGTGCAAACTGAAGTAGAAGGCGATAAAGTTTTTTGTCGCCGTTATATGGAAAATATTATGGCACCGCCATTTTGGCGAACTGCTCTGGAGGGTAATGGGCTTGCATCGGATACACCAGTAGACCGTTGGCAAATTTGTCGCTTTATGCCGCCATCACATGTAATGATTGATGTGGGTGTAGCACATGCTGGTTATGGTGGTTTTGATGCACCAAAGAATAAAAAAGCGAGCAGTACAGTGGTTGATTTTATTACTCCTGAGACTGAAAATACGATGTGGTACTTTTGGGGGATGGCACGTAACTTTAATGCTCAAGACGTTACATTAACTGATAAAATTAGAGAAGGGCAAGGCAGTATTTTCCAAGAAGATTTAGAGGTATTAGAACGTCAGCAGCAAAATCTGAAGAGTTTCCCGCAATTTGATCTTTTAAAGCTTGATATAGATGCCGGTGGTGTTCAGTCGCGACGTATCATTGAGCGTTTAATCGATAAAGAAATAAATGCGAAAAATATATCTACAGACGAGCTACCACTCCAATCAGTAACATTTTAACAAAGGGAATTAAGATGATTTCAGTTATTGTTAAAAATGTGGTCATTGAGGCAAAGGCGGTTGTGAGGCTCGTACTTGGACGCGCTGACAATGTGAATTTGCCACCATTTGAGGCAGGTGCACATATTGATATAAAGCTACCAAATGGTTTGCTTCGTCAATATTCTCTATGTCGGTTACAGTGCGACCCTCGTTACTACGAAATTGCAGTATTAAAAGATCCTCAATCTCGTGGTGGCTCAGCGGAGGTGCATAACCTAAAAATAGGCGATAAAGTCGAAGTAAGTGAACCTAAAAATCACTTCTCATTGCTGAATCCAAAGAAAAATACATTACTGATTGCGGGTGGAATAGGGGTTACGCCATTAATAACGATGGCTCAAACATTACATAGTTTGGGGACACCTTTCGCATTTCACTATTGCGCTAAATCTTCTGAAACTGCAGCATTTGTTGAAGCATTAAAATTAGGGCCGTTTAGCGATAAAATAGTGTTTCACTTTAGCCAAGAATTGCAATCGGGTCGTATGGATGTAGAACAGGTGCTAGGTGAGCATATTCGTGGTACTGACTTGTATATATGTGGGCCTGCTGAGTTTATAACATATGTATTAACTCAAGCTCGTTTGCTAGGTTGGTCTGAGGAGAGATTACATCGAGAATACTTCGCCGCACCAGTGGTTGCTGAAAATGTTTTAGAAGACACGTCATTCACTGTAAAAATTGCTAGCTCAGGTAAACAGTTTACTGTAGGCGAAGGGCAGTCTATTTCTCAAGTGCTAGAGGTTAATGGGATATTTATACCAGTTGCATGTGAATCAGGAGTTTGTGGCACTTGCCAAACTGGTGTAGTGGAAGGCAATCCGGAACATCGCGATGTTTTTTTAACAGACAAAGAAAAAGCAGAAGGCAAGTTGATTATGCCGTGTTGTTCAAGAGCAAAAACAGGGTCCATAACACTCGATTTATAAATACACTTACACGTATAAAACGATTTATAATTACTTTTATACGTGTAACCCGTATCAGCAACGCATAATTTAGGCTTTCCCACGAAATGCCGAGATACAGCTTGCTAGAATTACAAAGCCTAAAGACACGTTAAACGCGAGTGAAATTGTACTCATTAAAGCATGACTATGTTGCGCTGAAAACGTGCTGTCCCCTAAGTAATAATGCACAATTAAATTTACCAAGCTCATTCCAAATAAATTACCAATTGTTCGTGATAAATTCATGGAAGAAGAGGCTACGCCTAACTCATTCTTATCTACAGCACCCATAATTGCATTATTGTTAGGCGTTGAGAATAAGCCAAAGCCAATACCTAACAATAACAGTGAGCCACTAATGTATGTGATACTTGAGTCCATAGATAACAGTGATAGTAAAAAAAAGCTGACCATAACAATTATACAGCCAAATGTAGCTATTATGCGTGGCTGTAATTTATCTGAAAGTTTACCGGACAATGGTGCCATAATGGCCATAGAAACCGCTTGCAGTAACACGATTTGGCCAGCATGAGAAGGACTTAACCCTTTAATATACTGCAGATATAAGCTTAACAAAAAAGCCAATGAAAAATTACTGGCGTACATTAAAAACGATGTAGACAGCGATAAGCTAAATACTCTGCTTTCTAAGAACATTTGTACTCTGATTAGTGGTCGCCTGCTTTTACTTTGGTGAATAATAAATAATCCTAAGCTTATTACCGAAAGTAATGTTAAACCCCATCCAGTCATAGTGGGTAAATCACTGAGTCCTAATACTAAACATATTGCAAAGAGTGAGAAAAGCGCAGTACCCCACCAGTCAAACGAGGATTTTTTATCGTTTTTCCACTCACCATGTAAAAAAAGTTTAATAGCAAGTAGTAGCAGAAGGACAAGCGGAATTTGAGAGTAAAATACAGCCCGCCATCCCCATATTTCGGTGAGCCAACCGCCTATTGCAGGGGCTGCACTTAAGCCTATATACACACACGCTGCAGAGGTGCCCAGTGCCATGCCTCTTTTATTATTTGGCGTAATAGAAGTAATAATTGCAACACCAATACCAAAAATCATGGCACCTGCAGCGCCTTGTACAAAACGCCAAAAAAGTACCCATTCAATTGATGACGCAATAGCACACATCAGTGATGCTAGTGCATTTAGGCCTAAACCAAATGCATATACTCGTTTTCGACCATAGTTATCGGCTATTTTCCCGCAAGGCAGCATAAATATCACGCTACTAAGTAAGTAAAGGGTCGGCATCCAACCAATCATTTTAGCGCTTGCTTGTAAATCCTCGGCAAGATTTGGAATAGCTATGTTGACGCCGGCCATGCCGAGAGGTCCGATAATAGATCCGCTGCATACAATTATAAGCGCGATGTTAGTAATAGGGAGTTTAAACAAATATGATCCTTAAACGCATAGACTATAAAAATAATAAAAGGTGGTGTTTGAGAACATGGGTTTTTTAATGCGTTTATTATTGCTAATAGCAACAGAGGTAGCAAGCTGGTCTACTAAGTATCTACGTAATTTTTAATTAGCGTATTTTTGGTCCAATATGATGAGGTATTACTTTGTAGGCCATTGAAAAAGTAATACCTCAGTTTGAGTTAATATAATTAAAACAAGCCTTTAAGCTTCACATAAGCGCTTAATTATTCGCCTAGCGTGATTTGCACCGGTATCAACATGGATATCAATCATAGGTTGCCCTTTAAAGTGCTTCATTGATTTGTGTTGCGCTTCAATAACCACTTTGTCTTCATTGAACGTGTAACGAGTTTGTTCTACTACTTTTTGTTTTACGTTTTCAATATCAGTTGTTGGGTTTGTTGATATAGTCCAAAAATAATGACATGTTTCTTCTGTCTCTGGAGTTATGCAATGTAAGCCACGCATATGAAAGCCGCCACGGTTAGGGTTAGTTACCGATTCACTGTTTGCGTCAATACCGCCAGTCCATATCCTTAAATGTGATGGATAGAATTCAATTTCTTGCCAGCGATCTATTTTATCTTTAAATGGATAAGCAGCTGTATATGTTGGTGGCGGGGTTGAATTTGGCATGTAACGTTTTACGGTCACTTTATCACCTATAGCTTCTACATCCATTTGTGCATGCATATGCGTTTTAGCGTCACCACCAATCGTTTTAAGGTGTACGTAACCTAAGTGGCTAAGATCAAGTAAATTGTCATGTATGAGTTGAAATGGTGCTTGGTAGTGATATACATCACCATCGTAAACATATTTTTCGTCAGAATGATAAAGATAGCGAGGTGGGTCTTGATCAGGGGTTGAGCCTTGCTCTGAACCAAACCAAATCCAAATTAAATCATCTTGCTCTTTAAGTGTAAAAGGCGTTACTTTTGCTTTTCTTGGAACTTTTTTTTGCCCTGGTACTTCAAGACATTGGCCTTGGCCATTAAATAATAGACCATGATAACCGCATCTTAATCCTTCTTTTTCAAGTGTTCCCATCGATAAAGGTAGTTGGCGATGGCAACAACGATCTTCAAGTGCGCTAGCATGGCCTTGTGCATCTCTAAATAAAACTATAGGGGTGTTTAATAAAGTGCGAGCTAGTGGCTTGTCGGTTAACTCTTTGCTTAGTGCTGCTAAGTACCACATGTTAAGAGGAAAGGGGGTTTTAGTGTCCGAATTAGTTTGTGTATGTGTGGTCATAAGTGTCTCGTGTAAAGTCTAGTGTTAAAATTTTCTCTATAAATCTAGCGTTAGAGAGTCGCTTAACGCTCTTGAACAACAGGGTGTGAACCTATCGTTTTTTGCCTTTTCATCAGCAGTAAAGAATTCATCTCTGTGGTCGGGTATACCGCATGTCACAGAGGTAACGCATGTCCCGCAAATTCCCATTTCGCATGATACGTCTAACTCAATACCCGCATCTTCCATTGCTTCTAATGCGGTTTGCTCTGCAGAAACATCAATTTCTAAGCCTGAACGGCTCAAAATGAGCTTAAACGGAATATCTTCAGTACCTTCTGCTTTAGGTTCAGCTTTAAAATTTTCTTTGTGTAAGTACTCGTCTTTCCAGTTATTTGATTTTGCACTGTCAAAAATATATTCCATATAAGCTGCTGGGCCACAAGTGTATAAATGCGTATTCGCTTTGAATTCCCCAATAAGTGCTTTGGCATCTTTTTTTGGCTGGGTTGAAAAGTGAAAAAATACCTTTTCAGAAAATGAACACTCTAGCAATTCTTGATAAAAAGCAGCCTCTACGGGGGATTTAGCATGATAATGAAGCTCAAAATCAACGCCGTTAATATCAAGCTCTCTTGCCATTGAGATTATCGGAGTAATGCCTATACCGCCTGCGAATAATAGTGCTTTATTATGAGTTGAATTGAGTGCAAAGAGGTTGCGAGGATCAGAAATTGATAATGTATCACCGACTTGCACATCAGAGTGAAGTGCAATTGAGCCTCCTCGTGAATTGGCATCTTTTAATACAGCTATTTTATAAAACTCATCGGATTGAGGATGGCTGATAAGTGAGTACTGACGAGTTATTTTATCTTTAAGTACCACATCAATGTGGCTACCCGCATCAAATTTAGGTAAAGCTTGCCCATTTATAGGTATTAGCTCAAAACTGACAATATTAGGTGTTTCAACCTTTTTACTGCGCACGTTTACTGAAAACATAAAGTTCCTAATGTTTGTTACTTTATGTTTATAATGTTGAATTTTAGTTGAGGTGTCAACTATAATTTGAGTGTAGAGATTAACTTAATGTTAACGTTATGAATGTAAAACTCTTTGATCGTAATAAGCAATGATCATAAATAGTTTTAATCTCAAGATTTACCTAGTAAAATTTATTTATACCCTGAAAATTGGAAAAACCAATGCCTTCTAAACCCAAAGAACCTAGTGCTAAGCAGCTAGATCTTGAACGATATATACCTGCGCTTGTAAATTTTCTTTCTAATAAACTCTCAAGTGGTGCATCTGTATGCTATCGGAAAAATTTTAATGTAGGCGTTATTGAGTGGCGTGTATTAGCAATGCTCAAGGTGGAATCAAATATTTCTGCAAATCGCATCTGTCAGGTCATTGGTTTAGATAAAGCCGCTGTTAGTCGAGCTTTAAAACAATTACAAACGTTAGGCCATATTAGCTTTATAAAAAATGCTAAAGATGGTCGTTCATCATTAGCAAAGCTGACGGAAAAAGGTGAAAAGTTACATGATAAAATTCTCTATGTAGCTTTAGAGCGAGAAAGATTGTTATTACAAGGGGTTTCACAAAAAGAGCTTGATACACTTATTGAGGTATTGTTAAAACTAAATAAAAACATTAAGCAAGTAAATGAGTTTAAGGTAAGTAATACCACATAGGGATTCTTCCTCAAACTGTTGAAAGGTAATTGTTTAAATTTTTTGTTGCTCAATCTAAACTACTGTAAAGTTATACACTTGCTAAGAAGTGGTCTATTTTAACTGAAAATAGCTTTAGGCGTTCAGATATTGTTTTAGGAACAACTCGATGAAAAGCATAATATTTAGGACGGTTTTTTGGATTTGGCTTTAGTCAGTTCTAAATTTTGAATACAAAATAATAAAAACTTAGAATTTAAATTCAGCGTAAAAATTATATAGATAGATTATTTAGGTTTTTAACCGTTTGAAATGTATTGTTTAATTGGTACGACTGAATGGATTCGAGTTACTGACCCTTGGACCGGGTGGTCAAGAGTAGGTAGTGCTTTTTCCTTCAGATGTACTTTTATTTATTTTACTTAAATGTTGGTACGACTGAGTGGATTCGAACTGCTGACCTTTGGACCGGGTGATCAAGAGTAGGTAGTGCTTATTTTTCGGTATTTTTAGTTTTTTTTTATTACTTTGAAGTGGTACGACTGAGTGGATTCGAACCACCGACCCCTACCATGTCAAGGTAGTGCTCTAACCAACTGAGCTACAGTCGTACAATTTTTGAGGTTTTACTTAAATGTTGGTACGACTGAGTGGATTAGAACTACTGACCTTTGGACCGGGTGATCAAGAGTAGGTAGTGCTTTTTCCTTCAATTATACTTTTTTAAATGTTGGTACGACTGAGTGGATTCGAACTACTGACCTTTGGACCGGGTGATCAAGAGTAGGTAGTGCTTTTTCCTTCAATTATACTTTTTTAAACGTTGGTACGACTGAGTGGATTCGAACCACCGACCCCTACCATGTCAAGGTAGTGCTCTAACCAACTGAGCTACAGTCGTATTACTTTATTTAAGTAAGTGTTAATTGCTTAACAACGGCGGCTAATATATAGCGTGGCGGTTGGTGAATCAAGCAAGTTTGTTGTTTTTGAGTTTATTTGCCGTTTTTTTATTCATATTGGGCTTATTTCACACGTTTTATAAAAACCTTGCCACCAAACCACATGTTTTTTAGCTGAGCTTTTAAGTAAGTTCAGTAAGTTACTTGTTGAGCCCGTTTTTACTAAGTTATTAATTTGAGGGCTTGAGATACTTTCGTTAAACCAAAGCTCATTATAAAGCGGTTGTAGTACCTCTAGATAACCAGTTAATTGCGCTTGATAGGGCTGAATTTCTTTTAGGTAAAACTTTTGAAATACGTTGCTTATGATTTTTGCGTTTTTATTATTTTTATCCTCTGGGCACAGCGTATTAAAGTTTAGTGTTTTTACAAACTGTGTAGCGTTGTTATTTAACACGACCTGCATGCGGACTGATTGAATGAGTGCTTGGTTAAATTGAAATTTATTAAGCTGCTCGAGTGCACTAAAAATAGAGTCGCTATTAATTTCACTAAATTCTTTAGCCTTAATTTGCTGTTTAATGAGTACAAGTTGCTTTAGCGCAAATACGGTATCGCGAAAACCAGCGGGTTCAGTAGTGAGCTCGTTTGAGGTGAGTTGCCAGGTACGATTTAACTCAGGTTCTTTAAATAACATGGTATTAAAAAAGTACATTAGGTGTGTTTCTTTATAGTTTTTGGCTGCGAGTATTTTTGTGTAACTAGGGCTATTTTTATCAAGCGTATTTAAGCAAACCTGCGCACTTTTAATAAAGTTTATTTGATATTTTAATTGCCCAGCAGCGCTGGCTGTTTTTCCTAATTGGTTATTGTGCTCACTTATAAGCACGTTAAGCTTACATTGGCTAATGCCTGCAAGCTCCACAATACTCAGTGTTAGGTCGCTTTGTGCTATTGGGGGAGGCTGCAGTAAGGGGAGTTGCTTGAGTGGCGCAGGCTCTGTGGTGCTTGTATCAACTGTGCTACTTAAGCGTTCAATATAAGTAGCGTTTATACTACTTTGTGGTTTGTTGCAGCCAGTAAGCATTAAAAAACACATTACCAGCAAAGCAGCTGATAATGTTTTAAGGCTGAGCTTATTTGTTTTGATTGAGTGCATCACTGTTAACAAATTCATATTTTAGACGCTTTCTTACTGTTAGCATTAATAAAATAGCAGCGACACTAAGGCCTACTATTATTCCAACCCAAAAGCCATGCGGTCCCATAGCTGGCACAATTATGTCTGTTCTTGCCAATACGTAACCTAAACAAAAGCCGATTAACCAATACGATATAAACGTAATATACGATATAGGCGTGGTGTATTTTAACCCACGAAGCATGCCATTTGCAGCAACCTGTAATGCATCGGGTAACTGGTAGACACACGCTAGTATCATAATTGATGAAGCCAGTGCCATTACAGCGGGGCTGTCGGTATACAGTTGGCTAATTAAATCACGACCTGTAAAAGTCATAAGTGCCAAAAATAGTGCAATTACAATAGCTAATATGTAACTAGTCGATACGGCAACTTTTAACTGCTGTAAATTATTTTGACCATATAGATTACCAATACGAATACTTATAGCGATAGATAGGCTCAGTGGCATCATAAACAGTAATGTAGTTACACTCGCTGCTATTTGATGCCCCGATACAGCCACTGCACCTAAATGCGCAATAAATAGCGGTATACACGCAAATAAAGTGACTTCAAAAAAGGTGGCAAGTGAAATTGGTATACCTAGCTTAGTAATAATACCAATGGTAGTGAAATTAGGTTTTTCGAATGATGAAAGAAGGCCTCTAGCATCTACCTTTTTACTCATTTGGCAGTAAGTGACTTGTGCTATTGCCATAACAGTTAAAACAATTGCTGTGGCAATGCCACAGCCTGCGCCGCCATAAGCAGGAAAACCAAATAAGCCATTTATGAAAATATAATTTACTGGAATATTAACGGCTAAACCTAATAGGCTTATATAAAAGGCGGGTTTGGTCATCCCCATGCCCTCGGTAACGTTTCTGTATACTGTAAAAATTAAAAATCCAAACACACCCCATTTCACAAAATGGATGTAGTCAATGGCAAGGTTTGCAATAGCAGGCGTTGTATCGAGCTTTAAAATAATGGCATCTGCTAAATGGGCAATACCAAAACCTGTAAAGCTTAAAATAGCGGTTAAATAAAGCGCTTGTTGAAAATAGTGGCTAATGCCTTTGCGGTCATCGCTGCCCGAAAACTGCGCAATAATACCAGTAAGCGCTAATAAAATACCTTGCAGAGCAAGTAATAATGGGTTCCATATTCCTGTTGCAATAGAAAGTGCAGCTAAGTCAGTAGGGCTAACTTGGCCGGCCATAATTGTGTCGACTACCGACATTAAAATAAGTGTAACTTGTGCTAAAAAAACGGGTAAGGCTAGGGAAAGTAAACGCTTGGCTTCCCAATTGCAAAAGGTCATAAAAAAAGCTATTAAATAAAACAGGCGGCAATTGTAATCTATTGCGTTTCAAATAAAAATCACAGTAGTGAATGATTTTATGAGTTGATACGTTAAACTAGCACTTTGTAATAATTTTAAGTGATTTTATGTTTACAGGAATAGTGCAAACACAAGCAACAGTGGTCTCTAAAACTCAAGCTGATGGTGTGTTACGCTTAGTTGTATCGGTGAGCGATGAGTACGTTAAGCATTTAGATTTAGGCGCAAGTATTGCTATTAATGGCTGTTGTTTAACGGTTGTGCAAGTTGAGCTAAGTAATCATGATGTGGTGGCGCAAGTGCATTTTGATGTGATTGACGAAACTCTAAAGTTAACTAATTTAGGCTTGCTTGAGCTAGGTAGTTTAGTAAATTACGAACGCTCTGTTACGTTTGGTACTGAGCTAGGTGGGCATATAGTGTCTGGGCATATTCATTGTACGTCACAAATCTCTCAAATAGTGAAACTTGAGAATAACTGTAAAATACAATTAAGCTTGCCAAAAGAGTGGAAAAAGTATGTGTTATATAAAGGCTTTGTTGCTATAAATGGCGCAAGCTTAACCGTAGGCGAAGTTGATGAACAAGGTTTTTGGATACACCTAATTCCGGAAACGCTCGCCATTACAAACATTGGTGCAGCGCAAGTGGGTGACAAGTTTAATATTGAAGTTGATCAGCAAACTTACACTATTGTAAATACGGTAGAGAACTACTTACGCCATCAGGCTTAAGTTAAAATATTTGTTCGTCGTCACTGTCTACGTGTAGCTCCAATTTATTGTTAGCATGGTCTATATGCATATTTAAATGAATTGGGTTACAGCAGGCAGTGCAATCTTCTATATAGTCTTGATCGCCGCTGCTTGCGTCTAAGTCTAGATGTATGTGGTGTCCGCAGTGTGGGCACGTTATTCGTTGTGATAAAAAATCTTTCATAATCACTCCAGTTATAAATAATTAAGTTAGGTTCAACTTAATCGCTTACAGATGAACGTCTACTTACTCATTAAATATAGTGCTCAAATGCAGCTTATGACACTTATTTTATACCTTCAAATACCAGCTTTTCTATATGTTGTTTAGCTTCAGTAAGATAGTGACCGGCAAAGATGTTGGCGTGATTTAAAATGGGGTATAGCTGGTATATTAACTTACGCTTCTCGTAATTTTGAGAAAGCGGGTAGTGCGCGTTATAGGCGCTATAAAAGTCTTTAGGCAGGGGGGCAAATAGTTCGCTCATTGCAATATCCACTTCCCGATCACCATAATAACAAGCTGGGTTAAATATTGTTGGTTCTGCTTTTAAAAATCCCATATTGCCACGCCAAAAATCGCCATGCAGTAATGAAGGTTGTGCTTGATGGCTATGTAGTTGCTCTTTTACGGTATTAATTAAGCGTTCGGGTTCAATAAAGTTAATGCCTTTTTCAGCGAGTAGTTGTAATTGCCACCCTATACGCTCTTCGGCGTAAAATACATCCCACTTTTTGTGCCAGCGGTTTGGCTGTATGGTCGTGGCTAGGTAATTATCTACATCAAAGCCAAACATAGCTTGGTCATGTTTTTGATGCATTTTAGCGAGGTTGCGACCCATATTAGTCCACGTGTCGTGGGGTTGTTTATCTAAAACAAGCCATTGTAAAACAATAAACGAAAACTCTATATTTGCACCAGTTGTAATACATTCAGGTACTTTAAAATTACTATTTTGCGCCAAAAGCTTTAAGCCAATAAATTCACTTTCTAAACGCTCGAGCTCGCTTTTTAGTGCTATTTTAACGAGGTAGTTATGCGTACCATTGGTAATATGAAATAGTTTGTCGGTGTTTGTACTTTGTAATTGGCGTTTGTAGGTGTGCTTAAAGTCAAAATTGATGGCTCGGCTGATGTGCTCATTTACTGTTTTCCACATAACAATTGCTCGCCTTTTAAACAGATACTTAAACTATGGCAAAAAGGTATTAATTTAACAATCTAAACGTTGTAAAATTAACGGCTATATTGAATAAAATTACACTTACTGTAGTGGAGTTAAAATGAACAAAAGTTTAATAACCAATTTGCTAGCGGGTTTATGTGTTGTTGTAGGTTTTATGTTTAACCAAGCAATTGTGTTGTCTGTTGGTTTATTTGCACTTTCTGGCGCGGTAACTAATTTATTAGCTATTCATATGTTATTCGAAAAAGTCCCGTTTTTATATGGTTCTGGTGTTATAGCGCTTAAGTTTGAAAGCTTTAAAGTAGCAATACGAAACCTGATATTAACGGAGTTTTTTTCAGAGCAAAAAATTAATAATTTACTCAATAAAGCACAGCCCAATATCGACTTTGAGCCAATAATTAGCAATGTTGATTTAAACCCTGCATTCGACAATTTGTTAGAGGTAATAGAGCAGTCTCAGTTTGGTAGTATGCTTGGGATGTTTGGTGGCACAGCAGCAATAGAGCCGATGCGTGAAAAGTTTATTGAAAAAATGCAATTGTCGCTTAGTGAGATTTCTCAAACTGACGACTTTAAAGCATTAGTAAGCCAAACACTTTCACAAGGTAATAGCGCAGAAAGCCTACATAAAACGGTGCTTAAACTAGTTGATGAGCGCTTAGATGAGCTTACTCCTAAAATGGTTAAAGAGATTATTCAGACCATGATCCGCGAGCACCTAGGCTGGCTTGTAGTATGGGGCGGTGTGTTTGGTGGTTTGTTTGGTTTAATAGCGGCCGTTATTTAATTCTAGCGACTAATAAAAAGCATAATCATTCTATTGCATTAAATAGTGTACTTACTGCGTAAAAATTATTTGTATAGAATAACTACACGTTGTTATTTGTGCCT
This sequence comes from Pseudoalteromonas sp. SG43-3, assembly GCF_014164385.1. Classification (NCBI taxonomy): domain Bacteria; kingdom Pseudomonadati; phylum Pseudomonadota; class Gammaproteobacteria; order Alteromonadales; family Pseudoalteromonadaceae; genus Pseudoalteromonas; species Pseudoalteromonas sp. SG43-3. The sequence goes on from NZ_JACJFC010000014.1 coordinate 103,192, forward strand.
GTTATTGCACTACTTTTTAGCGAAATAATAGAGCACTAATTTGATGCAATTGGTATAACTTATTTTTTCAGGCTGTTATTATCGCCCCCATAATTTAGTCGTGTTTTTTTTAGGAGCAACGGTGAGCAAAACGTTAGCCAGTTATTATCAGCAAGCATACGCGTGCGATCAGCAACATTTTAATCAGTGTTTTTATTGTGGCTGTGAAGCGACAGAGCGCGATCATTGTCCGCCACTTCATATGCTACAAAGTATTGTTGATTTAGGTGAAGAGGCTGACTTTATCTCAATCCCTGCGTGTTATGAGTGCCACGCACTTTTACATAACGAAAGACTGATGACGATTGATGAGCGCTTTACCAAGCTTAAAAAAAAGCTCTCAAATAAATATGCTAAACCACTGCGCGTTTATAACATGTGGGAAGAAAGCGAACTTGGCGACATGAGCGACGAGTTTGCCCATAGTATTCAAGCGGGTATGAAATTAGGCAAAGAAGCCGCTGAGCGTTTAGCCTTTACGGGTTTTAGCTATGCCACAGAAGATGCCAAAGTAGCAGTGCGCGAAAAAACAAAAGAGTTTGATGTAGAAGGCATGATATTTACCGACTTTAAAGAGGCGTTAAATTACTGCATTAACGATTTAAATGTTCAAAAAAGCGACTTTTATAAAATTTTGGTTGAAGACTACCAAGGCGATTTTAATAAAGCATTGAGCCAGTATCGTCATCGTCATGACAAAGTAACTGCGGCTAAAGATGGTAATACACTTATTAAAGATTTTTCTAAGCTACATAAGCAAAACTCTGATTTTGTAACGCGTACGGTTAAGCACTTTATTAGTAAAGATCCTTCGCTTACCACCGAAGGTGCGCTTGAAAAGCTATATAACAATTATATAAAGAAATAATTACAGAAATTCATCTTAATTAACTGCGTTTTCACCTGTTTTTTTGGCTTTATTCCTTAGCTTTCGCTAAAGTAGCAAAAAAACAGGAGATCCAAACAACATGCAAAAATTTGCACCTTCTTTATTAGCGGTTGGCTTAGCTGCTGCACTTGTAGGCTGCCAAGAAAACGGCCCACAAGACGATAAAATAACAATTAACAAAAATCCTTACCCAAGTACTTATCAGCCACTTTCTACATCAAGCACTCTCATTACAAATGCAACAGTACTGACAGGTACTGGTGAGCGTTTAGATGAGGCTGATGTATTACTTGTTGATGGTAAAGTACAACAAGTCGGTAAAGACTTAACAGCCACTGCTGATATTACAATTGATGCACAAGGAAAATGGGTAACACCGGGTATTATTGATGTACATTCACATTTAGGCGCATACCCAAGTCCGTCGGTCGAGTCGCATCAAGATGGTAACGAAATGACCAGCCCTAACACTGCAGAAGTGTGGGTTGAGCATTCTGTTTGGCCACAAGATCCAGGCTTTAATCGTGCACGCGAAGGCGGCATTACTTCTCTACAAATTTTACCAGGCTCAGCTAACTTATTTGGTGGACGCGGCGTTACGCTTAAAAACGTACCAGCGCACACTATGCAAGGGATGAAATTTCCAGAGGCGCCGTATGGTTTAAAAATGGCGTGTGGTGAAAACCCTAAACGTGTTTATGGTCGTCAAGGTGTATTGCCTTCAACCCGTATGGGTAATATGGCTGGTTACCGTATGGCATGGGCTGAAGCCGTTGAGTACAAACGTGCATGGGATAAATACGATGCCGATTATGAAGCTGGTTTAAACCCAGAAGCGCCAGTACGTGATATTAAACACGATACGCTTCGCGGTGTGCTTGAAGGCGAAGTACGTATTCATAATCATTGTTATAAAGCTGAAGAAATGGCAATGATGATTGACCTGTCAAAAGAATTTGGTTACCACGCAGGTACTTTTCATCACGGTGTAGAAGCATATAAAATTGCTGACTTACTTGCGCAAAATGGTTCGTGTGCTGCACTTTGGCCAGACTGGTGGGGCTTTAAAATGGAAGCCTACGACATGGTTCAAGAAAACGTAGCTATTGTTGATGCGGTTAAAAACTCGTGTGCAGTTGTTCACTCAGATTCAGATACTACTATTCAGCGTTTAAACCAAGAAGCGGGCAAGGTGATGTACCGAGCTAACGAAAATGGTTTTGATATTTCTGAGCAACACGCTATTAAATGGATCACGTCTAACGCTGCTAAATCGCTAGGTATTGATGACAAAACAGGTTCACTAGAAGCGGGTAAGCAGGGCGATGTTGTTATTTGGAATCAAAGCCCATTTAGTGTCTATGCTAAAGCTGAACAAGTGTTTGTTGATGGTGCAAAGGTTTACGATAGAAACGACAGCGCGTACCAAGCAACAAGTGATTTTATGTTAGGTCAACAATAAGGAGCACCCAGAATGAAAAATTTATCACGTTCGTTTTCGCTTTCTCTGGTTGCTGCAGGATTATTAGCATCTGGTGCTGTAAGCGCACAATCGCTAGCAATTATTAATGCAACATTGCATACGTCTTCTGATCAAGGTGTATTAGAAGCGGCAAGCATTGTAATGACAGATGGTAAAATCACAGCGATTAATCCAACTGAAATTAAAGTAGATCAAATTATTGATGCAAAGGGGCAAATTGTAACCCCTGGCTTTATAGCAAGTATTAATCAACTTGGTTTAGTTGAAGTAAGTGCAGTTGCAGGCTCTCGCGATGCAGGTGAGGAAAAAGCTGGTATTGATTTTGATGTAAGCTTTGCTTACAACGCACATTCAAGCTTAATTCCTTACGCTCGTAAAGGCGGCGTAACACGCGATGTAATTACTCCTCATGGCGGCGATAGCATTTTTTCAGGCCTTGCGAGTGTTGTTGATTTAAGTGGTAGTTTTGACAGCGACATGCAAAAACAAGCGGCTTTAATTGTTTACTTAGGTGAGCGTAGTAAAGGCTCACGTGCTTTTACTTTGCAAACACTGATTAATAAGCTTGATGAGCACAAAACTAAAGCCGGTAAAAAAGCGAAAAAAGATGACGACAAGCCAAGTACTGAAGATAAAGTAATGGCTAAAGTACTCAGTGGTGAAATGCCATTAGTGGTTGGCGTTTCGCGTGCGGCGGATATTATTGAGCTAATTAAAGTAAAAGAGCAATTTGGCATTAATTTAGTACTTAACGGCGCACAAGACGCTGTTGTAGTGAAAGAGCGCGTTGCTAAAGCAAATATTCCAGTGATTATTAGTGCAATGGATAGTTTACCAGGAAGCTTTGATTCGCTTCATGCAAGTTTAGATAATGCAAGTGTGCTTGAAAAAGCAGGCGTTAAAGTATTATTAACGGTAGGTGGTGATGCAAGTCACAATATTTATCAGCTGCGTTTTGATGCTGGTAATGCTGTGTCGTATGGTATGAGCCAAGAAGGTGCGTTAAAAGCGCTTACATCAAACGTTGCTGATGTATTTGGCATTAATGCGGGTAGCCTTGAAGTAGGCAAAGCTGCTGATGTAGTAATATGGAGTAATGACCCGTTTGAGTTAAGCAGCCATGTGAGCAAAATGTTTATTAATGGCGTTGAGGTTTCTACACAATCTCGTCAAGATAAACTGCGTGACCGTTATACGACAGATTCAAAAATGCCACGTGCTTATACCAACCCGCAATAATACTTAATCAATTTGAGGGATTAAATCTGACGGTAACTGCGTTAAAAATTTCTGATATAGAGCAACTAAATAACGAAATTTTTGCCTTGTTATCGACAAGATTTTCTTGCCTCAAAGTTGATCACTTAATTAAGCGAATTGGTATGATACTAAATAATTAAATAATTAAATAAATAAATTTAATTATTCAAAGGCCGCTATTTTATAAATAGCGGCCTTTTTTTGTAAAGTTTAGAAATAAAAAAGCCGCTTACTTTTACAAGTAAGCGGCTTTTAAATTTAAACCGATATTTATACTAATTTAGCAAGAATATCGTTAAATGTAGTGCTTGGACGCATTGCTTTAAAGGCTGCATCATCGTTAGGCTGGAAGTAACCGCCTAAATCAACTGCAGGGCCTTGCGCATCGTTAAGCTCACTTACGATTTGTTCTTTATTAGACTCAAGGTCACTAGCGATTTGAGTAAACTGTGCTTTAAGTTCACTGTCATCATTTTGCTTAGCAAGTTCTTGTGCCCAGAATAAAGATAGGAAGAAATGAGAACCACGGTTATCAATTTCTTTCACTTTACGTGAAGGCGATTTGTTTTCAGCAAGGAACGTACCTGTTGCTTTATCTAGGGTATCAGCAAGTACTTGTGCCTTGTTGTTACCAGCAGTTACGCTTAAGTGCTCAAGTGATGCAGCAAGTGCTAAAAATTCACCTAAAGAATCCCAACGTAAGTGGTTTTCTTTTTCGAACTGTTGAACGTGCTTAGGTGCAGAACCACCCGCGCCAGTTTCAAATAAGCCACCACCGTTCATAAGTGGAACAATTGAAAGCATTTTAGCACTCGTACCCAACTCTAAAATTGGGAATAAATCTGTTAGGTAATCACGTAGTACGTTACCTGTAACAGAAATCGTGTCTTTACCTTCTTTAATACGCGCTAGTGAGAACAATGTTGCTTCAAGCGGTGCTAAAATTTGAATATCTAGGCCAGCTGTATCGTGATCTGGTAGGTATTTATTTACTTTTTTGATTAGCTGCGCATCATGTGCACGGTTTTCGTCTAACCAGAAAATAGCTGGAACGCCTGTTGCGCGTGCACGATTTACTGCAAGCTTAACCCAATCTTGAATTGGTGCGTCTTTAACCTGACACATACGCCAGATATCGCCTTGCTCAACACTGTGCTCAAGTAATGTATTACCATTTGCATCAACAACACGGATAGAACCGTCCGCTTTTGCTTCAAATGTTTTGTCGTGTGAACCGTATTCTTCAGCTTTTTGAGCCATAAGGCCAACGTTTGGAACGCTCCCCATTGTTGTTGGATCAAACGCGCCATTTTCTTTACAAAAATCGATAGTTGCTTGGTAAACACTTGAGTAACAACGATCAGGAATTACAAAGCTAGTGTCTTGTAATTTTCCATCGTTATTCCACATTTGACCGCTTGAACGGATTGCTGCAGGCATAGATGCATCGATGATCACGTCACTAGGTACGTGTAAGTTTGTAATACCACGGTCAGAATCAACCATAGCAATAGCAGGGCGGTTAGCGTAAACAGCTTGAATATCTGCTTCAATTTCTTCGCGCTTAGCATCGTCTAATGTTTGGATTTTAGAATATACGTCGCCTAAACCATTATTTACATCAACACCTAGCTCTTCAAAAAGCTCACCGTGTTTAGCAAATACATCTTTGTAGAATACTTTAACAGCGTGACCGAAGATGATTGGATCAGATACTTTCATCATTGTCGCTTTCATGTGAAGCGAGAACAAAACACCTTTTTCTTTAGCAGCGTCAATTTCTGCAGCTAAGAAAGCTTGAAGCTTAGAAGCGCTAATGCTTGATGCATCAATAACTTCGCCAGCTAAAAGAGGTGTGCTTTGTTTAAGAACAGTAACGTCACCGTTAGTTGCAACATGTTCAATACGCACATCAGTGGCTGTATCAACAGTTACTGATTTTTCTGAACCGAAGAAATCGCCTTCGCTCATACTTGCAACGTAAGACTGAGAATCTTTGCTCCACGCACCCATTGAATGTGGGTTGTTACGTGCATATTCTTTTACAGAGCCTGGCGCGCGACGATCTGAGTTACCTTCACGTAGTACAGGGTTTACTGCACTACCTTTAATTTTGTCGTAAGCCGCTTGAATTGCTTTTTCTTCATCATTTTTAGGTTCAACAGGGTATTCTGGAAGAGCGTAACCTTTTGCTTGAAGCTCTCTAATTACAGCGCGAAGCTGTGGTACAGATGCACTAATGTTTGGTAATTTGATGATGTTTGCTTCTGGTGTTTTAGCAAGCTCGCCAAGTTCAGCAAGTGCATCACCAATGCGTTGTTCTTCTGTTAAATAATCAGGGAAGCTAGCAATTACACGACCTGCTAATGAAATGTCGCGAGTTTCAACTTCAACACCGGCCGCATTTGTATATGCTTGGATGATCGGTAGCAACGAATAAGTTGCTAGTGCCGGAGCTTCGTCCGTTTTTGTATAGATAATTTTTGATGTCATCATCATTCCTAGATAGTCGACCGATAAGGTCTTATTCAACAATGCAAAGAAAATCATTACTTATGAGTGAGTACATATTATTAAACAAGTTAATGAACACGTACGCTCGTAATGAATAGTTTGTTAGGTGTTGGTACTCAGCGTTGCTCTTTTATAAAAGCAGAATAGTCACACCTGACGAACTGGAATCGTATTTATAGCTAAAAAATTAACAAAAATAAATCAGCCTTTAGCCTAGTACATATAAAAGAGGCGATAAGGTGTTATGCGCAATTTTTAGCACCAAGAGTGTAACAAGCTTAAATAAAAAGGGCTAGAGTTTGAGCATGCCCAATAAGCAGTTAAACAATCAACTCTTAGAACATTGGGGTATATAAAATAAATTCAAGGAAAAGGGTTGTATTTGAATGAAAAGAGGCAATAAATAAGGGAAGAAGAGATAAGTTAGTATGCTTAAGGAATTAAGCGAGGATCTTAAAAGGTCGCTCGCTTTAGTCGAACAAAACAATCGTCACTCAATAATGTCACCATCTGGGGCAATATTTTTAGCGTGTAGGCCTTTAGGCCCTTGTTCTAATTCGAATGTTACATCTTGACCAGCTTTAAGCGTTTTATAGCCGTCCATTACAATTGTTGAGTAATGAGCGAAGATATCATTCTCGCAGCCGTCTTCTACGATGAAACCAAAACCTTTGGCGTTGTTGAACCATTTAACTTTACCACAAGCCATACTTCTACATCCTTCAATAAGTTGACTAATTTAGTTATTCTAAACCGTATAATTTGCTAGACTGACTAAGGTTTAATCAATCTATGTTTGACTGTAGTTTATTTAGCCAACCAGTCAAGTGTTTTGAGTTATTTTTTAACATTTTATTTATTTTTTATTCAAGTTTGCTTGAGTTACAAAGACAAGACTATATTTAATTATGAGTGGTATGAAAGATTCAGGTGTTATCGACACAGTTCGCGACAGTGAAAAGCAAAAGCTACAGCCGCCGCGAAAATATAAAGTTGTTTTAAATAACGACGACTACACGCCGATGGACTTCGTAATTGAAGTTTTAACGACGTTTTTTAATATGGATAGCGATAGAGCAACCGATGTGATGCTTCAGGTTCATGAAAAAGGTAAGGGTATTTGCGGTGTTTACAGCGCCGATGTTGCCCACACCAAAGTTGAACAAGTTAACCGTTACTCACGGGATAACGAGCATCCACTGCTTTGTAGTTGTGAGCAGGAATAATACCAATTTAATACAATTGGTATAAATACCAATTAGGGTGATCAAACATCCGATTGTTGTGGTATAAATTATTATCTCAGTAAGGGGTTGCCAATGCTAAACAAAGACTTAGAACTCACTTTAAATGCCGCGTTTCGTGAAGCGCGCACTCGCCGTCATGAGTTTATGACCGTAGAGCACCTTTTACTTGCGCTATTAGATAATCCTTCTGCAGGAGAAGCCTTAAACGCGTGTGGTGTTAATCTTTCAGGCTTAAAAACCGAATTATTAGAATTTATTGACGAAACAACACCTGTCATCCCAGATTTAGAAGAAGAGCGTGAAACTCAGCCAACGCTTGGTTTTCAGCGTGTATTACAACGTGCTGTGTTTCATGTGCAATCGTCAGGAAAAAACGAAGTGACGGGTGTCAATGTACTGGTTGCTATTTTTTCAGAGCAAGAGAGCCAAGCTGTTTATTTACTTAAAAAGCATGATGTATCGCGCTTAGATATTGTTAACTTTATTTCGCACGGCATTTCAAAAGCTGATGATGAACTAGGCGACGACAGCGATGATATACATGAAGAAGTGCAAGAAGTTCAAAACGAAGAAGCAAGTAAGCTAGACAGCTTTACAACTAACTTAAACGATCAGGCTCGTGAAGGTAATATTGACCCACTGATTGGGCGCGACAGCGAAGTAGAGCGCACTGTACAAGTATTGTGTCGTCGTAAAAAGAATAACCCATTACTTGTTGGTGAAGCGGGCGTTGGTAAAACAGCCATTGCTGAAGGTTTAGCGTACCGTATTGTGAACGAGCAAGTACCAGAAGTAATTGCAGATGCAGTTGTGTACTCACTAGATATGGGGGCATTGCTTGCAGGTACTAAATACCGTGGCGATTTTGAAAAGCGCTTTAAAAGCTTATTAAAAGAGCTTCAGGCACAACCTGGGTCTATTTTATTTATTGATGAAATACATACCATAATAGGTGCTGGCGCAGCGTCTGGTGGCGTTATGGATGCTTCAAACTTACTCAAACCACTTCTTTCAAGCGGTAAGTTACGTTGTATGGGTTCAACCACTTACAATGAGTATAAAAATATTTTTGAGAAAGACCGTGCATTAGTACGCCGTTTTCAAAAAATTGATGTACTTGAACCAAGTGTTGCCGATACCACTAAAATTTTAAATGGATTAAAAGAGCGTTACGAAGAGCACCATGGTATTCGCTACACTCAAAAAGCATTAAAAGCAGCTGCTGAACTTAGTGCTAAATACATTAATGAGCGCCACTTGCCAGATAAAGCAATTGATGTAATTGATGAAGCGGGCGCTAACCAACGTTTACAACCTAGTTCTAAACGTAAAAAAACCATTGGTGTGGCTGATATAGAGCTAATAATATCGAAGATGGCACGTATTCCACCACAAAATGTGTCTTCAACAGATAAAGAGACGCTTAAAAATCTAGACCGTAATCTAAAAATGCTTGTGTTTGGACAAGATCAATCTATTGATGCACTTACATCGGCTATTCGTTTATCTCGCTCAGGTTTATCAAGCGAAGAAAAACCAGTGGGTTCGTTCTTGTTTGCAGGTCCAACAGGTGTTGGTAAAACAGAAGTAACCAAGCAACTTGCTAAATGTATGGGTGTTGAGTTTATTCGTTTTGATATGTCTGAGTATGTAGAGCGCCACGCAATCAGCCGACTAATTGGTGCTCCACCAGGATATGTTGGTTTTGAGCAAGGCGGGTTATTAACCGAGGCGGTTATTAAAAACCCTCATGCGGTTGTACTTTTAGATGAGATTGAAAAAGCGCATCCAGATATTTACAATATTTTACTACAAGTTATGGATCACGGTACGTTAACCGATAATAACGGTCGTAAAGCTGATTTTAGAAATGTAGTGGTTGTAATGACTACCAATGCGGGCGTACAAGAAACTACGCGTAAGTCGATTGGTTTTACAGAGCAGGATCACACGCATGATGCAATGGGCGAAATTAATAAAGTTTTCTCGCCAGAATTTAGAAACCGTTTAGATAACATTATTTGGTTTAATCACCTAGAACGTGAAGTTATTTTATTGGTGGTTGATAAATTTATTGTGGAACTGCAAGCTCAGCTTGATAAAAAATCGGTTAATCTTGAGCTTACGCCTAAAGCGCGTGAATGGCTCGCAGATAAAGGTTATGACAAGGCTATGGGTGCACGACCAATGGCACGTGTTATTCAAGAAGAGCTTAAAAAGCAATTAGCTAATGAAATACTGTTTGGTGAACTTGTTGATGGTGGTACAGTTAAAGTATCGGTTAAAGACAAGAAGATTCGCTTTGATTATGAGAGCAATTTAACGCCAGCGTAAAACGTTAATTACACTACTAAGTTAAATAAAAATGGCCCGCTAAATAATAGCGGGCCATTTTTTTGCCATTTTTATAGGCAACAAAAAACCCAGTAAAAACTGGGTTTTTTGTTTATTAAATGTAATTGCTAGTCAATGTCTATCAATTACATTTAATAAACGCTTAAAGCTAGTAAAGCACTAGCCAAAAACTAAATCTCGTTTACGCACTTACTTAGCGAGCACGGAATACGATACGACCCTTTGATAAATCGTAAGGAGTCATTTCTACCGTTACTTTATCGCCGGTTAAAATACGGATATAGTTTTTGCGCATTTTGCCTGAAATGTGAGCCACAACTACGTGACCATTTTCTAGCTCAACTCGGAACATTGTATTTGGTAAAGTATCAAGGACTGTCCCTTGCATTTCGATTACGTCTTCTTTCGCCATGTTTAGCGTAACACCTCTTTAATAGTTAAACGCTGCAGATTTTGCCCAAAATACTCCAATAAGTAAAGGCGCAGGGGCTATATTTGCAAATTAAATAGCCACCCACTCATCATTGAGCTGTTTTTGAGCTGGTAAAAACTGAGTTTTGTACTTCATTTTATCGCATTCATCAATTTGATAGCCTAAGTACACGTATTGCTTATTTTGCTCTTTTGCAAATTTAAGCTGCTCTAATATCATCACAGAGCCTAAACTATAGTGTTCAAAGTCGGGGTCAAAAAAAGTATAAATTGCAGAAATAGAGCTGTTCATACAATCAGTTACGGCAACTGCGACTAAAGTATCTTGGTGCCATAGTTCAATAAATGTGATTTTGAGCCAACTGCAAAGTAAAAAGCTTTGAAACTGTTCTTTTTCAGGAGGATACATACTTCCATCCTGATGGCGCATCGTTATGTACTTGCTATAAAGCGGATAATACTCAGGGCGTTCTTGCGTCGAGTATTTCACTTCAAACTGGTTTTTTGCTTTGTTTAGTTTACGTTTTTGCGATTTTGAAGGGATAAAGTCTTGTGCTAATACACGTACAGAATTACATGCACTGCATATTGGGCAGTGTGGACGATATATTTGGTTACCACTGCGACGAAAACCTAAGCCTAATAATGACTCAAATTTGTCTGTACTGTAGCAACTAGGATCTAGAATAACTAAAAGTTGCTCTTGTCTGTTGGGTAAATAACTACAGTCAAATTCTTGGGTTAAACCAACACGTGCAGGAAGTTGCTCATTCATAGATTGCGTCAAGTTCTTGTGGCTCCCACATAATAGGATTAATAATATAGTTATGTGCAGCTTTTAGTTTAGTCAAAAATGTTGAGCGGGGGATTACTTGTGCACCTAAGGTCATTAAATAAGGGTTTTCTAACTGGCAATCAATAAAATGCGCATTATGACGTTTAAGCCAATTTACCAGTGCCCACATAGCAAGCTTGGAGCAATTGGTTTGATGATGAAACATCGACTCACCACAAAAAACACCATTTTGCATAATACCGTATAAGCCACCTGCAAGCTCTCCGTTGCTCCACACTTCTAAGCTATGGGCAATACCAGCATTGTGTGCATTAACATAAGCGTTGAGCATGTCAGAGGTGATCCAAGTGCCATCGGTATCAAGGCGTTGATCGCGACAAGCTTCTATTACCTCCTCAAAGGCATTATTAATGGTTACTTTTACAGGGTGCTTTTTTAAATGTTTACGCAGGCTCTTACTTATATGAAAATCATCCAGTTCAAAAATCCCGCGTTCGCTCGGCGACCACCACATAATAGGCTCATCTTCGCTAAACCAAGGGAATATTCCGCTTTTGTAGGCATTACTTAGGCGAGGTAAACTTAAATCTCCGCCAATTGCTAACAAGCCATCAGGGGATTCTAATGCGTATTCCGGATTGGGGAATGCTATATCGGTTTCACTTAATTGGTATAGCTGATTTCTCATACAGTACTTATTTTATAATTGATCGTAAAAGTGTAACTATATTTTAGACATAAAAAAAGGGCTGAATAATCAGCCCTATTATAATTTATTTAATTGCTTATAAATTATCTAAAAAACGTTCTGCATCAAGGGCAGCCATACAGCCTGTACCCGCTGATGTGATTGCTTGACGGTAAATGTGGTCAGACACATCACCTGCAGCAAAAACGCCCTCTACACTTGTTTGAGTTGCGTTACCATTCAATCCAGACTCTACAACTAAGTAGCCGTCTTTCATTTCTAGTTGACCAACAAACATATCTGTATTTGGCTTATGACCAATAGCAATAAATACACCGGCTAAATCTAGCTCTTCTGTTGCATCAGACTGTGCATCTTTAATACGAATGCCAGTTACGCCCATTTGGTCGCCTAATACTTCGTCAAGCGTACGGTTGTAATGTAAAACAACGTTACCGTTAGCTGCTTTTTCAGCAAGGCGGTCTGCAAGTATTTTTTCACTACGGAAACTATCACGGCGGTGAATAACATGTACTTCGTCAGCAATGTTAGATAAGTATAGCGCTTCTTCAACCGCTGTATTACCACCACCAACAACCGCTACTTTCTGACCTTTATAGAAAAAGCCATCACATGTAGCACAGGCTGAAACGCCACGGCCTTGGAAATTAGTTTCAGACTCTAAGCCTAAGTATTTAGCAGAAGCACCTGTTGCAATGATTAACGCATCACATGTGTAAGTACCTTGGTCGCCAGTTAGTGTGAAAGGGCGCTTAGATACATCTACTTTATTGATGTGATCGAATATGATTTCAGTTTCAAAGCGCTCAGCGTGCTCTTTCATACGATCCATTAATGCAGGGCCCGTTAAGCCGTGTGCATCACCAGGCCAGTTTTCAACTTCAGTTGTGGTTGTTAATTGACCACCTTGTTGAATGCCTGTAATTAAAACAGGGTTTAAATTTGCACGTGCGGCATATACTGCTGCAGTATAACCAGCTGGGCCAGAGCCTAAAATTAGTAGCTTACAATGTTTTGCTTCAGTCATTATTTTTTCCTAAACGTTTAATACGGTCTTTAATGCGCTCGATTCTAAGAAAATCAAGGCGGATGTAAACAAAATCCGCGATTATTTTTTTTCGCAAATCGAAAAGCTGTGCAGTATTGTGTACTAGAGCTCAGTACTTTTACAGTTAAAACACCTAAGTAGCTCAATAAATAGACTAACAGGCAACAAAACAGCGTTAATTCATGACCCCTTTGATTTTTTTTGTTATGTTTTACTTAATTTTATTTGTCACTGATAGATTATGTGACCTAAGCGAATAGGCAACTATGTTATTTTGGCAGGAAAAACCCGCATTCGGGTTGACTTCAAAAGACGTTAACGTCTTAACCAATGCGCAAGATTACCGAACGCAATTGCTACGTTTGATAGCTAATGCAAAAAAACGAATTTATATCACAGCGCTTTATTTACAGGATGACGAAGCAGGCCGCGAGATTTTAGAAGCCCTGCATCGAGTATCATTAGAGAACCCTGCGCTTGATGTAAAAGTGCTGGTGGATTTTCATCGTGCGCAACGTGGTTTAATTGGTGCAGAGAAGTCTGATGGTAACGCAAGTTTATACTGTGACGATTTAGAAAAGTTTAAATCGAACGTACAAGTTTATGGCGTACCTGTAAAAGCTAAAGAATTATTTGGCGTATTACATTTAAAGGGTTTTGTCATTGACGATACCTTACTTTACAGTGGCGCAAGCTTAAACAATGTGTATTTGCAGTATAACGAGCGTTACAGACTCGATCGTTACTTTTTAATAACGCAGAGCGAGCTGTGTGACTCAGTGGTTGATTTTATTGAGACAAAGCTAATTAGCTCCGATGCTGTGCCACGCATAGACACACGACCGCTTAAGCGTTTACACGACTTCAAACTTGATCAAAAGCAATTAATGCGTGATTTAAAAGTCGCAAGTTATAACGCAGCAGAGCAACTAAATACGCAAGCATTAGGTATTCGTTTGTTTTTAGGGCTTGGTCGTCGTAATAACGAGTTAAATCGTTTAATAAAAGCGTTATTTGATACCACAGAGCAAGAGCTTGTGTTGTATACGCCATACTTTAATTTTCCGGCGCCACTTATGCGATCACTGCGCCGATTATTAAAGCAAGGCAAGCAAGTTACGATTGTGGTAGGGGATAAAACAGCCAATGACTTTTATTTACCGCCAAGCGAGCCGTTTAGTAAAATAGGGGCGTTGCCTTATTTATACGAAACTATTTTGCATAAGTTTGTAAAAACGCAAAAACGCCACATCGATAACGGTAATTTAAATGTGTATCTGTGGAAAGATGAAAGTAATTCGTTTCATTTAAAAGGTATTTGTTCAGATAGAGCAAAACATTTACTGAGCGGGCATAACTTAAATCCGCGTGCATGGGGTCTTGATATCGAAAACGGTATTTTAATAGAAGATCCAGAGCAAACAATTATGGATGCTATTGATAACGAAAAGCAGGAAATTTTACAACACTGCCGCCGTTTAACAGGCCCAGATGATTTAGAAACAATGGATGATTACCCGCAGCCAGTTAAAAAACTACTTGGCCAAGCTAAGCGCGTAAAAGTAGATTTTATAATTAAGCGTTTTATCTAAATAAGTTTATATAAATCTGAAATTTAAATACAAAAAAAGCAGCTAATTAGCTGCTTTTTTTATGGGTTGTAGTTAGGTTGCTACATTACTTAATACCAACTTAACTACGAAACGCTAAATTATGCGTTTTCTACCGCTGTGCGTGGGTCAACATATTCCATGTTGAACGCTTCTGCTACTTCTTTGTAAGTTACTTGGCCTTTAATTACGTTTAAGCCTTTTAAGAAGTGAGCGTCATCTAGTAGCGCCTTTTTATAACCTTTGTTTGCAAGGTTAATGATGAAAGGCAATGTTGCATTGTTAAGTGCAAACGTAGATGTGCGTGGAACAGCACCTGGCATGTTAGCAACACAGTAGTGAACAACTTCATCAACAATGAAAGTTGGATCAGCATGCGTAGTTGCTTTAGAAGTAGCAATACAGCCACCTTGGTCGATTGCAACGTCAACAATTGCAGAACCAGGTTTCATTGCTTTAATGTGCTCAGCAGTTACTAGTTTAGGTGCGGCTGCACCAGGGATTAGTACACCTCCGATTACTAAATCAGCTTCTAGTACGTGTTTTTCTAGTGCATCAGCAGTTGAGTAAATAGCTTTAACTTTATTACCAAATTGCGCGTCTAGTGCACGTAATACGTCGATGTTACGATCAAGCACTACAACTTCAGCACCAAGGCCAACAGCCATTTGAGCTGCGCTACGACCAACCATGCCGCCGCCAATAACAACAACTTTAGCAGCTTCAACGCCTGGTACGCCGCCTAGTAGCATGCCACGACCGTGGTTAGATTTTTCTAGCGCTTGTGCACCAGCTTGAATAGACATACGACCAGCAACTTCGCTCATAGGAGCAAGAAGCGGTAAACCACCGCGTGAGTCAGTTACAGTTTCGTATGCAATACAAATAGCTTTGCTTTTTACAAGGTCTTCAGTTTGTGGAAGATCAGGTGCAAGGTGTAAGTAAGTGAAAAGAATTTGGTCTTCACGTAGCATTGCACGTTCAACAGCTTGCGGCTCTTTTACTTTTACAATCATGTCTGCTTTAGCAAAAACATCAGCAGCAGTTGCTAAAATTTCAGCACCCGCTTGTGTGTAATCTTCGTTAGTAAAACCAATGCCCATGCCTGCATCAGTTTCTACAATCACTTGGTGACCGTGGTTTACTAATTCACGAACACTTGCAGGAACCATACCTACACGGTATTCATGGTTTTTAATTTCTTTAGGAACACCAATAATCATATCATTTGCCTTATTAAGAACGGATTAACATTTTCCACTATTATATTCATCATAAGCCCGTGTGTCTCACCTTTTTTAAACTCAAATCTAGTGTTATCATCTAGATAATAAAAATAAACAGCATAAAAAACTAGTTGGTACTATGCATCAATTATTAGATAGAATTGACCGTAAAATTTTAATGGAATTACAACACGATGGACGTTTGTCGAACGTAGAACTGGCCAGACGAGTTGGCCTAAGCGCCACACCCTGCTTGGAGCGAGTAAAAAAGCTAGAACGGGAAGGTTATATACTTGGCTATAAAGCGGTGGTCGATCCCGCTAAGCTTGGGCAAGGTTTATCGGTGTATGTAGAAGTAACGATTACTAAAACATCTCCCGACGTATTTGATGAGTTTAGTGCTGCGGTTAAAAAGCACGAAGAAATTATCGAATGTCATTTAGTATCGGGTAATTTCGATTTTTTACTTAAAACGCGCGTAAATGATATGTCAGAATACCGTGGCGTATTAGGCGACATACTATTGAAACTGCCAAACGTAAGTGAAAGCCGAACTTATGTAGTAATGGAAGAAGTAAAAGGTGAAGAAGGCGTAATTATTCGTCCTTATATTACTTGAGGTTATTTATATTAACTGCGTCATTTGCTTATATAAGCTCAAATTATAAAAACTTGTTCATAATCAGGCCATCAAGGTTAAGATAAAGTGCAACAAATTGCATTTCCTGCTAAGGTATTTCACTGCTAAGTAAGTGTGAATAAAAATAGAATAATAAAGAGGAATAGGGAACTATGCGCCTAAACGGTGTGCAAAGACTATTAGAAACAGGGCTGATTATCAGTACCTTTACGGCAATATTTATTTTATGTGCCTTGATCAGCTTTGATCCAGCAGATGCTGCATGGTCGCAAACTAGTTTTAGCGAAGTAAGCAACATCACAGGCGCAGCCGGTGCATGGATAGCCGACATTTTATTACTCACCTTTGGTTGGTTGGCTTACTTAGTGCCAGCGGCCATTCAGCTATTTGGCTACTTGCTATTTAAACAACCTCACCGCATTTTACAGCTTGATTACACTACCTTAGCGCTGCGAGTTATTGGTTTTGCTTTATTTATTACCTCAGCTACCGCTATTAGTAGTATTAATTTCGACGATATTTATAACTTTTCATCGGGTGGGGTAGTGGGCGATGTTATTGCATCAGCCATGATGCCTGCGTTTAACTTTACCGGTACATCTATATTATTGCTGTGTTTCTTTTTTGCAGGGCTTACCTTATTGACGGGAGTATCGTGGGTTGATTTTGTAGATTACCTTGGCGATTTAATGGTTAGGCTTTATCGCTATGTTGTATCGTATGCAAAAGGCTGGATGCACCGAGAACACACTGCAGGTAAAGTAAATAATAACGATGAAGCAGACGCCCATTTTGAAGACGATATAAAAGAGCAAATAGAGCTGCCTACATCAGCTAAAAAAGCAGATAAACAAAAAGCAATAGATAAGCCTCAAACACCATTTAGTGAACCACAAATTAGTGATGACTTTATGCCGTTTGATGAACTTGACGATATACTCGATCAAGAAATTGGCTTTAGCGCAATAGATGACGAACCAATGGACACGGCTGCTGCATTAAATGCGCTTGATCAAAGCCCAGTTGTGGAGCCTGAAAAACCAGTTACAACGGTGGTATCGCCAGCAAGACCAATGCCTAAACCAAAAGCGCAATATCAACCACCACCAACGGCAAAAGAAAAGTTTGAGCAATTATTAACGCAAGAGCCACCACCGGGGCCATTACCATCGCTCGATTTACTCGACAGACCGGATAAAGCTAAAAACCCAATTTCGCAAGAAGAGCTTGATAGCGTATCGCGCCTAGTAGAGACAAAACTTCTCGACTTTAACGTACAAGCAACCGTAGTAGCGGTATACCCAGGCCCCGTTGTTACGCGTTTTGAGCTAGATTTAGCGCCAGGTATTAAAGTGTCTAAAATTACAGGCTTAGCTAAAGATTTAGCCCGTTCGCTTTCGGCAATTAGTGTACGTGTTGTAGAAGTTATCCCAGGTAAAACCTATGTTGGTATTGAGCTTCCAAATAAACACCGTGAAATAGTTCGTTTATCAGAAGTAATAAACGCCCCTAAATTTGAGCAAAATCCGTCGCCTCTTACCATGGTGCTTGGTAAAGACATTGCTGGTCAGCCGGTATGTGCTGACTTAGGTAAAATGCCACATTTATTGGTAGCCGGTACAACTGGTTCAGGTAAATCAGTGGGCGTTAATGTCATGATAGTAAGCTTGCTTTACAAATCGGGTCCTGACGATGTACGTATGATCATGATTGACCCTAAAATGCTTGAGCTTTCAGTATACGAAGGCATTCCGCATTTATTGTGTGAAGTAGTTACCGATATGAAAGAAGCTGCTAACGCACTGCGTTGGTGTGTAGGCGAAATGGAACGTCGTTATAAATTAATGTCAGCATTGGGTGTGCGTAACTTAAAAGGTTACAACCAAAAAGTGCTTGAAGCCAATGAAGCGGGTTACCCAATTCTTGATCCATTATTTAAAGACACCGATGGCATGAAAGAAGGCCCCGACGAGCTAGGTAAATTACCAAGTATTGTTGTAGTAATAGACGAATTTGCCGACATGATGATGATTGTAGGTAAAAAAGTAGAAGAACTTATTGCACGTATTGCTCAAAAAGCACGTGCGGCAGGGATTCACTTAGTGCTTGCTACGCAGCGCCCGTCAGTTGATGTAATTACCGGCTTAATTAAAGCTAATATTCCAACACGTATGGCGTTTCAGGTATCGAGCAAAATAGATTCACGGACAATACTTGACCAACAAGGCGCAGAAAACTTACTAGGCATGGGCGACATGCTTTATTTACCGCCAGGCACTAGCGTACCAGAGCGTGTGCATGGCGCGTTTGTAGACGACCACGAAGTACACGCCGTAGTAAACGATTGGAAAGCACGTGCTAAACCAAATTACATTGACGAAATACTCAATGGCGATGCCACTGAAGATATTTTATTACCGGGTGAAGCTAGCGAAAATGCAGATGAAGAATCTGATCCGTTATACGACGAAGCTGTGTCGTTTGTAATTGAAACCGGCAAAGTATCGGTATCGTCAGTGCAACGTAAATTACGTGTTGGCTATAACCGCGCAGCACGTTTAGTAGAACAAATGGAAACATCGGGTATCGTGAGTTCACCAGGTCATAACGGTGCTCGCGATGTATTAGTACCTAATGGAGCAAATTCATGAAAAAAGTTAACGCCTTATTATTAGTGTTAGGCAGCGTACTTGCCGCACCAAGCTTTGCTGACGACAGCCAAGCATTACAAGACAGACTTGCCACTTTAAAAAGCTTTAAAGCGCAGTTTGCACAACAAGTAACAGACAAAGAAGGCCAAGCAGTTATGCAAGGCGAGGGCACAATAGCGCTTCAACAGCCTATGATGATTCGCTGGCAGCAAACTAATCCAGACGATACGTTATTTGTATCAAACGGTGATAAAACATATTACTTCGACAGCTTTGCTGAGCAAGTAACAATTATGAAAACCAGCAGCCTAATCGACTCAACACCATTTGTGCTACTGACATCAAAAGACCCAGCACAGTGGGAAAAATACAGCGTACTTGCAACAAGTACAGGCTTTAGCGTAACGCCAAATAAAGGCGTAGAAAGCCAAGTAGAACAACTTGATATAGCATTTGCGGGTAACGAGCAAGGGCTTGCTAAACTAGTGGTTACCGACAACTCAGGGCAGCTATCGTCATTTACGTTTAACAATGCCCAAGTTAATACGCCGCTTGATCAAAGCACTTTTGAATTTACGCCTCCTGAAGGTGTTGAAATAGACGATCAGAGTAACGGTGAGTAATTTAGGTTTTAATTTTGGGCCCGATGTACGCCCACTTGCTGCGCGTATGCGCCCTACAACGCTTGATGAATACATTGGTCAGCAGCACTTATTAAGTGCTGATAAACCACTGCATCAAGCCATTGTCGCGGGGCGATGCCATAGTTTAATTTTATGGGGTCCGCCTGGTGTTGGTAAAACAACACTTGCGCAAATAATTGCCAACCATGCTGATGCCTCACTTATTCAAATGTCGGCGGTAACTGCAGGCGTAAAAGATATACGCGACAGCGTAACGCAAGCGCGGGACAACCTAGAAAGCCGTGGCCAACGCACCCTTATGTTTGTTGACGAAGTTCATCGCTTTAATAAATCCCAACAAGATGCCTTTTTACCGCACATAGAAGACGGCACCTTTATATTTGTAGGTGCAACCACAGAAAACCCATCGTTTGCCCTTAACAACGCTATATTGTCGCGTGCACGCGTGTATGTTTTAAAATCGCTTGCCGATACCGACTTATACACCGTAATAGAGCGCGCACTTAAACAAGACGAGCAGCTAAGCCAAAAACACATCACTATTGCCGACAACGCTAAAAAGGCACTGTGCCAAGCAAGTGGCGGCGATGCGCGTAAAGTACTTAATTTACTTGAACAAGCAGTTGACTTAACAACCGAGAAAAACGGTCAATACAACGTAGATGAGCACGTACTTAGCCAAGTGCTACCCACGCATTTAGCTAAATATGATAAAGGCGGCGATGAGTTTTACGATTTAATATCGGCCTTTCATAAATCAGTACGAGGTAGCTCCCCCGACGGTGCACTGTATTGGTATTGCCGAATTTTAGCCGGTGGTGGCGACCCTTTGTATGTAGCAAGGCGTTTACTTGCCATAGCTACAGAAGACATTGGTAACGCCGATCCGCGTGCGATGGAAGTGGCTTTAAACGCGTGGGATATATTTCAACGTGTTGGCCCAAGCGAGGGCGAGCGTGCAATAGCACAAGCCACACTGTATTTAGCCAGCGCACCTAAAAGTAATGCAGTTTATATGGCGTTTAATCAAGCAAAAGCAGATGCCAAAAACGAGCCAAGTTACCCAGTACCAGAGCATTTACGTAATGCCCCAACTAACTTAATGAAAGACTTAGGGTATGGCGCTGAGTATCGTTATGCGCACAATGAAGAAGGCGCATTTGCCGCAGGTGAAAAATACTTACCACCAGAAATGGACGGCAAAGAATATTACTTACCGAGCGAGCGCGGACTTGAGCAAAAAATTAGACAAAAACTCGATTACCTAAAAGAGCGCGATGCGCAAAGCCCACTTAAACGGTACGAAAATGATTAAACTTTATATGATGATCGCCCTTGGCGGAGCCTCAGGTGCGTGTTTACGGTTTTTTATTAGCGAAAGCATGCTAAAACTCCTCGGTAGGGGATTCCCTTTTGGCACGTTGACGGTTAATATTCTGGGTTCATTGTTAATGGGCATTTTGTACGGTTTGATAGATAAAGAAATTATCACCGCAAGCCCCGCCAAAACCCTTATCGGTATTGGCTTTTTAGGTGCATTAACCACCTTTTCAACATTCTCAATGGACTCGTTGTTGTTATTACAACAAGGTCACTTTATTAAAATGGCCCTCAATATCATCTTAAACGTGATGGTGTGTATTTTTATGGCTTGGCTGGGCCTTCAGCTAGTAATGCAAAAAGGTTAAAAAACTAACATGTTAGATTCTAAATTTTTACGTCAAGACATCGAACAAACTGCAGCACGTTTAGCGGCGCGCGGTTACGAACTCGATGTAGCGACGGTAACGGCACTTGAAGAAAAACGCAAAACATTACAAGTAAAAACGCAAGAACTTCAAAGTCAACGTAATGCAAGCGCAAAAGCAATTGGTCAAGCCAAAGCTAAAGGCGAAGACGCACAGCCACTACTTGATGCAGTAGCTAACTTAGGCAGTGAGCTAGATGCCGCTAAAACAGAGCAAGATGAAGTATTAGCCGCAATTAACGACATTGCTTTAGCAATTCCAAACTTGCCAGACGAGTCAGTACCAGCCGGTAAAGACGAAGACGACAACGTTGAAATTTTAACGTGGGGCACGCCTAAAAAATTCGATTTTGAAGTTAAAGATCACGTTGATGTAGGCCAAGACCTAAACGGTTTAGACTTTGAAATGGGCGTTAAAATTAGTGGCGCACGCTTTACTGTAATGCGCGGCCAAGTAGCGCGTATGCACCGTGCACTAACGCAATTTATGCTAGATACACACGCTGATAAAAACGGCTACACAGAAATGTATGTACCGTACCTAGTAAATAGCGCAAGCCTTTATGGCACCAGCCAATTACCTAAATTTGCAGGCGATTTATTCCACACATTAGGCCTTGTAAACGATGACGGCGAACAACAAGCCGGCTTTAGCTTAATTCCTACAGCTGAAGTACCACTTACAAACAGCGCCCGTGACGAAATTTACGACGAAAGCGATTTACCAATTCGCTTAGTTGCCCACACTCCGTGTTTCAGAAGTGAAGCAGGCAGTTATGGTCGCGATACGCGTGGCTTAATTCGTCAACACCAGTTTGATAAAGTTGAACTTGTACAACTTGTAAAACCAGAAGACTCAATGGCAACGCTTGAAGAGTTAACAGGTCACGCAGAGCAAATACTACAAGCATTAGAACTTCCGTACCGTAAAGTAATTTTATGTATGGGCGACATGGGCTTTGGCTCAGCTAAAACATACGATTTAGAAGTATGGTTACCTGCGCAAGATACATACCGCGAAATTTCATCATGTTCAAACATGGCTGACTTTCAGGCGCGTAGAATGCAAGCACGTTTTCGTCGTGAAGGTGTTAAAAAGCCAGAGTTACTACATACACTAAATGGTTCAGGCTTAGCCGTTGGCCGTACACTAGTAGCCATACTAGAAAACTACCAACAAGCCGATGGCACAGTAGTAGTACCAGAAGTATTACGCCCATACATGGGTGGACTTGAAGTGATTGGTAAACAATAAAAATCAAGTTTAAGTTAAGCAAGCTTTAAGCTTGTAAATCTTAAGACGAAAGCCGCTGTTTGCAATGAACAGCGGCTTTTTTTAGGTTAAAGGCAAAAGCTTAGAGAAAAATTTAAGTTATCTTATTAATAATATCGCTTACACCTATTTTATGGCTCATTACTTTTTTGTCCGATATTACTGATCTCTACCATTTTGGGCTATTTCTACATCAAGGAAACTTAAATATCGGCTAACTAGTTGTTTACAAGTCCTTATTAGCTGGTTAAATTAGAATCTTTGTAATATTTGGACATTTGTCGGTTTATAAAGCGACAAATGTCGGATACAAAGTTGTTATATGCCAAGAAAGGAATCGTGTGAATCTACTATTTGTTTGCTCTGAAAATAGATTAAGAAGCCCAACGGGTGAAGAGGTATTCTCTCAATATGATGGGATTAACTCTATTGGTTGTGGCACTAACTCAGACGCTGAAACACCTCTTAGCGGTGATCTAGTTGAATGGGCGGATATTATCTTCGTAATGGAAAAGTCACATCGCAATAAAACCTCAAAAAAGTTTAAAGATTTACTTAAAGGTAAAAAACTGGTGTGCTTAGATATTCCCGATAACTACGATAGAATGCAACCTGAGCTAGTAAAAATACTAAAAAACAGAGTGTTAAAGCATATTCGTATATAGGCATATAACAAGTCATTTCAGCAGGACAAAAAACAGTTGGTTTTTGCTCGTGCCTCGCTTATTTTAACCAACTATTTTATTGCCTCTGAATGAGGCGTTGGTATGACTCCCACTGTCAAGTTAAGCACACTGATCCTTGCTTCACTTTTTAAGCCATAATTACTTCAGCTCGAATTAGAGCGAGTTAATACATAGGATGAAGCAAGTAATTTC
>NZ_JACJFC010000015.1:0-112905 GCF_014164385.1 Pseudoalteromonas sp. SG43-3
AGTAGGTTGGCTGTTAGAACTCAATCTGTACGAGTGCCCACACAGATGATTGCTTTATATTGTTAAAGAACGTTTTGAGTCGCTTTAGCGTCTCAAGGGATGCGAATAATACACCCTTTATTTTTTGAGTCAACACTTTGTTTTAAACTTTCTTTTTAGAAGATTTAAAACCGAAGTTTTATTTAACTCTCTGAGCAGTTCGTGCTTCGCTATGCTTCGGCGTTTCCCGTTTCAGTGGGGTCGCATTATAGGGAGCGGCGGATTTTACGCAAGCGTTATTTGCATAAAATAGTAATTAAAATTAAGCCCCAAGCAAGTGCACACGATAGGCACAAGTTACCCACAAAACCCTGTTGATAACTCTGTTTTTGAACTTTAAAACTAAACACTTTTATCCTGATGTGATAAGTTGCGGTCACTTTTTTTAACTCATGTATTTAGGCAGTATCCATGACAGACATAATAAATAGTATAAGTGCCCTTCTATGGGGGCAAGTTCTCGTCTACTTATTAATAGCAGCGGGCCTCTTCTTTACTTTTCGACTAGGCTTTATTCAATTTGTGCAATTCCCACATATGTTCAAAGTTATGTTTGGTTCTCGTAAATGTGCCGATAACGAAATTTCATCCTTTCAGGCTTTTTGTACTTCATTAGCAGCTCGTGTCGGTACTGGCAATATGGCAGGTGTTGCTGTCGCCTTATACCTAGGTGGCCCAGGTGCTATTTTCTGGATGTGGCTTATTGCATTAATAGGTATGGCTACAAGTTTTGCCGAGAGTACTCTAGCTCAGGCTTATAAAACAAAAGATGCAGATGGTAATTTTAGAGGTGGCCCTGCTTATTATATGCAAAACGGTCTAGGCAAACGTTGGATGGGAACTTTATTCTCGTTATGTTTAATTTTAGCCTTTGGTTTAGTATTTAACGCAGTACAGTCAAACTCTATTGCTGCAGCATTTGAAGTAGCGTTTGATGTACCTAAGTATATAGTAGGCATTTGCTTGGTTATTGGTTCTGGCATCATTATTTTTGGTGGCCTAAAAACAATTTCTCGCTTTGCTGAAATGGTTGTGCCATTTATGGCATTAGCTTACCTGCTGGTTGCACTTTATGTATGCGCCATTAACTTTACTGCACTACCAGATGTGCTAGTGCTTATTATAAAAAGTGCTTTTGGTATTGAACAAGCTGGTGCTGGTGCTATTGGTTATGGTGTTACACAAGCGATGATCCAAGGTATAAAGCGTGGTTTATTCTCAAACGAAGCTGGTATGGGTAGTGCAGCTAATGCCGCGGCTACTGCGACACCTTACCCTCCTCACCCAGCATCACAAGGTTATGTGCAAATGTTAGGCGTATTTATTGATACTATTGTTATTTGTACAGCGACTGCTTCTCTTATTTTACTATCGCAGCAATTAGTACCTGAATCTGGTGTTATGGGGATTGAACTTACACAAGCAGCATTACAAGAACATGTCGGCGACTGGGGTACTTACTTTATTGCTATTGCTATATTGTTTTTTGCTTTTACTTCTATTGTGGCTAATTACTCTTACGCTGAAACAAATTTAATGTTTTTAGAGCACAACTCTAATAAAGGTATGTTTATCTTTAGACTTGTTGTTTTAGGTATGGTGATGTTTGGTGCTGTTGGTGAGCTTGGTTTAATTTGGACGCTGGCAGATATATCAATGGGTTTAATGGCCATTGTAAACGTTATAGCGCTATTTATGCTTTCAGGTGTTGTTGTATGGCTTTCAAAAGACTATAACGAACAACGCAAAAAGGGCTTAATACCCACCTTTGATAAAAGTAAGCATCCTAAACTTGCTAAAGAGGTTGACCCAGAGGCCTGGGAATAGAAAATAATCAGCGAGCTACGGCTCGCTTTTTTAGTTCTAAAAATAACAAATACTACGCTTAATCATCTCATTTCTTATAAATAAAAGTTATATTAATTTTAAAACTATTTTATATTTAATTACGTAGGATGTATGAATTAAGTTATCTATAAAAAGGAGAACCGATGGATGACATGACAAAAAAATACAGTATAGACACTACTGATTACCAAGTTGGGCAAGATAATGTACAAAAGTGGGGATTTGATATCCATAACCCAGTATTTGGTATAAGCGCCTTCTTAGTTGTTTTATTTGTAATACTTACCCTAGTTTTTGACCCTACCGTTACCCGTGATGCACTAACCTCGACTAAAGACGCAATAATTAATCAATTTGATAGTTACTTTATGTTACTAGCCAATGCCTTTGTGATATTTTGCGTTATTTTAGCATTTTCTCCTTTAGGTAAAATTCGGTTGGGTGGCGTAAAAGCTCGTCCTGAACATGGTTACATGTCATGGCTTTCAATGCTCTTTGCAGCAGGAATGGGGATTGGCTTACTGTTTTGGGGAGTTGCTGAGCCAACTGCATATTATACTGGTTGGTATCATATGCCTATGGGCGTTGAGCCAAACTCACCGCAAGCACACTCTTTAGCTTTGGGTGCAACCATGTACCACTGGGGTTTACATGGATGGGCGATTTACGCTGTTGTTGGATTAAGCTTGGCTTTTTTTGCATTTAATAAAGGCCTTCCTTTATCTATACGTTCGGTTTTTTATCCATTATTTGGTGATCGCGCCTGGGGATGGCTCGGTCATATCATAGATATACTCGCTGTACTGTCTACTTTATTTGGTTTAGCTACATCGCTAGGCCTTGGCGCTCAACAAGCTACCAGCGGGATAAATTATCTGTTAGGCACTGATTACGGGACTGCTTTTCAAATATCTGTTATTGGTTTAGTAACGTGCATTGCAATTTTCTCAGTTATTAGAGGTATTGAGGGGGGTGTTAAAGTACTGAGCAATGTTAATTTAATTTGTGCATTTATTTTATTATTAGCCGTTATTGCCCTTACTTTCTCTGATGCAATTACTGCTATTTGGTTTACCCTTGGGGCGTACGTAGAGCACTTTGTACCTTTGAGCAATCCATTCAATAGACCCGATGAAGATTGGATGCACTCTTGGACTGTGTTTTATTGGGCATGGTGGATATCATGGTCGCCGTTTGTTGGGATGTTTATTGCCCGAGTTTCAAAGGGGCGCACTGTACGCGAGTTTTTACTCGTCGTCATTGGCCTACCCACGCTTCTTAGTTTGGTTTGGATGGGCGTATTCGGAAATATGGCAATTACACAAGTTATAGATAAAGTTGGCCCACTTGGACAAAATGGTTTAACTGATATCTCAGTGACTTTATTTCAAGTATACGAGCAGTTACCTCTTTCTAGTTTTATTTCTATTATTTCTATAGCACTCGTTTTGGTGTTTTTTATAACGTCGTCTGATTCAGGATCGCTTGTAATAGATGGTATAACTGCGGGCGGTAAAATAGATGCACCAGTGCCACAACGTATATTTTGGGCTACAGTCGAAGGCGTGATTGCAGCAGTATTGCTCTGGGTTGGTGGCTCGCAAGCATTGCAAGCGCTTCAGTCGGGCGTAGTTACTACAGCTTTGCCGTTTTCAATAGTACTTATTTTAATGTGTGTTGCGCTTATTCAAGGCTTGTTGAGCGAGTATCCAATTTACAAAGCTCAGAGTAAACTGCAATAACAATTTATCCTTTATAAGCGATCCTCAAGGGTCGCTTATAAAATCTTCGCAATTCGTATAACTATGTGCTTAACGCATTCCTTATACTCCTACCTTAAATTTATTTTAGACACCGCACTTCTATTACATTCATTAATGCCACCCCTCGTTAAAACTTAGGTACAGGAGTAATTGCCAAGAAAATTAAATAACCAGCGTTCTGATTTTTTGCTTTGTTATACACAGGTGCTCTTATACCAATTCAGTTAATTAACCAGCTGGGATAAAAGTAGTAACGGTTAATTACAAACAGGGAGCTTTATAAATGTATGATGATGAAACTCTAAGATAATAAAAAGAAATAGATTTTAAAGGTAAGTAGGTATTAAAAATAAGATTAGAGAATTTAAGTAAGAATAATTTTTGAATGTTTTAAAATTAGAAGCAATTTAGAATTTAAGTGAATTTTATCTGAGGATTTTAGTAAAGATGGTGCCCGAGGCCGGACTTGAACCGGCACGACTTGTTAGTCGAGGGATTTTAAATCCCTTGTGTCTACCAATTCCACCACTCGGGCATCGAGTTTGCTAATTAAAGCGTGTGGAGTAAATTATATGGAGGCGGAACCCGGAGTCGAACCGGGGTAAACGGATTTGCAATCCGGTGCATGGCCACTCTGCCATTCCGCCTAAATATTTCCAAATAATTTGGAGCGGTACACGAGGCTCGAACTCGTGACCTCGACCTTGGCAAGGTCGCGCTCTACCAACTGAGCTAGTACCGCAAAATACTATTTTATCAACTTTAAATTATCTTGGTTAAACAATTTAAAGTGGTGCCCGAGGCCGGACTTGAACCGGCACGACTTGTTAGTCGAGGGATTTT
Organism: Pseudoalteromonas sp. SG43-3; assembly: GCF_014164385.1. Classification (NCBI taxonomy): domain Bacteria; kingdom Pseudomonadati; phylum Pseudomonadota; class Gammaproteobacteria; order Alteromonadales; family Pseudoalteromonadaceae; genus Pseudoalteromonas; species Pseudoalteromonas sp. SG43-3. The sequence continues at coordinate 4,494 of NZ_JACJFC010000015.1, forward strand.
AAATCCCTTGTGTCTACCAATTCCACCACTCGGGCATCGAGTTTGCTATTTAAAGCAAGTGGATAAAACTAATATGGAGCGGTACACGAGGCTCGAACTCGTGACCTCGACCTTGGCAAGGTCGCGCTCTACCAACTGAGCTAGTACCGCATCATATTAATTCTAAATTAACCATTTTATAAATTACACTTGGTAATGCAATTAAACCACAAAGTGGTGCCCGAGGCCGGACTTGAACCGGCACGACTTGTTAGTCGAGGGATTTTAAATCCCTTGTGTCTACCAATTCCACCACTCGGGCATCGAGTTTGCTAATTAAAGCGTGTGGAGTGTTGAAATGGAGGCGGAACCCGGAGTCGAACCGAGGTAGACGGATTTGCAATCCGGTGCATGGCCACTCTGCCATTCCGCCCCAGTACGGGGTATTAACCTTAAGACAAACTTGGAGCGGTACACGAGGCTCGAACTCGTGACCTCGACCTTGGCAAGGTCGCGCTCTACCAACTGAGCTAGTACCGCATTTTATTTATCAGTTATTTGAATTAGCACATGATGATTTATGTGAACATTCAGGTAACTGATTAATTACCGTTTTGTTTATCTCGGGGGCTATGCCCTCTCAACACGGACGCATTCTACAGAGATTATTAAACGCGTCAATACAAAAAATGCTAGTTTTGAACTGTTTGCTTGTTTTTTATCTAAAACGGTGCGTTATTATACATTTAGAGTTAATTTTTAGTCAATTCACCCCATGCTGCACGTAAATATTGCATCATAGAACTCAAGGTTAAAAAGGTCGCAATGTACAGTAGTCCAAAACTTAAATAGTTCATCCATGTATCATATTGCCAAATCAAACCGATAATGGCTAACATTTGTGCAGCCGTCTTAATTTTACCCATGTTTGATACAGCGACATTACCACGCTTACCCTGCTCTGCCATCCATTCACGAAGTGCAGATATGATAATTTCACGGCTTATTATAATAAGAGCAGGTATTGTCATGTACATTGACTGGTACTGATCAGATAACGCTACAAGTGCGGCACATACCATTACTTTATCAGCAACAGGATCTAAAAAAGCACCAAAAGGGGTTGATTGCTCAAGCTTTCTTGCTAAATAACCGTCTAGTATATCGGTGATTGATGCAAGCCAAAAAATAAAGGCGGCAGCAAAAAAAGCCCAGCTATAAGGCAAATAAAATATCACCAAAAAAACGGGGATAAGAAAAAGTCTAAATGTTGTGAGTGTGTTTGGAATATTCCACATAACTACTTGGATATGTCTTTTTTGCTATATTCGCATGTAGGGCTAGCCCTTGTCATGCAAATGGTTAAATATCTTCTCAGCCATGTCAGGGCTGATCCCAGGAACTTTCTTTAACTGTTCTATATTAGCAGCTTTTACTCCCTGCATGCCCCCTAAATATTTTAATAATGTTTGGCGACGTTTAGAACCTACTCCATTTATTTCTTCTAATAGTGATTGTGTTCGTTGTTTTTGACGTTTATTACGATGCCCTGCAATAGCAAAGCGATGAGATTCGTCGCGTATATGCTGAATCAAATGCAGTGCAGGTGCATCAGAATCCATTGGGATAGTTTTTCGACCACCGTCAATCAATAGTGTTTCAAGGCCTGGTTTACGGCTAGTACCTTTAGCAACACCGACCAATAATGGCATTTTTGTATGCGGCCAGTTAGAAAAGTACTGCTCCGCGCGCCCCAGTTGCCCCTTACCACCATCAATAAAGATAACGTCTGGAATTTTGTCTTCATCTACTAATTTGTTGTAACGCTTATTAAGTGCAAACTCCATTGCAGCATAATCATCACCACCGGTTATACCCGTTACATTATAGCGCCTATACTCTCTCGTATTTGGGCCTTGTGAGTCAAATACAACACAACTTGCAACAGTGTTCTCACCCATGGTGTGGCTTATATCAAAACACTCCATTCGGGTAATATCATCAAGTCGCAGTGTTGCTTTTAATTGTGCATAACGTTTATTAATAGAGTCTTGGGTACTTTGCTTAACTGCAATACTGTTTAATGCATTTTTATTGGCCAGTTGTAAGTATTGAGCACGCTCACCACGGGTAACTACTTTAAGTGTTACTTTGCGCTCACTTATTTGTGTGAGTGCTTCACCGAGTGCCCCGCTCTCTTCTATTTCAAAAGGTAATATGATTTCTTTTGCAATACGCCCTGTTGCTCCTGGCGCTAAATAGTACTGTCCTAAAAATGAAGTCAATATTTCTTGCTCACTTGAATCTTTAGGTACTTTTGGAAAATACGTTTTACTACCCAATACTTTGTGATCGCGGATCATTAATAAATGAATACCATTTAAACCATTTAAATGAGCAAAACCAACTACGTCCATTTCAGCAAAATTACCTGATATAGACTGTTGCTCCTGCATTTTACGAAGTAGCATTATTTGGTCGCGAACTTTTGCCGCCAGTTCAAAGTTTAATTGTAGGCTGGCTGCTTCCATTTTTTTTATTAAATCAGCAATAACTTCGTGAGATTTACCCGTTAAAAACTTACGGACATAGTCAACTTGCTCGCTGTAATCATCATCCGTGACTTTATTCACACACGGAGCTGAGCAACGCTTAAGCTGATATTGCAGACACGGGCGACTTCTTGCGCGGTAATAGGCATCTTCACATTGACGAACAGGAAATATTTTTTGCATTAACCGCAAGCTTTCAGATACCGCTCCCGCGCTCGGGAAAGGCCCAAAGTACTCACCTTTAATTTTACGACTGCCACGATGAAACGCTAAACGAGGGTGTTTATGGCTAGTTAATAAAATATAGGGATACGACTTATCGTCGCGTAATAATATGTTGTAGCGAGGCTGGTATTTTTTTATTAGATTATTTTCAAGCAGCAGCGCTTCTGTTTCAGTATTAGTGAGTGTGACTTCGATGTCACAAATATTACTCACTAAAACGCGTGTTTTGCTATCGGTAATGTTACTTCTAAAGTAACTGCTCACACGCTTTTTTAAATGCTTAGCTTTACCAACATAAATAACTTGGTTGTCACTATCAAGCATGCGGTATACACCCGGCTCACTTGATAGCGTTTTGAGAAAATGTACGTGATCAAATTCAGACATAAATTATAGTTAGTACGAAACGTCTATATCAATCATTTTATGACGGATTGCTAAATGGGTAAGCTCAACATCACCACCTACATTTAGCTTTTCAAACATACGGTAGCGATAGCTATTTACTGTTTTTGAACTTAGGTTTAAACGCTCAGCTATATTTTGTGCTTTTTCACCTTTAGTGATCATAAGCATAATTTGCAGTTCGCGTTCAGATAAGCTCTGAAAAGGATTTTCGTCTGTGCGACCTGTCACTTGCGCAAGTGCTATTTGCTGTGCAATTTCAGGGGCAATATAACGCTGACCGGCATGAACACAACGAATGGCACGCACCATTTCGTCAGAGCCAGCACCTTTAGTTAAAAAGCCATGTGCACCAATTTGCATTACTTTACTCGGAAACGGGTCTTCACAGTTAACGGTAAGCACAATAATTTTTACATCAGGGCAGTAACGACAAATCTTTTTAGTCGCTTCTAATCCGCCCATGCCTGGCATATTCATATCCATTAATACTATGTTTGGCGCATGCTGACGACAAAACTGTACAGCCTCTTCGCCAGTTTTAGCTTCACCAATTACTTTAAACCCTCGTACATCATCAAGAATACGCTTTATTCCTGTTCGTACAAGTTCATGGTCATCAACTAAAAGTACATTAATCAATGGAACATCCTCACTTACCTAACAACATGCAATTTAATTAAATTAATTTGCCACAGTAACATACATAAAGCGAAACAATAACTAATATTATTGCCTCGCCCTAATAGTTTAAGATGACGATTTTTCGCTAAATCTGTCAACCCATAACGCAATGATACCATCACCCGTTACATTACACGCAGTACCAAAGCTATCTTGTGCCAAATAAAGTGCAATCATTAATGCAACTGCTCCTTCATTAAACCCAAGCATGCTTGTTAATAGACCAAGCGCCGACATAACTGCGCCACCTGGAGCACCTGGTGCTGCAATCATTACTACACCTAACATCATAATAAACGGTAGCATACCCATTAATGAAGGGACTTCCATGCTTGGCGATAAAAACATAACAGCCATTGCACAGGTTACTATAGTGATAGTTGAGCCAGATAAGTGAATAGTCGCGCAAAGTGGTACGGTAAAGTTTGCTACATCTTCTTTAACGTTATTTGCTTTACTTGATTGAAGCGATACTGGAATCGTTGCTGCACTTGACATAGTACCTAACGCTGTAAAGTAAGCTGGTAGCATATTTTTAACTAATTCGATTGGATTACGTTTCAATAGTACACCTGTCGCTATATATAAAACGCTTAACCATAACCAGTGCATAACAAGCGCTGCAATTAGTACTACGCCAAATGTTCGCAGTGTATCTACCACAGTACCCGCTACCGTCATTTCGGCAAATACACCTGCAATGTAAAATGGTAAAGCAGGGATAATTACTTTTGATAATAATCCGTCAATCACATCACGGCCCTGATCAGACAACTTTTTAAGCGTATCAAGCTCTAATTGGCTCATGCCTATACCAAATACAAAAGCAGTTACTAATGCGGTCATTACCCCCATCAAAGGTGGAATTTCTAAATCAATAAAGCTGCCAATTTCTGTAGCAACTTCTGCCTCGAATGTAATACCACCGCTTAAAAAAGGGATAACAGCACTTACTAATAAAAATGCAAGCGTACCTGCAATAATTGTAGAGCTATAAGCAAACCCGACTGTTTTACCAAGTAAGTGACCAGACCCTTTTGGTAGGCCTGCAATACCTGATGCAATAAAAAATAATATAATAAGTGGAATGGTAAAGGAGATAATTTGACCAATCAGCTCTTTTACTGTGAATAAAAGTTCAACACCAGTTATAGGTACATATAGTCCAACTAGGATACCGGCCACAATACCGGCAATTAATTTTAAGATTAATTTCATTGTGATTGCTTAATTGAATTTAGATACGTGTTTTTATCATGTTTTAGACGCATTGTGTGATAAAACTATTCAAGTTACATTCATATGCACAAATATTGAACAAACACAGCTTAATTCAATACTCTTTTGAACATTTTTTGACTAAACGAAGTTTTACTCTTTAAATTTTAAATTAAGCCCGCACCTATAATAACTAAAGCACCGCTAATAATTGATTTTTATTTCGACTGGTTATAAGCCCAATAGATATATGTTATAGCCAAACTTTACTTTAGTTTTTTTAAACTCACAGTAAAGTGTGTTTATATAGTTAGTAGCAAAGGCTATTAACACGTTGATCAGATTGCATCCAAAGGAACATTATGTCTACTATTTTTGAAGATAACTCACTAAGCATCGGTAATACACCGCTGGTAAAACTTAACCGTGTTACAGGTGGGAATGTATACGCTAAAGTTGAATCTCGTAATCCAAGCTTTAGTATCAAATGCCGCATTGGTGCATCGATGATTTGGGAAGCTGAAAAGTCAGGTCAGCTTGTTGAAGGTAAAGAACTTATTGAACCAACATCAGGTAACACTGGTATTGCACTTGCATTTGTTGCAGCAGCACGTGGTTACAAGTTAACGCTTACTATGCCAAACACCATGAGCCTAGAACGTCGCAAGCTATTAAAAGCATTAGGTGCAAATCTAGTACTTACCGACGGTGCAAAAGGTATGAATGGCGCAATTGAAAAAGCAAAAGAAATTCAAGCAACAGCACCTGATAAGTATATTTTATTACAACAATTCGAAAACCCTGCAAACCCAAAAATTCACTTTGAAACAACAGGCCCTGAAATTTATGATGCGCTTGATGGCAAAGTAGACTTTTTTGTAGCCGGTGTTGGTACTGGTGGTACTATTACAGGTGTTAGCCGCTACCTTAAAACAGAAAAAGGTCTAAACGTTAAGTCTATTGCTGTTGAGCCAACTAACTCTCCAGTTATTAGCCAAACGCTTGCCGGTGAAGAAATTAAACCAGGTCCTCATAAAATCCAAGGTATTGGTGCTGGCTTCATTCCTGGCAACTTAGATATGGACTTAATTGATGGCGCAGAGCTTGTATCTAACGAAGACGCAATTGCAATGGCGCATCAGTTAATGAAAAAAGAAGGTATTTTAGTAGGTATTTCGTCAGGTGCAGCGGTTGTTGCAGCTAAGCGAATTGCTGAAAAGCCTGAAAACGCAGATAAAAATATTGTTGTTATCCTACCTAGTGCAACTGAGCGCTACTTATCAAGCCCAATGTTTGATGAAGAGTTTAGTGAACAAGAACTAGTACAATAAGTAATTTTAAGATTTTTAGAAGGATGCTTTAGGCATCCTTTTTTATTATTTATTATCCAATTTTCTATTTATTGCCTGCCATACCTTTACATCTGCATAGATAAACCACACACTTTAAAAAAACTAATTAATAATAATTAATATGAAAAAAATCACGAGTTTATTAAGTTTGGTCATCTGTTTATTTTTATCAGCCTGTGGTGACGATACCAAAACACTTGGCGACACTCCTGGCGATACAGCAACCGCTTATTTTGATGCGCTTTATAACCAGCAAGACCTTCAAAAAGCCAGCACCATGGCAACCCCCAACCTTACACGTATAATGAAATCCTACGGCACCGCTAAACAGTTTTCTCGTAACTTAGTAAATATGCAATACGATGAAGTCACCATTGAAGTTGATATGACCAATATGAGCGTCCGTGAACAATACGGCGATAACGCTAAAATAAACCTTATTTTTACCGGCTATTTAAATGGTGATAAAATTGACGAAATGCGCAGTGTAAAAATGCTTCGTAAAAAGGGAAAATGGTATATAGATAAAATTGTTGCCGACCCTTACGCTCGTTAAAAATAAATGAATTAAACATAAAAAAGGCCTTACATTCGTAAGGCCTTTTTCGTTTTAGCAGGGCGTGTTGATCTTTGTGGATTGAAATTTGTTCAATCTAGGGGCGATTTAATCGCGGCGCGAGGTTTGTAACCTAGTGGGCTAAGTAAAAACCGAGCAACAAAGAGTTAATCGTCCCTAGAAAGAACCCAAAGGGCAGCGCATGTTTGGCATTTATGCTGCGTTATCGCCTATTTATGGGGAATAACCACACTACATAGGCTCTGCCTTGCCTAAAAACCAAACAGCCTGCTGCAAATTCAACCACGAAAGGTCAACACGCCCTAGTATTTAAAGTAGTGCGCTACAGCTCACCAGGTTGAAAGTTATCAACTGCAATGGCTTTCTTACGTAGCTTATTAGCATGATGCATTGCATCAGCATCCGTTTGCTCTAACAACTTATTTTCAAGCGCATAATTTATAGCACCTTCAATATCAAGCGTTGCAGGCACACTGCCCTTACGCTGCCATTGTTTTAAGTCTTTAAACTGCGCTTGCATATCATGCATAGCTAAAAATGCGCTTTCCATGACCCCTGTACCTGCATTTTCATCTACATAACATAAATGCGTTAAGCGGTTTCTAAATACACCAGGTTGAGTCATACGCTCGCAAATACTTTGTGCTATTTCATCACTTGGTCTGTGGTAATGGTTTCCAAGCGGGAACACGATACGTTTAAGGATAAAATTAACAACCGGGTTTGAAAAGTTTTTAAAGAAGCCATTAAACGCTTGGCCAATTTCAAATAATGAGTTCTCAATTGCATATTTTACAAATGGTAAATCCGCTTGTTGGCGCCCTTCATCTTCATAACGTTTTAAAACAGTTGATGCTAAGTACAAATGACTTAATACATCACCCAAACGCGCTGATATCATTTCTTTACGTTTAAGCTCACCGCCAAGCATTAACATTGCAACGTCTGTACAAATAGCTAAGCCTCGGCTCATTCTACTCAGTTGTTTATAATAAATAGCCGTTTCACCACCTACAGGCGCTTTAGCAAAGTAGCTACGTGTTAAGCCATGCACAAATGCCATACCTGCATTACTTGCTGCAAATATTATATGGTTCATTAATAAACCATCAAATTGTTCAAGTGCTGCGTCGTCATCTTCCATTGCAGCGGCTTCCATTTCTTTTAAAACAAATGGGTGGCAGCGCGTTGCACCTTGACCAAATATCATTAAATTACGCGTTAGAATATTCGCGCCTTCAACTGTAATTGATACTGGAATCCCCATATAGCCATGCGCCAAATAGTTATTAGGCCCTACTTGAATTCCTTTACCTGAATGAATATCCATTGCATCATTCATTATCGTACGACCCATTTCAGTCATATGGTATTTAGCAATCGCTGTTACAACCGATGGGCTTAATTTTAAATCAATCGCACCTGCGGTCATTAATCTGCACGACTCAAGTGTGTAAGTTAAACCACCAATACGCGCAAGTGCCTCTTGCACGCCTTCAAATTGCCCTATAGATACACCAAACTGCTGGCGTACCATGGCATATGCCGATGTCATTTTTGAAGCTAAATGCCCAGTTGCTGCACTTAATGCTGGTAGTGATATTCCACGCCCTGCACTTAAACACTCAACAAGCATTCTCCAGCCACGCCCTGCACACTCTTGACCACCAATGATCCAATCCAGTGGTATAAATACATCTTTACCGTAAGTGGTACCATTCATAAAGGCCATATTAAGGGGATAATGACGCTCACCCGTTTCAACACCCGGATGATCGGTTGGTATAAGCGCACACGTTATACCTAGCTCTTTTTTATCACCTAATAAAGCGTCTGGATCATACATTTTAAATGCTAAGCCGAGTACAGTAGCCACTGGTGCAAGCGTAATGTAACGTTTTGACCAATTTAAACGCAGGCCCATTACTTGCTCGCCATTGTGCTCACCCATACACACAACGCCTGAATCAGGAATGCTGCCAGCATCAGAGCCCGCCTCTGGGCCCGTTAATGCAAAACAAGGAACATCTGTACCATTAGCTAAACTTGGCAGCCAACGATCTTGCTGCTCTTTAGTGCCATAGTGAAGAAGTAACTCGCCCGGACCTAAGCTATTAGGCACCATAACAGTGACTGCGGCTGTTAAGCTTTTAGTCGAAATTTTTGACACTATCGTTGAATTAGCAATTGCCGAGAACTCACGACCGCCAAATTTTTCAGGAATGATCAGCGCAAAAAAACCTTCTGTTTTTAGGTAATCCCACACTTCTTTTGGCAAGTCTTTGTCTTTTTGTACAATTTGATAATCATCAAGCATCGCCAATAAGGTTTCTACTTGGTTAGCCATAAATGCGTTTTCTTTATCGCTAAGCTCTGGTTTTGGAAAGTGGTGCAGTTTTTGCCAGTCTGGGTTACCACTAAATAACTCACCATCCCACCAAACATCACCTGCTTCCATTGCCTCTCGCTCTGTTTGCGATAATGGCGGAAGCACCTTTTTGAACATTTTAAACGTAGGACGACTAATCAAGTTTAGGCGAATATCTTTAACCGCAAAAATAACCACCACCACGACCAGCAATATTATAAATATTAACATGCGCACATTCCTTACACATTGAATGAAAATAGTAACTTAATTATGACCCATCTTAATTTAAATACAATCATTGCACGACGAGTCGTGAGCCTTAACGCATTCATTTTATTGTTTTAAACATCACTGCTATTATCAACGTTTTAATAACAATAAATTAAAGGAATAGCATGACCCCCTTTCGATTTAAACTAAGTATGAGCGCCTTAATGGTAGCAAGTACTCTTGCTTTAACGGCCTGCGATGCGCAAGTATCTATCGACACTACCGATTCACCACACACTAAAAAAGCTGTAACAGCTAAAGATGCAAATACATTTATAACAAACACAGAAAAAGAACTAAGTGCACTTTATTTAGAATCGAGCCGTGCAGAGTGGATTTACGCAAACTTTATTACTCACGATACATCTGCTCTATCGGCTGAAGTTAACCGTAAAATGACCGAAACAGTCGTGCGTTTAGCAAATGAAGCTGCAAAATACGACGAACTAGAGCTTGATTACGATGCTCGCCGTAAGCTTGATAAACTAAAACTAGCACTTACACTTCCAGCCCCACAAGACGCTGATAAAACAGCGAAGCTTTCACAAATTGTTGCAGAGCTTGGCGGGCTATATGGTAAAGGTAAATACTGTAAAGAAGATGGCAGCTGTTTGAGCCTTGGCGACATGACCTCAAAAATGGCCACCAGCCGAGATTACAACGAACTACTTGATTTATGGCAAGGCTGGCGTGAAATATCAAAACCCATGCGCCCACTTTACGAGCAACAAGTAGCACTTACCAACGAAGGTGCGAAGGAGCTTGGTTATGCCGATACGGGCGCTATGTGGCGCAGTAAATACGATATGCCTGCTGATGACTTTACCACTGAGCTTGACCGTATTTGGGGCCAAGTTAAACCACTTTATAACTCGCTACATTGCCATGTTCGCGCAAAGTTAGGTGAAAAGTACGGCACCGACAAAGTACCTCAAGATCAGCCAATACCAGCGCACTTACTCGGTAATATGTGGGCGCAAGCATGGGGTAACATTTACGATGTTGTTGCACCAGAAAATGCCGATCCGGGTTACGATGTAACCGAGTTATTAGCTCAAAATAATTACGACGAGCTTAAAATGGTAATAGGGGCTGAAACCTTTTTTACCTCAATGGGATTTGAGCCACTGCCAGAGACCTTTTACGAGCGCTCGTTATTTGTAAAACCAAAAGACAGAGACGTGCAATGTCATGCATCTGCATGGAATATAGATAGCAAAGACGATTTACGTATTAAAATGTGTATTCAGCGCACGGGCGAAGAGTTCTCTGTTATTCACCATGAGCTAGGCCACAATTTTTATCAGCGCGCTTACAACAAACAGCCTTTATTTTATCAAGAAAGTGCCAACGATGGTTTTCATGAAGCCATTGGCGACACCATTGCCCTTTCGGTTACACCAGGCTACTTAAAAGAAATTGGCTTACTAGAGCAAGTACCTGATGAATCAAAAGACATTGGTCTATTAATGAAAATGGCACTTGATAAAGTGGCTTTTGTGCCATTTAGCTTAATGGTTGATCAGTGGCGTTGGCAGGTATTTTCAGGGGAAGTAGCACCAGAAAATTACAATAAAGCATGGTGGGAACTACGTGAAAAATACCAAGGAGTGCAAGCGCCTATCGCACGTAGCGAAAACGACTTTGATCCGGGTGCTAAGTACCACGTTCCGGGTAATACGCCTTATACACGTTACTTTTTAGCGCATATTTTACAATTTGAGTTTCATCGCAGCTTATGTGAAATTGCCGGTAACGATAAAGCCATTCATCGCTGCTCTATTTATAATTCAAAAGAAGCAGGGGATAGGCTAAACGCTATGCTTGAAATGGGTTCATCTCGCCCTTGGCAAGAAGCGCTTGAAACTGTAACAGGTAAGCCGCAAATGGATGCAACAGCAATGCTCGATTACTTTGCACCATTACAAACATATTTAGATAAACAAAACGAAGGCCGCAACTGCGGCTGGTAAATAGCGCTGAACAAAAAGCCCGCTCAAATGAGCGGGCTTTTTATTCATATTCTAATTTTAGTTAAATTAAAACTGTAAGCTTAAATTTGCAAAGTAAGCATCATAATCAGAATCATCCCAGTTATTGCCGTAACCTGCTTCTAAACCAACATTGTTGTTGAAAAAGTGTTGAGCACCAAGAGTGTAATCATCATTTTTATTAACTGTAACAAAAACCGATGTTGCTTTGCTGAAATAGTAGTTAGATGCTAATTCCCAGTTACTTGAACCGCCATCAACATCTTCAAGTTTACCTTCAACAGTCAAGTAGTTACCTTGCTGTAAATCAACAAAGTACTTAGCTGCTACTGCACGGTAATCAAACTCATCATCTGCTGTTACTGTAAAGCCAATATAATCAGTGCTGTTTAACTGGTGGTTATATGCCAAATCAAACACAAACTGATTGTCAGCATCTTCTACATCAACAAACGTAGCTTTTAATACAAGGTTTGGGTTAAAGAAGTAACCAGCTGAAAGTTCAATTACATCCGTGCTTGAGCCAAAATCACTATCGAAATTATTGTACTGTGCACCTAATACAAAATCTTCTACAAAATACTCACCGCCAATGCTAGTAACATCTGCAAAATCATTATCACTGTATGCACCATAAACATTTGTTTGCTTATTGATGTACTCAAATTGATCGTAAGGACCTAACGTCGCTTTTGGAGAAAAATAATAAGTTGAGTCAACACTTAGTGTGTCATCACCATCTACATCCACGTATCCTACATGGCTGATTGATTGGTAAGTATCTGCGGCTATTGCAGTGGTTGCAGCGCTTGATAATAAAATGCTCGAAATGATAACGGCTAATTTTTTCATTTTAAATTCCCTATAAATATTACTTTTATGCCTCAGCTGTCTAGCCAAAGTCGGGGCGCATCCTAACGCCAAAAAAATGAACAAAAACTGAATAAGAGGTTAGATTAAAACCACTTAAAATGTAAGTAATTACGAGCGAATGTAAATAATAAGTATCAACAAAATCTGCGTAACAATAGTCTGTCATCATTTAAACTTTAAAAGTAACAAATAAGGTACAAGTTGCCGCCAAATTGAGCACAACTTAATTATTCGATAAACCTCATTAATATAACCTCCCCTCACTAAATTTTTCTAATTTCTCAAAATAATGACTATAATTAATTCATTATTTCTGTATTTATAATGAAAAATAGGTTTGTATCAGTGCATATTTTTATCTGTTTTTTCCCAATAACCATTGTTTACTAGCAAAAACAACTCCAATACTTACTATTTTATAGCTATTATCATCGACTGCACTTAATGACTTTAATAACAATTTAGCCATTCATGGCGACTCTATTTATAATTTAAAAGAAGTATTTAGATGAGCATAATAAAAGCCGTAATTATGGTTAGTAAAAGTTTATAGTTAAAAGATCAAACGTTTAAAAACGACAAAGCCCGCTAAATTTAGCGGGCTTTTGATATTACTTTTGTATTAACTAAGTAGGGGACTTAATTAAAACTGAAAACGCATGTTAGCAAAGTACGCATCGTTATCAGAATCATCAGCGTTGTTTTCGTAACCCACCTTTACACCAATATTTTTATTGATGAAGTGTTGAGCACCAAAGCTGTAAGTGTCTTGCTTGTTGTAGTTAGCAAATACAGATGTTGCTTTTGAGAAGTAATAGTTAGTTTCTGCTACCCATTGGTTTTCTGCGTCATCAATGCTTTCGTATTTACCTTCAAAAGTTAGGTAGTTACCTTGCTGTAAATCAATAAAGTATTTAGCAGCAACTGCACGGTAATCAAAATCGTCGTCTGATGTAAGTGTAACACCTACGTAATCTGTGCTATTTAGCATGTAGTTATAAGCTAAATCAAATAATGCGTAATCGTCGCCGTCTTTGTTTTCAACTAGTGTTACTTTTGCAAGTAAATCAGGGTTGAAAAAGTAACCACCCGTCAGTTTATAAAGCTCACTGTTAGAACCTGAATCTGGGTCTAGGTTTTCGTAAGATGCGCCAACAACAAATTCATTAATAAAGTATTCACCACCAACCGATGTTAAATCGCCAAAGTCGTCATCAGCGTAGCCACCATATACGTTAGTTTGTTTATTGATGTATTCAAACTGATCGTACGGACCTAAAGTTTTTTTAGGAGATAAGTAGTAAATAGAATCTACAGCAACAGTATCGTTGTTATCGCTATTTTTGTAGCTTAGGTTACTAATTGAATTATAGCTGTCTGCAGCAGCCGCAGTGCTAGATAATAAAATGCTCGAAATAATAACTGCTAATTTTTTCATTGTAAGACTTCCCTATGTACATTGCTTTTTATGCTCTAGCTGTATTGCTAAAGTCGAGGCACATGCTAACGTTAGGAAACTGAATAAAAACTTAACTAACCATTTGTATTTATTAAGTTAATTGTAAGGAAGTGTTGTAAACTGTAAAATTAAAGTAGTTGCAACATCTAGTCAACAACTACTTAAAACATGTACCGTATTAAAGCGCGTGTTGGCTAATAATTCGGTAAACATCGTTAATATTATCGCCAGACTTAAACTCTTTACTAATTGGTGTTGGATCTGAGCCAACCCATATTTTTAGCTCGGCATCTAAGTCAAAATGGCCTGCACTTTCTTTACTAAACTTGGTAATTTTAGAGTAAGCAATACTCACCATTTCCATTTTAGAACCTGTCATACCTTGCTTATCAATTAAGATTAAGCGCTTATTAGTAAAAATAAACATATCACGTACTACTTTATATGCTTTTTCTACTTGCTCGCCGTCAATTAATGTATTGGCGAGGATTTTTTCTAAATCAGAATCGTCAACTTCGCTTGCATTACCCATAAGTCCGCTAAGTAAACCCATTATACTTTCTCCTGTTTAAATATTTGATTCTCTAATGTATGACCATTAACTAACTGCCGGTACTGCCAGTGTTGTTGATGACAAAAATTCAGTAGTGCAATATCAAGTGGATCGCTCGTTGGCTGATACTCAACTACATATTCTTTATGTTGGCTCATATACACCCGGCTCACCCCTGCAATTGCTTGAAGCTGTTGCTCAACATTCTGATAAGCCTCGCTTAGCATTAATGTATAAAAGTGTTTATCGGTATTATTAGTTTTTGTTTGGTGCTCGCTTAGTACGCCTTTATCTAAATGAAGTACCTGTGAGCATAGTCGCTCAAGCTCAGTTAAATCGTGAGAGCTTAAAATAAATGTAGCCTGTTCACTTAATTCTGATACCAGCTCACGTACTTCTCTGGCATGAATCGGATCAAGCCCTGCGGTTGCTTCATCAAGCATTACAATTTGTGGTGCGCCAATAAGTGCTTGCGCTATCGTAACGCGCTTGCGCATACCGTGCGATAAATCCCCCGCACGCTGCTTTGCAATTTCTTTTAAGCCAACTAAATCAAGTACACGTAGCGCCTCAGTTTGGCTTTGCTTAGCACCCATACCTTGTAGTTTTGCATAAAAGGCGAGTTGCTTGTCTATATTAAAACGAGGGTCAAGTTGTGCATCTTGCGGTAATGCACTTACTTGATTAAATAAAGCAGCACTACCTGGCTTATGCCCTAATATTTCAAGGCTGCCTTTACTTGGCGCTATATAGCCGCACAACAAACTAAATAAGGTAGTTTTACCCGCACCATTTGGCCCAACAAGCGCCACTGGCGCGCCTTTGTTAATTTCAAAGTCCACATTATTAAGCGCAAGTTTTGCACCATACGATTTACTCAAACCGCTAGCTGTAATTAATGGTCTCATAGTGAGCTCCTTGCAAAAATACGTTGAGCAACGCTTAGTAGCACCGCTGTTTGTACAAGGGGAATAGCAACAGCGCTTAATAATGGTAAATTTTGCCCCGCTAATAACTCTATTTGCACACCCGGAAATAAATAATCAAGCAAGCCTAATGCGGGTATTTGCCATTGCAATATACCAACTACAATACCGCCTGCTGCAAAATATAAAATTGCCAATACAATAGATAAGCGCGATGAACGAGCAAAGGTATTTATTAACGTCATAAGTGCTACAAATGGGCATAAAGTAACAACTAATATTAAAAATATAGAAAGTGCACGGGCAAAACCACCAGCCAGTAAACTTGGATCTCTAAACCCTAGTACAGCGAGCGTAGCCACAAGAGTAATGCCCACTAAGCAGGCTAATACCGCTAGCTGTCCTAAAAAACGGCCAAACAGTATTTCAAAGCGAGTGGAGCGCAGTGATAAAAACCTCAGTGTGCCACGCTCTCTGTCGCCTACCGTTTGGTCGCTACAAATAAATAAACCAAAAACGGGAAAGCTATACAGGGCTATTAACCAGTACATAGCAAATTCGGCCTCAGGCCAATCTAATAACTTACTTAAACCAATAGAACCTGATATATCACGAGCTATTTGCTCAAAATCGGGCGCACTTACAATGCCTACTGCTTGCCCTATTGGGTAGCGCAGTATGATTAGCCACACCAATGCAAAGGCAGCTAATGCAATAAGTCCACGTTTAGTTAAAAACATACGTACAAGCTCAAATCCCGCTATTTGCGTTAATCGCCCTACGTTTATCGGTAATGGTGTTGCCATTGACTATCCTTAATGACTTTTTATTTTCTGTGTATTTATCCACACTAAGTGTAAACACCTTGAATTACCAGCAAAAAAAAGCCCACCTATGGTGAGCTTTGTAACAATACATTTAAATGTAACAGCATAAATTGCGATATAAATTATAAATTCTGCTTATAAACCTCAAGTGCTTGGCTTAAATCGCTAATTAAATCTTCAACATCTTCAAGGCCAATATGCAGGCGAATAACCGGGCCTAAATCCCAACCTGTATTTGAACGTAGCCCTTTCATAGTTAAATTAGCCGTTACTAAACTTTCAAAGCCGCCCCACGAAAAGCCCATTTTGATATGCTCAAGGCTATCTAAAAATGCATCAATCGCTTTTTGATTACCGGTTTTCATTACAAATGAAAACAGCCCATTACTGCCATTAAAATCACGTTTAAAAAACTCATGTCCTGGGCAGGTTTCAAATACAGGGTGGCGAATATGATCAACAAGCTCATGTTGTTCAAGCCATTTAGCTACTTCTATTGCTGCTTTTTCATGTTGATTTAAACGCACACCCATTGTACGCAGGCCTCTAAGCGCTAAATACGCATCATCGGCACTGGTACATTGCCCTAGTAAGTATGAGTTTTCGCGCAAAGTTGGCCAATACTTTTTATTAGCAACAGCCACCCCCATCATCACGTCCGAATGGCCAACAATATACTTTGTTGCAGCTTGAATACTAATATCAACACCGTGCTCTAACGGGCGATAATGCAGACCGTTACCGTAGGTATTATCAAGCATGGTCATTACGTTGTGCTCATTGGCTACTTTTACCATAGCGGGCACATCTTGCACTTCCATCGTAATAGAGCCTGGAGATTCTAAAAACAACACTTTAGTATTTGGCTGAATGTAATCTTTAATACCTGCGCCAATGGTTGGCGGGTAGTACGAAGTGGTAATTCCAAGCCCTGCTAAAATTTTATCGCAAAAATCACGAGTGGGCTCATACACGTTATCAACCATTAAAATATGATCACCGCTTTTTAAAAACGATAAAAATACTTGGCTGATCGCCGCCGCGCCACACGGGTATAGTGCACACCCTTCACCGCCTTCAAGTTCTGTTATGGCTTCTTGCAGCGCAAAGTGTGTTGTTGTTCCCCGGCGCCCATAAAATAACGTTTTATCGCCACGGGTTTTAGCCGCTTCTTTTAAATCGGCTACAGTATCAAATACAATGGTAGATGCCCGTTGTACAACCGGGTTTACTACGCCGTGTGTATACGCTTTTTTGCGTCCTGATGACACTAGCTGAGTGTTTTTATTACTTTTACTCGACATTGTTAATCCTTAAGGGTTTGTGCGCCAATGCTCAATTAAATAACGAGAGATAGAGTCGGTTCTAGGCAGCTTTAAATGCTCACCTTCTTCGTGCCAATTACCAAATTGCTCTAAGTCTTCACGACTAAACCATTTTGCATCGTCTAGCTCTTCTTTATCTACGTTAATTTGCTCAGATGTCGCCTGTGCAAAAAAGCCAAGCATAATTGACGATGGGAACGGCCATGGCTGAGATGCAACATAACGTACGTTATCAACTTCTATGCCTGCCTCTTCTTTAACTTCACGCGCAACAGCTTGTTCTAGTGTCTCCCCTGGGTCTACAAATCCAGCAAGCGATGAATACATACCTGTGGGCCACGCAGCTTGGCGACCTAATAAACAGCGTTCTACTCCGTCAGCAAAGACTTTAGTAACGACCATAATTACCGCAGGATCGGTACGCGGGAATGTAGGATGCTTACAGTTTTCGTTTTCACATACACGAGAATGCCCGGCTTCCACTGAACGGTTTTTACTACCGCAGCGCCCACAAAAACGATGCGTGGCATGCCAATAACATAACCCTCTCGCAAGGGCGGCTATTGAGGCATATTTAATGGTTACTTGAGGCCCATATTGGCGAATATCAAAAAACTGAGCGCCCTCTATTAAAGGCGAAAGTACGCTTTCATCCAGATCAGAGACATCCAATGCAAACACACCATGTTTAGCATTGTTTAAACCAACAAAAATAGCACTCGTTAAATCTAAATGTGCCACTTGTTGATACGTTAAATAGCTTACTTTAGGGGTATCTTTAATAAATAGAGTTTGATTATTTTTAACTAAAACCCATTTACTTTGCGCCGACATTTGCGCTTTAAGCCACGATGGGTCTTTACGAAAATTTGAGCCTCTATCTAGTGGCATGTTGCTGTAATGAAGCATGTAAGTCCTTGGTAACTCGTTATGCTTTAAAATTACCATAATCATTTAGCAAACCCAATTGATTACAGTAATAAAAAAAGCCTATATAAGGCTTAATTCATCTATTACGACTTTGTATTAAAATCTCTCATGTTGCAGGCACTTAGCTTGCACTTTTTTAACTATTTTTTACTGTTAAAGTAGCAAAGTATTATCAATTAAATGAAATTGCTCTGCGCTTTGTTTTAATACCTCAGCAGTTAACCTGTCAGCACCGTATACATCGCACAGTACATTATATTGACTTTTTAAATGCCCAAGTAACAAGGCAAAGTCACCATCGCCAGAGAGCAAAATAACTTTATCAAGATTTTTACCCTGCTCTAACATGTCTATTGTTATGCCTACATCCCAATCGCCTTTAGCACTTCCATCACGGCGTTGAATAAATGGCTTTAGCTTTACGTCAAAACCAATCGCACGCAAAATATTTTGAAACTGATTTTGCTTTTCATCTCCTCGATAAATAGCATACGCAAAAGCACACTCAATATTGTATTGCGCCTCCATCATTCGCCAAAACGCATTGTAGTCAAAATTTTTCCCGTAACTCTCACGGCACGTGTAATAAATATTTTGCACATCAACAAAAATACCGACCCGTGGTTTCGTGCTTTGCTGCTCGTTTTGTAAAGTCATTTAGTGTCCTAGTGAGGATTAATAGCAATAAAAGTAACGTTATAAAATAAGTGTACCTTGCAATTTATATTTAAGTAACCTAAATTAGTTACATACCCTTATGTAACCAATATTGGTTACATGTTAAAAAGTAACCATTTTGAGATTTTTATGATTGGTGTGATCAGCGGCGATATTATTAAATCGCAAACAATCCCTAAGCAGCAATACGATGCCATGCTTTACCAACTAGAGCAAAGTTTGCGAAATATTTCGGGTGAGCAAACCCTTTGGAATATATACCGAGGCGATGCCTTTCAGTTACAAGTTAATAATCCTGAGCTCCTTTTTAAAAATGCCATACTTGTATATTTACACCTTAAATCGTCAGGTTATGAACTACGACAAAGCTTGGCGCTTGGGCAAATAGATAACCCACGCAGCGATATAAAAACAGCAACGGGTTCTGCTTTTACGCTTTCGGGGCAAGGCCTTGATAAAATAGGTAATCAACGCTTTGTTTTTAGCATTAACGAGCAGCAGCTCGATGAAAGCTTAAATATTAATTTAGCCTTTGCCGACGTATTGCTCACTAAAATCACGCAAAAACAATCAAATGCCCTGTATGTCTATTTAACATCACCAGACAACAGCCACGCGGCACTGGCTAAAGAGCTTAAAACAAGTCGCGAAAATGTAACCAAACTACTAAATTTAGCGCACTACCTACTTATAGAGCGCTTTATTAAGCACACACAAAACGTTGTAAAAAATATAATTAAAGGAGGTGAATAATGGAATTTTCACTTTTACTGGTCGCACTTATTATTGGCCACTTACTCGCTGATTTTTACTGGCAACCTATGAGTTGGGTAAACGAGAGAAACACTCGTCACTTTAAAGCCACTAAGCTTTATTTTCATGTACTCGTGCATGGTGTAACAAGTGCACTCATCGTTACCGTGTGGGAATACACATTTGGCTGGCAGCAACTAAGCAGTGTTTTAATTGCAACGGCAAGCATTATGGTGAGCCATTATTTTATTGATATAGCTAAATCGTATTCTAATAAAGGCGTGGTACCTTTTTTACTTGATCAAATAGCGCACATACTCGTTATTATTGCGCTCAGTATTTGGCTAACTGATAACAGTAGCTTTATGGCTGCAATTAATAATATGCTCACTGATCCCAAAATACTGTGGGTGGTATGCGGTTATTTAATTATTTTGAGTCCTAGCGCCGTATTTATAAGAATGATGTTAGAGCGTTTAACAAGTAACTTTTCAAGTACTGGTAGCTTAGTGCTTGCAGGGCAAAGCATTGGTATGTTGGAGCGCGTACTTATGCTGAGCTTTATATTGCTTGACCAATTTGCAGGGCTCGGCTTTTTACTTGCCGCAAAATCGGTATTTAGGTTTGGCGATTTAAGTGCCAGTAAAGATAAAAAACTTACCGAGTACGTTATGCTCGGTACACTACTTAGCGTAAGTGTGACTTTATTTGTAGGTTTAGGTGTTAACTATTTAATCAGGCAGGCAATACAGTAAGTACAAATTACAGACAATAAAAAACGCGCTGCTTCTATTTAATTAAAGAAGGGAGCGCGTTTTTTGTATCTGCCTTTAACTAAATTCTAAATTAATTAAACGCTAGTGCAATCACTAATAATGATTAATCGTTATTGGTGCGACGACGGCGTTGGCCATTACCGCCAACAGATTCACGCTTTGCCCATGGGTTTTGCGCGCTGTCATCTGTTTTAGCTGCTGGCTTTTTAGAACCACCACGGCGTGGGCCGGTACCATTACCACCATTGTTCGGCTTTTTGCTGTTAGGCTTGCTGCTATCAGATTTAGGCTTATTAAAAGGCTGCTTTTTCTTAGGCTTTTTAGCCGGCAGTGGGCGAGCATCTAATGCGCGTTCAGCTACTGGGTTAATAGGCTCAAAACCGTCTTCCTCAGCACGTGGAATAAGCTCACCAATAAAGCGTTCAATACCGTATAAATCAACAGCATCATCAACCGTTACAAACGAAATCGCATGACCTGACGCACCAGCACGGCCTGTACGGCCGATACGATGAACATAATCTTCATATACGTTTGGTAAGTCGTAGTTAACAACATGCGGTAATTCAACAATGTCTAAACCACGTGCAACAATGTCTGTTGCTACTAATACGCGTACTTCACCACTTTTAAAACCATCAAGTGCTTTAACACGTGCGCCTTGTGATTTATTACCATGGATAGCCGCGCCTACAATGTCATCGCGTTCAAGTTGTTTAACTAAGCGGTTAGCACCGTGCTTTGTACGGCTAAACACTAATACTTGTTGCCAATCGTTAGTGCGAATCAAGTGGCTTAGCAATGCTGTTTTACGTGTTTTATCTACCGCGTAAACGCACTGAGTAACACTTTTTGCAGTGGTATTTTTTGCTGCAACTGAAATTTCAACTGGGTCATTAATTAACCCTTTTGCTAATGCACGAATTTCATCTGAAAATGTAGCCGAAAACATCAAGTTTTGACGTTTAGCAGGCATTTTAGCAATTAAGCGTTTAATGTCGTGAATAAAGCCCATGTCTAACATGCGGTCAGCTTCATCGAGTACAAGCACTTCAACGCTATCAAATTTAACTGCATTTTGATTATGTAAATCGATTAAACGACCCGGCGTTGCTACTAAAATATCAACACCTTTACGAAGACGCTGCATTTGTGGGTTAATTTTAACGCCACCGTAAACTACAAATGAGCTCACATCAGAATGCTTAGCGTACTCTTCAACGTTTTCGCTTACTTGCAAAGCAAGTTCACGTGTAGGCGTTAAAATAAGCGCACGTACGTGATTGCTTTTAGCTTTAGGACCCGACGACAAGCGCTCAATAAGTGGTAATGTAAAACCCGCTGTTTTACCTGTACCTGTTTGCGCTGCTGCCATAACGTCACGGCGTTCAATAATTGCAGGAATTGCTTGAGCCTGAATCGGCGTTGGCGTTTCATAGCCCTTTTCTAAAACCGCATTAACCAAAGACTGTGATAAACCTAAACCTTCAAAACTCATATAAACTCTCTTTTAAATAAGGCTACATTAGCCAGTTGCGCGCATTATACCTGTAGTAGCTAAGAATGCATGCCATTATTTACGTTGCGAGCAATTGAGCATAGCTTATACCAATCTGCATAAATCTTTGATCAATTTAACGAATTAAATTTCACTATAACGTCGTTAAAAATTTTTCATTTAGAACAACTAGATACAAAAATTTTTGCCTAGTTATAGCGTAATTTTCTTAACGTTAAATAGACCCCATATATAAGCAGATTGGTATTAATAAAATTAAACCTGTGATCAAGTTGCTTAAAAATGCAAAAAACGGCCATAAGCCGTTTTATATTTATACTTAATTACTCTAAGTATAAGAGTTACTTAACACCTAACTCGCGTAAACGTTCTTGCAAGTAGCTATCTGCCGTGTAGCGCTCTGAAAGCACAACATCTGGATGCGGGTGTAAAAATAACGGCAGTGATATACGCGATTTAGTAGATGCTTTGCCCGTTGGGTTAATTACACGGTGAATTGTCGATGGGAAATACCCGCCCGACGCTTCTTGTAGCATGTCGCCAATATTAATAATTAAGCTGCCAAAATCACATGGCACGTCTAACCAACCGCCATCTGTTTTTTGAACTTGTAAACCAGGCTCATTAGAAGCTGGCAATACAGTCAATAAATTAATATCGCCGTGAGCTGCTGCGCGAATAGCACCTGGCTCTTCATCACCTGTCATTGGCGGATAATGTAAAATACGTAACAATGTTTGCTCAGAACCGGCAATCATGTCTTTTAAATCAATCGAAAACTTAGCACGTACATCAGCTGGAGATTCAGCCTGCACCCAGCTTAGTAAAGTACCAGCAAATTCACTTGCTAAACGGTAGTATTCACGTACATCAGCTTCAAGCTTTGCAGGAACGCGACCTTTAGGGTACACATGAAAGTACTCTTTAATGTCTTTTATTGTAAAGCCTTTCGCTACTTCTGATACTGAAGGCGGAAAGTAACCGTCTTGAGTTTCTTTAGAGAATAAAAAGTCGTGCTTTTGCTCTGAGTTAAAAAAGTCTTGCCAATTTTTGTAAATAGACTCAACTAAAGACTGTGGGATTGGGTGGTTTTTTAAAACGCCAAATCCAGTATTTCTTAACGATTCAACAAATTGTGCAGCCGCATCGGGAGCTTTATAATCAACAGTAGGTAATTGCATTGTACGTTCCAGTGAATAGGTTGTGTGAAGTGAGTTGCTTTTAATAGTGCTAAATTACTTATATAAAGTAGCAAAGCCTTCATTATAGCGCTATGCGAGGATAGACAAATGACCTCAAAAACATAAGGACATATGTCCGCAAAATATAGTCACTGTCACTTTGCTTGATCAAGATCAACTAATAAAAAAACGTTGAATTTGCAAGGTTTAGTAACTATCTCTGGTTTATTATTAGAATATATTTTATTTGTGTAAATAAGGCTCCCCATGCGACAAAAAGTATCTTTTAAAAGCGGCGATTTAGAACTTGCCGGCCAACTTGAACTTCCCTCTGGTGACGTTAAGTTTTACGCGCTATTTGCACACTGCTTCACATGCGGAAAAGACATAGCAGCAGCTACACGTATAAGCCGTGCACTTACGCAACAAGGCATAGCTGTACTGCGTTTTGACTTTACCGGTTTAGGCAATAGCGATGGCGACTTTGCTAACAGTAACTTTTCATCGAACATTCAAGATTTAGTTTCAGCGGCTGATCATCTGCGTAAGCACTTTGCAGCGCCGCAATTACTCATTGGCCACAGTTTAGGCGGCGCTGCGGTACTGGCTGCTGCTGAGCACATTCCTGAAGTATCGGCCATTACAACTATTGGTGCACCGTCAGATGCGCAACACGTAGCGCATAACTTTGAAGCACATCTCGATGAAATTAACGCAGCCGGCGAAGCAAAAGTAAGCCTAGCAGGCCGCGAATTTACCATTAAAAAACAGTTTATAGACGATATAGCCAAGTACGATAAAAGCCACATTAGTAAGCTTAAGCGCGCATTATTAGTAATGCACTCCCCTATTGATGCAACTGTAAATATTAGCGAAGCCGAAAAAATTTACGCATCAGCTAAGCATCCTAAAAGTTTTATTAGCCTAGATAACGCCGATCACTTACTTACTAATAAAAACGATGCCGACTACGCTGCAGAAATTATTGCAACGTGGGCTAATCGCTACGTTAAATATGACAAAACAAAATACGCCGCAAGCCTAACGGGTGGCAATGTACTTGTTGAAGAAAAAGATCATATATTTACTCAGCACGTAAGCACCAAAGATCATACTTGGCTTGCAGATGAGCCAATAAAGGTAGGCGGTAAAAACTTAGGCCCCGATCCGTATCATCACTTATTGGCGGGGCTTGGTGCCTGTACAGCAATGACACTGCGCATGTACGCTACACGTAAAAACTTAGCGCTAGAGCATGTCAAAGTAGAACTTGATCACACTCGCGATTACAACAAAGATTGCGACGATTGCGAGCAAACCGGTAACCTAGAAGCCATTACCCGTAAAATCACTTTAATCGGTGATTTAACACAAGAGCAGCGCCAGCGTTTACTTGAAATAGCCGACAAATGCCCTGTGCATAAAACACTACATAACAATCCTGTTATTGTAAGTGAATTGGTAGAGTAACTACCATAAAAGTAATATAGCGCAGGTAACACTGCGCTATGATTTAACTTTTATATACCTAACTTTTACTATCTAAAAATCCCTCTACTTCTTTACTCATTCTATCCACCAGCCATTTTGGCCCGCCATCGTACATATCGTTATGACGCGATTTTTCTATCATTATTTGCGTAACGGGAAACTTATCCAGCTCTGAATCGTTTAACAGCACATCCGCATCAGCTGGGTAATCACTACCGCGAAGTGTAAGTACGCGTATATTTTTATTGCGTGGGATCAACATGCGGCGATGATCGAGCGTAATAATTTGGCTTACTTCATTGGGGTAAATAGAGCCATATAATGACGAAATATCCCCGCCGTTTGAGTGCCCAAATAAGGTGAGTTTTGTAAAGTCGTACGCTGGGTATTTACTAGCTAGCTCATTAACTAAAAACTTAAGCGTTACTACGCCACGATGCCAGTTTTTCATGCGAGTTGTTAAGTAAGGCTGCTCACGATTAAGGTCAGGGTCGGTTTTTAATTCATGTGCAACTGCTACTGTTAAGTATCCGCGCTGACTAAACGCATTACTGGCAAACGTATACCCGTTATGGCTAATCCCGTAACCTGCGTTAATAAACGCTACAGGGCATTTTACTTGTTCAGTGCACTTAGCATTGTTACTTGGTAGTGTGATATTGATAGGAATAGTGCGATTACGGCTTTCATCAGTTATAACACCATCGTTTGCATAGCTTGTTGCGCCTATTACTGATGTACTTAGAGCTAGTGCGCTTAATATAAAAAGCTTTTTAAGTGTTTTTTGCATATTTAAATTTATATAAATTATTGTTTTTAATTAAAAATAACTTTTACTTTATAGGTTTGCATTCTCTATTGTCAAACTATGCGATAATAGCCGCCATTGTTTAAATATATTTAGTAAAAGATCCAATAAATGAAATCATACAATAGCATTCAAGAACGTATAGAAATTTTAGAAGACAAACTAACGGCAATACATGACGAAATCGAAACACTAAAAACCCCTGCTAAAAACAACAATGAACGTATTATTTTTAAGTTTATTGAAACAGGCAGCACAGGTAAAACGAAGGATTTTGTTCGTGAGTTAGGTATTAAATCACCACGTGACGGTTTGTTTTCGTCAGGTGACGTTACAAAACTAATTAAAGATGGCGCTGAAGATATTTCACCTGCGTTATTAGAAATCGCAAGACAGCTTGCCAGTGCACGTAATAAAAATGGCCCTAGCCGTTAATTACGCAGTCACGCAGTATCTAGAAGCCCAGCCAAGCTGCCGCTTCTAGATATGTAATCATATTAAACTAAATTAATCACATAGTTCTATATTAAGGCTGGTAAGCAAGTTTAGTGCTTCGAAGCGATCAAACTTAGCATTCGCTAAAATATTATTATTCAAATCTATATTAAACGCTGTCGCACCTACAAAATCACATTTTGTTAAGTTAGTTTGAAAAAACTCACTATCGCGAAAATCTGTTCCTGTAAATTCACTACCGCTTAAATCAGCATGTCTAAAATCAACATTTTTGGCAAAGCAGTGTGTTAGTTTGAGGGCTTTGAGGGTTAATTCAAAAAAAGAACTATTACTGAGCTCGCAATAATTAAAACTCACCGGTGCGTTAATACTAAGCGCTGGCCAATCTACGTCAGTCCATTGCAGACTATTTAATTTACAGTGGCTAAAACTTACATCTTCAAGCGAACTGTAGTTCCATTTTAGTGACGATAAATTACAGTTTTTAAAACTACATTCTATAAATCGGCAATTTTTAAACTGCCCGCCTGAAAAGTCGCAATCGGTAAATGTGCACTCTTCAAACTCAGAATTTTCAGTTAGTTGCTCTTCGTGCTGCAAAGCATTAAATTGCTCGTCGAAGTAGTGATTATTATTTGAAATTGACACTATTAACCTAGTTTTTAATGGGCATAGACGCTATTTTTAGGTAAATCTTTTTTAAGCGCAAGCACTGCAATAAAAATCAAAGCAAATAGTGGAAATAGCGCTAAACAGCCACCCACAAAAGCTAAAACCCCCGGCATAGTACTTTTACGCTTACCTATTTTGTAGCAAATTACAGCAAAAATAGGAATACTCAGCACAATAAAAAAAACTAAGAACTCACCAAATAAGGTTGCATTGATCGACATAATAATTCCTTTTTCGTCTGTTCGGTTAAAATACACTCTGCTGTAAATTTAACCACAAAAAAACCCTTAAGCATATAACTTAAGGGTTTTTAAATTTAGCTCAATAAGCTAAACAAAAATTACTCTTCGCTAGGTATCGATTTTTCAACAACACTAATTGCAAGCTCAGCTAACGAATCCATATTAGGCTTACTAGGCGCGTTAGTTAATAAACACGACGCTTGTGTTGTTTTAGGGAAAGCAATAACGTCACGAATGTTATCGGTACCACATAAAAGCATTGCTAAACGGTCAAGACCAAATGCTAAACCAGCATGTGGTGGTGTACCGTATTTAAGTGCATCAAGTAAAAAGCCAAACTTGTCTTGTTGCTCTTGCTCGTTAATACCTAAAATTCTAAATGCAGTTTCTTGCATATCTGCATTATGAATACGTACCGAACCGCCACCCACTTCGTAGCCATTCAATACCATGTCGTAGGCATCTGAAATAGCCGCAGCTGGATTTGCTTCAAGCTCACTTGCAGTAATATCTTTTGGTGCAGTGAATGGATGATGCACAGCATGTAATGTGCCTTCGTCATCTTCTTCAAACATTGGGAAGTCTACAACCCAAAGTGGTGCCCAGCTATCAAGGTTAGTGATTTCTAAGTCAACACCAATCTTAACGCGCAGTGCGCCCATTGCTTCATTTACTGTGTTGCGCTTATCGGCACCGAATAAAATGATATCGCCAGACTGAGCATTAGTACGCTCAAGTAATTTAGTAATTACGTCTTCGCTTAAAAACTTAGCCACTGGTGATTGAACACCTTCAGCGCCTGCAGTGTGGTCATTTACTTTCATCCACGCCATACCTTTAGCGCCGTAAATACCAATAAACTTAGTGTAATCGTCAAGTTGTTTACGAGAAAGCTTAGCGCCACCCGGTACAGTTAATACAGCAACACGACCTTTTTCGTCGTTAGCTGGACCTGAGAAAACATTAAACTCTACGTCTTTAACTAAATCTGCAACATCAACTAACTTCATTGGGTTACGTAAATCAGGCTTATCAGAACCGTAAAGGCTCATTGCCTCGCTGTAAGGCATGATTGGAAAATCGCCTAAATCAACGTTTAACAATGTTTGCCACATCTCGCGGATCATTTTTTCAGTCATACCACGTACTTGATCAGAACTCATGAACGAGGTTTCTATATCTATTTGGGTAAATTCTGGTTGACGATCGGCACGTAAATCTTCATCACGGAAACATTTAACAATTTGGTAGTAACGGTCAAAACCCGACATCATCAACAATTGCTTAAATAACTGTGGAGACTGTGGTAAAGCGTAAAAACTACCTTTATGAACGCGGCTTGGCACTAAGTAATCGCGTGCGCCTTCTGGCGTTGCTTTAGTAAGTACAGGTGTTTCGATGTCTAAAAAGCCGTTTTCATCTAAAAAGCGACGAACAAAGCTGCTTGCTTTAGCACGTAATTTAATACGGTCACTCATTTCTAGACGACGTAGGTCTAAGTAACGGTATTTTAAACGACGCTCTTCTGAGTTTACTTGGTTAAAATCAAGTGGAAGCGGTTCAGAGCGGTTAATAATTGTAAGCTCAGTACCTAAAACTTCAATTTCACCTGTTGCCATATCTTTATTTACTTGGCTATCAGGGCGTGCACGTACAGTACCTTTTAGCTGAACACAAAATTCTTGGCGAAGTGTGTTAGCTGAACTCATTAACTCTTCAATGTCAGAGTCGAATACAACTTGTACTAAACCTTCTCTATCGCGTAAATCGACAAAGATAAGTCCACCAAGGTCACGTCGTTTGTTGATCCAGCCACATAGTTCAACTTCTTGATCTACGTGAGTTTTATTTAGCTGTCCGCAATATATAGAGCGCATAGTTTTCCTGTCAGATAAAAGGCTTAAACGGTTATATTTATTTGTTTTAAGGCGTGTGATTTAAAAAACAGGTCACCACAATACAAATAAAGCCGCTAGCAATCTAAAAATAATCAAATTAAGCCCTGCATTATACTCAACTAACATTAAGATGCTAGGGCGTGTGCCGCTTTTGCCCCTGAATTTACAGCAGCTCGTTTTGTTATTTGCTACACTATCGCCACTTTATAATAAGGCGCTAGTTTGTATGTTATATATTGGATGCCCGCAGTGGTCGAGTAATGCATGGAAAGGCAATTTATTTTCAAGCCAATGTAAAAACGCCGATATGCTTAGCCAATACGCCCAACACTTTAACTCAGTTGAAGGCAATACCAGCTTTTACGCTGATCCTTCGCCAAGCACCGTATTGCGCTGGGCAAACAGCGTACCCGATGATTTTAAATTTACGTTTAAGTTTAATCGTCGCTTTAGCCACGAGCTGCATCTTACTAATGTTCAAACCGAGCTTACTGATTGGCTTAACTTGTTCTCCCCTATTTTAGAAAAAACCGGGCAAATCATGCTGCAATTACCTAAAGCATTTGGCCCTGGTGACTTACCCAAACTCGCCCAATTTATTAGCCTGTTACCAAAAGAGGTTAATTACGGTGTAGAGGTACGTCATACTGCGTTTTTTCAAAAGGGTGAAGCCGAAATAGTGCTTAACCAATTATTAATGGCAAACAACATAAATCGTATATCGATGGATACTCGCGCCCTATTTGCTGTAAAACCAACAACCGAAGCGCTAATAGATGCACAGCAAAAAAAGCCCCACTTACCGGTACATGCAATAGCTACTGGCTCAGAGCCTATGGCGCGCTTTGTAATAGCCGATTTACAAAACGACTATAAACCCTTTTATAAACCGTGGCTAAGTAAAGTAAAACAATGGCTTGATGAAGGAAAAACGCCTTATGTGTTTTTTCATACGGCAGATAACCGAGAAGCGCCATTATTAGCAAGGCAGTTTTGTAAAGACCTTGGTTATCATCACAAAGCATTAAACCCATTTACTGGCGAAAAAGAAGCCCACCAGCCAGCACTTTTTTAAAAGTAAAACGACAGAGAAACAATAATGAGTGAATACGCACGTTACTTTACCGGCTACCCAGCTAACATTGTTGAGCAAGTATTAAGCCTTATAAATAACAAAAAGGTATGTGACTACTTACTTAAAAAGTATCCGCAAGCACATACCATTACTAGCGATAAACTACTTTATAACTACGCAACCGAGCTTAAAAAACAGTATTTAAAAAATGCACCACCGTTTGGGCGCGCAGCATTTAAAAAGCAAGGCGACATGGTCACCAACGCACTTGGTACACATACGTATCGAATGCAAGGTAAAACCCGTAAGCACGATTTAGCGATAAACAGCGACTTGCTCCGCGCTCCCGAGCCGTTATTAAAAGCGTTAGTGGTACATGAGCTCGCCCACTTTAAAGAAAAAGACCACAACAAAGGCTTTTATCAGCTTTGCTGCCATATGGAGCCGAGTTACCACCAGCTAGAGTTAGATTTAAGAATTTTTTGTGTGGTAGTCGCAATGGGAGAAAATCCTTATTTAAAATAAGGATTTTAGCGTTATTTAACTGAGTGAAAATAAAGCTCATGCTTAAGTTTATGTTTCCTTCCATACCCAGTCTTTTATCTCCGTAAGCAGCTCACAACTTAACGCCAGCCCTTAATAAAAAAAGTTTAAAACTAC
Source organism: Pseudoalteromonas sp. SG43-3 (assembly GCF_014164385.1). NCBI lineage: Bacteria > Pseudomonadati > Pseudomonadota > Gammaproteobacteria > Alteromonadales > Pseudoalteromonadaceae > Pseudoalteromonas > Pseudoalteromonas sp. SG43-3. Next base: position 35,220 of record NZ_JACJFC010000015.1, read on the forward strand.
ATAATTGCCCTACATTTGAGAACTAGACTCTTAAAAGTTAATTTAATCTTTGGAGTTTTTAAATGATGAAAAATACCCATGCCATTTTACTCAGTGCACTGTGCTGCTTAACCTTAAGTGCCTGCAACGAGCAAAACAGCCAATCGCTTGAACAATCAAACCTCAATGATTTTACTCTAACCAGCTCAAAAGTAAGTGATGGCGGTAATTTGCCTATTACTTATACATGCGATGGGCAGAGCATTAGCCCCCCACTTAACTGGAGTGGAGCACCTAAGGCAACCAAATATTATGCGTTAATTATGGATCATAAAGCGCCAGAGGGAATGCATTGGTATTGGACCATGTACAATATTGCCGCCGATAAAACACAAATTAAAGCGGGCGAAACCCTCGGTGAAGTGGGCTCTAATAGCGTAAACGATTTAAACCAATACGCGCCGCCTTGCTCTAAAGGTCCAGGTGAAAAAAGCTATACTTATACTGTGTACGCGTTATCTGCACCGGTTACCTTTAATAGCGATACAAAGGTAGATCGCTCAGCATTACTCGCTGCTGTAAAAGATATTACGCTCGATACTGCAAGTATGACGGTTAAATACTCGCGAAGCGCCAGTAGCGCCGAACACAAACCTAATACAAGACCAAAACCAAATGAGCAACCAAAGCCTGATAAATCATATTTAACCGCTAACGTAAAATCACCTCGTTGCGATGCTATTACACAATCAGTAAGTAATGCAGGGTTTGATCAAAGCGTATCTGTTACGTGCGATGAACAATATGCTTATATTGCCTCATCTACTTATCCTGATCATGAAGTAATGACTGGTATTACAGGTACTAACGAGCAAATACCTGTTCCAGCTAAAGACTACGTAGCACCTATAAAGCTAAATCCTAAAAAAGCAAAAACAATAACAACAATTGATGCAGCCGTAGGTGTTGCCGTTAACGGCGTACCAATATACGACTATTCTTCGCAAGGTGAGTTGGACGTAAATAGCTACGATGAAAAACACGACACTTTAGCACTCGGACAGTTAGATATATGTGGCGGACACGCAGGACGAGGTGATGACTACCATTATCATGTATCGCCAACGTGTATGATTGACACAATGAAAAACCAAACAAGCGATGCCATTATTGGTTGGGCTTACGATGGTTACCCGCTGTATGGCAGTAAAAACCCAGACGGCAGTGCAATTGCCAAAGGTGACCTTGATGTATGTAACGGACAAACCGACGACACATTTGGCTATCGCTACCAAACATCAGCTACGCCGCCGTATATTATTCAGTGCTTAGTTGGTGAAGTAGATACCGCAAAATTACCAAGAGTGTCACCACTTAGTGGCGATACTCAAGGTATAAGAGCCGACTTACGCCCGCCACAAGGAGGCGTTGAAAACCTAACGCACACAATCTCTGAAAACGGCAGCCGTACAATGAGCTACTCATACAAAGGCGAGAACTACTTTACTACCTACAGCCCTGCATCACAGGGAAAAGACTGCTATAGCTTTAAACAAAAAACCATCAGTAATAGTGGCAAAGTTCAAACAGGTACATTTTGTAGAGGTCCGCAACCAAATCACCTTACTCCTACAGTCACTAAGCAAAATATAAATTCTGCCATTACGGGCAAGCATAACTTAAAGCTAGAAGCATGGGCTGATAACTGGTTTACAGCCTACATAGGCGAGCAGTTACTTGTTGAAGATTCTGTACCTATAACTACAGAGCGTTCATTTAATGCCGAAAGTATTACGTTTTCTGCAAACTACCCTATTGAGCTTAATTTAATAATTAAAGACTTTAAGCAAAACGACACTGGGCTTGAATACATCGGCGCTAAAAATCAGCAAATGGGTGATGGCGGTTTTATTATGCAACTTACCGACACCTATACAAATAAAGTAGTTGCCGTAAGCGATAAAAGCTTTAAATGCGAAATACTTCACAAAGCGCCGCTTAACAAATTATGCGAAAGCGAAACAAACCCTGTAGCGGGCGAAGGCGCTTGTACGTTTATGTCAAAAGAAGCACCAACTGACTGGCTGCAAAGTAACTTTGACGATACGAATTGGGCTAATGCAGTAGAGCACAACTTTGCCGATGTAGGACCAAAAGACGGTTACGACGATATTAACTGGGATGAAAATGCAAAATTCATATGGGGCGAAGACTTAGAAACCGACAACACCCTTATTTGTAAAGCAATTATTGAGCAACCTCAATAAAAGGTAGTAATTATGTATTTTTTAAAAAAATTAAAATGGCTAATGCTCGCGTGTATTTTAACAAGTATGAGCGCTCAAGTGAGCGCCCATGTATTAAAAAACACAACAGCCCAAGTAATTTTAAGAGACGGGCAAGTTGAGGTTAAAGTATTAACTAATGCTGAGCACTTAATTTCAGCGCTGCAAAGCGAGCAAGCATGGCTTATGGGCGATATTGATAAGCTTATGCCTACAAACTTAAGTGCAGAGCAACAAGAAGAGTTTGCAAAAAATGCACTTAAACAAAAAACGAGCTTACGTGTAAATCAGCAAGTTATCGTGTTTGAACGCGTCACTTTTACCACCAGCAACAACAACGAAGCGCACGACCTAGAAATTGTTTTTCAAGCGAAGCACACATTTACAACAGTAGATGAGCTTGCCATATCGTTCCCTAAAAGTTTAGGTGCAGTTCACGCAAGCTTTGTAAAACCACAATATAAGTTACTGGGTGCTGGCGATACCGCAAAAATAAAGTTCTAGTCCAAATATCAACATACCTAAAAGCTTACTTAAAAAGGATTTTAGTAAGCAACTCCCTAAATACGCTAATTGTAGGCACATAATCAATATGCAATACTGCTTGGTACGTTAACGTCATGATTTTTACTATTTGCCAATCAGTGAAATTAATACATAAATTCTTTTTAGCTTTTTTTATCACTAATATCGCCCTTGTTGGACTTATGTTTGTGTTTATATACATGACCTTTTCGTCAGGTTTTAACGACTTTGTTGAACAAGAAGAAACAAAGCATGTCGCAATGGTTAAGCATCAACTTATTGAGCTTTATAGCGAATTAGGCAGTTGGCAACCCATTACGCAAAACACGCAATTATGGCGCTCTATTGTAGAGCCACAAAAAAAGCCAGGCGAGCCTAAAACGAATAAACACACAAGCACCCCACCCAAACCAAATAGCAGCAATGCAACGCCCTCTTTATTGTGGGTACACTTACCTGCAGGTTCCCTTAAAACAGGGCAACGTATAAGTTTGTATGATCAAAATAAAAAGGTTGTTGTTGGTAGAGCTAATTTAAACGACAACCCACATATAGAGCCTATTTTATTAAACAATAACGTTATAGGCTGGATAGGTTTAGTCCCTTCAAAACTTGTACAAAGTAGCCCAGCAGAAGCCTTTTTAGCAGCGCAATTTCATAACTATTTTATGATCACGTTACTCGTTATTGTGCTCGCATTTATTATGGCTATTATGTTATCTCGCCATTTAATAAAACCAATAAAGCAAATAGTGACTGGCACCGATGAGTTAACAAAAGGAAATTTTGCCAGCAGAATAATTCCCTCTAGTAAAGATGAGCTAGGTACCCTATCCAACAACTTTAATGCCTTAGCCCACACGCTTGAGCAAAACCAACAAATGCGGTTTCAATGGGTGTCAGACACATCCCACGAATTAAGAACCCCACTTACCGTACTACGCTCGCATTTACTAGCCGTTCAAGATGGCGTATTTACGGCCGACACAAAGCGCATTAATTTACTCATAAACCAAGTAGATAACTTAAGCCACATTGTTGACGACCTAGCCCAACTAGCACAAACAGATAGCGTTAATTTAACCTATAACAATGCGCGCATTGATTTAATCACTATTTTTGAGCAATCAATTGAAAACTACACCGCTCGCTTTAAAGAGCATGAATTAAATGTAGATAGCAAAAGCTTAACCAAAGCCGGCAAATGTATAATAAATGGTGATAAAGAACGCCTTATACAATTATTTTCAAACCTGTTAGAAAATACCTGCAGATACACGCATAAAGGTGGGCAAGTAATAATACTTGCCCACAAAAGACCCAATAACATTGAGCTTATTTTACAAGATTCAGCCCCAAGTGTTTTACCAAACGACTTACAAAAATTGTTTGAGCGTTTTTATCGCGTTGAAAAATCTCGAAGCCGAGAGCACGGCGGCTCGGGCTTAGGGCTTGCACTTTGCAAACAAATAGTAGAAGCACATGGTGGTCAAATATCGTTGCACAACTCACCACTTGGTGGACTAGAAGTTAAAATAACGCTGGCACTTTTGGGTTAAAATAATGGCATCACAAAAAATACTTATCGTTGAAGACGAAGAAAACATTGCCGAGGTACTTATTGCCTACGCTAAGCAACAAAATTACGAAACTGAGCACTTTAATAGCGGCAAAGGTGTAGTTAGTTTTGTAAAACAAAACGCAGTAGATTTAATACTTCTTGATTTAATGTTGCCAGATGTTGATGGCATAGAGCTATGTAAGCAAATTAGAGCCTTTTCAAGTGTGCCTATTATTATGCTTACCGCAAAAAGTGAAGAAATAGACCGCTTGCAGGGTTTAGAGCTCGGCGCCGATGACTACATATGCAAACCCTTCAGCCCCAATGAAGTTGTAGCACGCATAAAAGCCGTACTAAGAAGGACCAGCCAGCCTAAAACCAACATCATTAATCATAATAATTTCCAATTACACAAAGACGATTACGAAGCACGCCTAAACGACAAAAGTATTGGCTTTACCGCCGTCGAGTTTAAAATATTTTTATTATTTATAAGCCACGTAGGGCGTGTTTTTACCCGCGAAGATATTATTAATAACGTATACAGCGACACAACCGACATATCCGATCGCAACATAGATACACATATTAAAAATATACGAAAAAAGATTAACGACATTCAAGCAGGACTAAACCCAATAGCAGCGGTTTATAGTGTGGGCTATAAATTTAAAGAGTAGGTTTACTTATTCAAATAAAGCTAACATGACGCAAAAGCGCGATATAAATCGCGCTTTTATTTTAATCACTAACCTGAACACTCATAACTAAAGATTAATAGCTGAGCAGTCGTTGGGTTTCGTTTCTCTCAACCCAACCTACGTAAATAGACTTAAAGCCCTAGGCCTGCCATAAAATCATCATCGCCATCATCTTGTTCTACTGCTTTAGATGATTTTTCTTTGTCCGCTTTTTTTCGTGCTTCGTTTTCAATTATATCGTCTGGGTCGAGTGCTTCTGCAATATCAAAGTCGTGTAATTTAATGAACTCTGTTTTATCCATCGCTAATTCCAAGTAAAAAATATTTTGCTTACTTGTCGTGAATGTTACGCGGCGGGCTTGCGGGCGATCCATCGTGGTATCTACCGATATTTGCACTTGCTTGTTTATTGCCATCATTTTTGGCTGGTTTTGCGTAATAGACGTATGTAATTGCTCACGCACTTTAGACGTAAAGTCGCCAACAATTTGATTCATCAACTCGCCTAGTACGTTTGATACGTCGTCTGATAAATGGCTATGCGCTATTTCATCTTCTGGCATTCCCATATTGCGCATGTAATCGCCATAAATTTCCATCGCCGCTTGCGAAGTAAAGTTGGTAATTACGAGCCCTGTAAAACCGCCGTCAAATAAAACAAAGCAGCCAATATCTGGTCGCATGCATGTACGTGTTATTTTTTGCACCATGGCTGAGTAGCTAATACCATTACCGCTGGCTGATGTGAGTACACCTGTCACTGAATGACAAAGGGTTGCTAATATATCGTCTGTGCTGATGACCTTACTTTTGCTCATTTAATCTTCTCTTTTGTACTTATTATTCATAATTCTAGTCAAGCTACTGAATTTATCACTGACTATCCAGTATAAAATGTTAAAATAGCGCCATTATTTACAAAGAGACTGCCTTCGTGACCATAAAAGACAGTATTTATGCCTCTGAGCAACAAGTAAAAGATTTTAGCTTTGACCAAAATGTAGTCGAAGTTTTTCCAGATATGATCCAGCGCTCTGTACCTGGGTATGCCACCATTGTAAGCACTATGGGTAAACTTGCGGGTGAGTACGCACAAAGTAACTCAAATCTTTATGATTTAGGCTGCTCACTGGGCGCAGTCACGCTTAGCATGCGCCGTAACATTCGCACCGATAACTGCCATATAATAGCGGTAGATAACTCTCAAGCTATGGTTGAGCGTTGTAAGGTGCACTTACAAGGTTTTAAATCGGATGTTCCGGTTACTGTTACTTTGGGCGATATTAACGAGCTTGAGATTCAAAACGCCTCAGTAGTAGCAATGAACTTTACGTTGCAGTTTATTCCACATGCGCAGCGCCAAGCCGTGCTTGAAAAAATATACGCTAATTTAAAGCCTGGTGGTGTATTGCTGCTAAGCGAAAAAATTAAAGCCGAAAACGAGCAATGCGATAACCTATTAATTGATTTGCACCACGACTTTAAACGTCACAATGGCTACTCAGAGCTTGAAATAAGCCAAAAACGTACCGCCATCGAAAACGTTATGCGCCCAGATACACTAAGCGCTCACTTTACTCGCTTACAAGATATTGGTTTTAGCCAAACTCAAGTGTGGTATCAATGTTTTAATTTTTGCTCAATGGTAGCAATTAAATAAAGAGAGTCATCCATGTCTCAATGGTTTAACCAATTTTACGCATCTATCGCACAAAGCCCACTTAGTCACTGGCTAGAAACCCTCCCTGCTCAATTAAAACATTGGCAAAACGAGGCTAGCCATGGTGATTTGCCTAAATGGCAAAAAGTACTTAAAAACTTGCCTGAGGTGGCAACTTCCCATGTTGATATTTCTACAAAGGTAGAAATTGGCGCCGCTGGCGAGATGAGTGATGGCGAGCAAAAGCAAGCCATGCATTTATTAAAACGCATGATGCCATGGCGCAAAGGCCCATTTAGTGTGCACGGTATTGAAATAGATACAGAGTGGCGCAGTGATTGGAAGTGGGACCGCCTGCTTCCTCATATTGAGCCATTAAAAGGCCGCACTGTTTTAGATATTGGTTGTGGCTCGGGGTATCATTTATGGCGTATGCGCGGTGAAGGCGCAGAGTTTGTAGTGGGTATTGATCCATCTGATTTATTTTTATGTCAGTTTCAGGCAATTAAACACTACAACCCAGATGAAAACGTACATTTACTGCCACTAGGCGTAGAAGCATTACCCGAGCTTAAAGCGTTTGATACTGTTTTTTCTATGGGTGTACTTTATCATCGTCGCTCACCTATCGACTTTTTAGCGCAGTTAAAAGCGCAGCTTCGCCCAGGCGGCGAACTCGTACTTGAAACCCTAGTAATTGAAGGCGACGAAAACACGGTATTAGTCCCTACCGACCGCTACGCTAAAATGCGCAACGTTTGGTTTATTCCTAGTACTGCAGCATTAAAGCTGTGGATGGAGCGCGTTGGCTTTAAAGATGTGCAAATAAAAGATTGCGCTATTACCACGCTTGAAGAGCAACGTAAAACCGACTGGATGGAAAACGAATCGTTAATCGATTTTTTAGATCCAAACGATACAAGTAAAACAATTGAAGGCTACCCCGCTCCACTTCGAGCCATATTAACCGCAAAAGCATAGCTGTTAATTTAACGCCTTTAATACTAAAAAAACGCCTACGGGCGTTTTTTTGTTTATTTAAACAACAAACAGCGGACAAGTGTCCTTGTTAATTATTTCAAAATTACATTTACGCTAGCCGCGACCTTGCAATTGTTGTAAAATACGCGCGTTTCTAAGCAACCCAAAACAACTATTTTGAGGAAAACCTGTGAGCGAACAAAAACAGTCTCTAAGCTATAAAGACGCGGGCGTAGATATCGACGCTGGTAATGCACTTGTTGAGCGTATTAAAGGCGTAGTTAAAAAAACTCGTCGTCCTGAAGTAATGGGCGGAATTGGTGGTTTTGGCGCACTTTGCGAAATTCCTGAAGGCTACAAGCAACCAGTATTAGTTGCAGGCACAGATGGCGTTGGTACTAAACTACGTTTAGCAATCGACTTAAAAAAACACGATACGGTTGGTATTGATTTAGTTGCAATGTGTGTAAACGACTTAATTGTTCAAGGTGCTGAACCCCTGTTTTTTCTAGATTACTATGCAACTGGTAAACTAGATGTAGACACAGCAGCTGACGTAGTGACAGGTATTGGCAAAGGTTGTGAAATTTCAGGTTGTGCCCTAATTGGTGGCGAAACAGCTGAAATGCCAGGTATGTATGATGGTGAAGACTACGACATGGCAGGCTTTTGTACAGGCGTTGTAGAAAAATCAAAAATTATTGATGGCACAAAAGTAGCAGCAGGCGATCAGCTTATTGCACTTGCTTCAACCGGTCCTCATTCAAATGGCTTCTCTTTAATTCGTAAAGTACTTGAAGTGTCAAAAGCTGATACCAGCGCTGACTTTGAAGGTAAAACATTAGGCGAAACTCTACTTGAGCCTACGCGTATTTACGTAAAACCTTTACTTGAGTTATTCAAAAACGTTGACGTACATGCGCTTTCGCATATTACTGGCGGCGGTTTTTGGGAAAACATTCCACGCGTATTACCCGCTTCAGCAAAAGCTGTAGTTAAAGGTGATAGCTGGCAGTGGCCACCAATTTTTAATTGGTTACAAGAAAACGGCAACATTACTACACACGAAATGTACCGTACATTTAACTGTGGTGTAGGCATGGTTTTAGTAGTCCCTGCTGACAAACTTGAGCAAAGCTTAACAATGCTAAAAGACTTGGGCGAAAATGCATGGCACCTTGGTGAAATTCAAGATGCAGCAGCTGGCGAAGAGCAAGTTGAAATTGTAGGTGGTGCTAAGTAATGGCACCGACTCGTCTGGTAGTTTTAATCTCAGGTAGTGGCTCTAATTTACAAGCCATCATAGATGCCTGCGAACGTGGCGAGATAAACGGGCATATAGCGGCTGTTATTAGTAATAAAGCAGACGCTTATGGCCTAGAGCGTGCAAAACAAGCAGGTATTGCTACAAAAGTGCTCAGTCATAAAGATTTTGACTCGCGCGAAGCGTACGATGCGCAATTAATGAACGTTATCGACTCTTTTATGCCAAATCTAGTTGTATTAGCTGGGTTTATGCGTATTCTTACTCCTGGCTTAGTGCAAAAATATGTTGGAAAAATGTTGAACATTCATCCATCTTTGTTGCCTAAGTATCAGGGGCTGAATACCCACCAAAGAGCAATTGATGCAAAAGACGATGTTCATGGCGTAAGTGTTCACTTTGTTACTGAAGAATTAGACGGCGGTCCCGTTATTCTTCAGGCGCAAATACCTGTACTCAAGGATGATACAGCAGAAACATTAGCAAAACGCGTGCATGAGCAAGAGCATATAATTTATCCTTTGGTGGTCAAGTGGTTCAGTGAACACAGACTTACTATGGAAGCAGATTATGCAGTTCTTGACAAAAAACAACTTCCTGCACACGGCGCGCACTACCCACAATAAAAAAATAAGTGCCCTGTTGTTATGTGCGGGCGCTTTACTTCCAACTAGCCTAATTGCAGGCGAATTGACCCAGTATCAAGCTAATTACGATATTTTACGCAAAGGTAAAAATCATGGTGAGGCTGTTCGTGAGCTCAAAAAAACGGGCGACGATACTTATGAACTTACATACCACAGCAATATTGAGTGGATGATTTTCTCTGACTCTCGTGAAGAAACATCAAAGTTTACCTTTAAAGATGGCAAGGTTACCCCGCATCATTACAACATGATTCGTACAGGGACAGGCCCAGATAAAGATTACAAAATTGATTTTGATACAACAAACAAAGTAGTGACTAGCAGCGCTAGTGAATACCCACTTAAATGCGAATGGACTGATGAATTTCAGGATGCTATTTCGTACCAAGTGCAAGTGCGCGAAGGATTGAAAAAAGGCGAAACAAGCTTTTCATTCCCCCTTATAGATAAAAAAGGTAACCGCCGCGACTACAACTTTGAAGTTGTTGAAAAAGAGATGATCTCCTTACCTATCGGTAATGTAGAAGCCATTAAAGTGAAGCGTTTATACGATAACGATAAACGCCAAGCAATTGCATGGTTTGCGCCAGAAATGGATTACATGCTGGTACGTATGTGGAAAGGCGAAAAAGGTATGGAGCAGTTTGAAGTTCAAATGAATTCATTTACTGTTACTGCGCCTACAGCTGTTGCGCCTGCTACAGCACAACAACCTCAAGAAGCTAACTAAATTTAATTAAACCATAGTTAAGTTAAGTTAAGTTAATTTAGTATTTAAAATAGGTGGGCTAAATTAGCTCACCCATTTTAAACAATGCAAATTCCCCAGGCTCCATTTTTTGCCAGCGCTCATCATTCGTCAAAGGCCTTGTAGCTATAACTGTTACTACATCGTTTGGTGTGGTCTCTTGTTGAAAATCAACCACCATGTCGGCATCAATCAACGTTGCTTTACCAAATGGCGCACGGCGCGTTATGTAGTGTAAGTTATTAGTGCAATACGCTAAAACAAACACCCCATCGGTCAATAACATATTAAACACGCCTTTTTCACGCAGAGTTTGCGAAAGCTTAGCCGCGTATCTAAAAACCGACGCCATATTACTTGGACGCTTTGGGTATTTTTCGCGAATTTTATCAAGCAACCAACAAAAAGCGAGTTCGCTATCGGTGTTACCCACTGGGCGATAGTACTCTGTTTTTAAATCATGATAATTAGATAGCTGCCCGTTATGAGCATAGGTTATTTCACGCCCCCACAACTCACGAGTAAACGGATGAGTATTTTCAAGACATACCCGACCTCGATTACCTTGGCGAATGTGGCTAATAACCGAGACACTTTTAATGGGGTATGCTTTAACGAGCTTTGCAATTTCAGATTGATAACTCGGCTCAGGATCTTTAAAGGTTCTACAGCCTTTACCTTCGTAAAATGTAATACCCCAACCATCTTTATGAGGACCTGTATTACCACCACGCTCTAAAAGGCCTGAAAAACTAAAACAAATATCGGTAGGCACATTGGCTGACATGCCAAGTAATTCACACATTAATAAAATAACCCTTAAAAACCATACATTAAAATAAATAGCGAATATTTGTGTATTAAGCGTACACTAAATTGCAGCCCGCTATAACGGCTATACTTACTTAAAAAGTGTCATTTTGCTATTAGATTTATTTATTTTTACGTTAACACTACTTACGGCTAATGCTTTGACTATACGATAGTTATTGAGCGTTCCTCTGTCGGGTAATTAAATATCGTATTTAAGTTACTTTCTACTACAATTTAACATCGTTATGTACTTGAAAATTACTGTTACTAGCGCTACTCTAAGTGAGGTGGTCTGACCTCTATTAAGGAATAAAAATGACACTCATATTTACACTGGTTCTAATCGCGTTGCTTTGCACTGCGGTTTACCACAGAGCAAGTTGGAACACAGCACTTGGTGTTTCGGCTATAACTTTATTAATTGGTACCTTTGCGGGTGCTTTTGGTTTAATTAGCTGGTTGATCTTTTTGATCATCGCGGTTCCTCTTTCTGTTACTGGCCTTCGTCAGCAATATATCATCAAGCCTATTTTTGCTACGTTTAAAAAAGTAACGCCAAGCATGTCTGATACTGAAAAATCAGCTATTGATGCCGGTACGACGTGGTGGGAAGCTGACTTATTTTGCGGTAACCCAGATTGGAAAAAACTTCACCAATACCCAGTTCCTAAACTTACTATTGAAGAGCAAGCCTTTGTTGATGGCCCTGTTGAAGTAGTATGTAGCATGTTGGACGATTGGGAAGCAACGCACGAACTAACCGACCTTCCTCAAGATGTATGGCAATATCTAAAAGATAATAAATTCTTTGCCATGATCATCAAAAAAGAATACGGCGGTTTAGAGTTTTCTGCATTTGCACAGTCTTGTGTACTTCAAAAACTAACAAGTAAATCAACATTACTTTCGTCAATTGTTGGTGTACCAAACTCTTTAGGCCCAGGTGAATTATTACAACACTATGGTACAAAAGAGCAAAAAGATCATTACTTACCGCGCCTAGCGAGCGGTCAAGAAATTCCATGTTTTGCATTAACTTCGCCAGAAGCGGGTTCTGATGCAAGCTCAATTCCAGACTACGGTGTGGTATGTAAAGGGCAATGGAATGGTGAGGAAGTTGTGGGTGTTAGTTTAACGTGGAATAAGCGTTACATTACACTTGCCCCAGTGGCTACCGTACTTGGTCTTGCGTTTAAGTTACAAGATCCAGATGGGCTAATTGGCGACAATAAAGAGCCAGGCATTACCTGTGCACTTATTCCAACGGACACTCCTGGAGTTGAAATTGGTCGTCGACATTTCCCGCTTAACGTACCATTTCAAAATGGTCCTACTCGCGGTAAAGATATTTTCGTACCACTTGATTATATTATTGGTGGTCCAGATATGGCTGGTCAAGGCTGGCGCATGCTGGTTGAGTGTTTATCGGTTGGTCGTGCAATAACGTTACCGTCAAACTCTGCCGGTGGCATTAAAATGATTGCCGTTGCAACGGGTGCGTATAGCCGCATTCGTCGTCAGTTCCGTTTACCTATTGGTAAAATGGAAGGTGTTGAAGAGTCACTAGCAAAACTTGCTGGTTACGCTTACAGCTCTGATGCTGCGGTTAGTATGTCTACGGGTGCGGTTGATTTAGGCGAAAAGCCATCGGTAGTTTCTGCCATTATTAAATACCACCTGACAGAGCAAATGCGTGATGCAACTATTCATGCAATGGATGTACTTGGCGGTAAGGGCATCATGCTTGGGCCAAATAACTATTTAGGTCGTGGCTATCAAGGTGCACCTATTGCCATTACCGTTGAAGGTGCAAACATCTTGACCCGTAATATGATTATTTATGGTCAAGGTGCGATTCGCTGTCATCCATTTGTACTTACCGAGCTTGGTGCGTGCGAAATTGAAGACCGCGAAGAGGCGCTTAACGTATTTGATAAAGCGCTAATGGGTCACATTGGTTTTACTATGTCGAACCTTGTACGTACTAAGTGGCTTGCTCTTACCGGCGCTCGTTTTACAAGTGTGCCGTACAACGACGAAACCGCTGAATTTTACCGTATAGCGTCACGCTTTAGTGCATCACTTGCACTTATGTCTGACATTAGCATGGCAGTATTTGGTGGCTCACTAAAACGTAAAGAACGTATTTCAGCACGTTTAGGTGACTTACTTAGTTACTTATACTTAGTGTCTGCAACGCTTAAGCGTTACAACGACGAAGGCCGTAAAAAAGAAGATTTTGCTCTAGTAAAATGGAGTTGCCAAGATCACCTTTATCATTGCCAACGCGCACTTGCTGATTTAATTAATAACATGCCTTCGGCTCCACTACGTGCCGTGTTAAAAGTATTGTTATTCCCGTTTGGTCGCCCGGTTCGTAAACCAACTGACCAACTTGAGCATAAACTTGCGCAACTACTACAAGTACCTAGTGAAACGCGTAACCGTTTAGCAAGCTACGTATACTTAAAAAATGAGCCGCTTAACCTTGTGGGTCGTCAAGAGCAAACGCTTAAAGACATCTTAGACGTTGAGCCATTATTTGAAAGAGTATGTAAAGAGAAAGGCCTTAAACTGCCATTCTTCCAGCTTGATAAAGTAGCGCAAATGGGACTTGAAGCAGGCATTTTAAGCCAAGCAGAGGCTGATAAACTAGCTGCTGTTGAGCAATCTCGTTTAGATGTTATTAACGTTGATGACTTTGACCCAGCTGATTTACTTGCAGGCAAAGCAGCACGTAATAGCGTTAAAAAAGAAGCTGATGCTGCGTAACTAATTTAGTAAAGCAAGCAGCCCAGCTATAAAAACAATCCAAACCAGCGCATAATGCGCTGGTTTTTTTTGTGCAAAATAAACCTGCAACAAACACCACGGTAAACCTAAACTCAACAAAATAATGTTTAATCTCTCAAACGTAATGCTGTAAGTTACAAAGGTCGCTAAAAATAACAGCATACTAGGTATAAACTGGCTAATATAAAACGTCCGTGCTTTTTGGAATGTATTAAAAAACAAGCGATATTGTGCATAAACTTTAGCGCAATCAAATTGTAATGAGCTGCAAAATAATACAATAAAAGCCATCGCCACAGCATCAAGTATATTAACGAGATCGGCACGCTCAGCGACTAACGTAGACGAGCCCATAAACACACATAAAAGTAACGACATACGCCATACCAGTGTCCAGCTATGGTTTATAAAGTAGCAAAACCAAAAGCCAAATAATGACCGAACACTAACACGCCCATTTATATTAACTCTAGGTATAAGCAAGCTAATGCTAAAGATGATTGAAAAACCAATATGATAAATAAGCGGCGGTATGTCGATGGGAGTAAATAAAAATAGGCCGCTTAATATGAAACCATAAACTAGTGCACTAGGTTTGTATAAACATACAACACCTAACCCTAACTGAAGGCACATAAACACTATAAAATGCGGTACTTTTAACCACTGTACCAAGGTAAGGTCAAGTGCTATCAACAAACTAGCGATAAGCCAGCCATTGCTGATAAATAACAATTTAATATCGGCTAGGTGAAGCCAGCTAGGGTGAGCGATCGTAAGTTGAAACATCCGTTGGTTACTATTTTTAATCGCCAGTTTCATTGCGCTTATCATCACGCTTTGCAATAACAAGTAAAATAGTGCCATTTGCGCGCCATATAAAGGCGTATCTGCACTGTCTATAATTTTTCCAAGACCTAAAAAAAGCAATAATACAAACCCAAGAGCGGATGATCCCAACACAACTAAAAATAACAAACTAAAGTTTTTTAACTGCTGAAGCAATTGCTTAAGCTCAAACGTGTACGCTAAATACCGATAACTTATAAACGCGAGATACTGATTAAGTTTACTTTTTACGCTTATGATACTCATAGCGAGATACACTTAAAACCATGCTCAATAAATACAGCTGGCTCATGGCAAGTAATGATAATTTGCCTATTGGGTTTATCAGCCAAATAAGCATCGAGTTGGCTCAAAAGGTAAAGAATACTGGTTTGATCGAGCGCAGCACTTGGCTCATCTAGTAATAAATAAGGGGATTTACGCATTAATGCTAAAATTAGCTGGCATTTTTTTTGATTTCCCGACGACAGTGCCTCGAATCGCGTATTTAAAAATGCATTAAAGTTAAACCCGTTAACCAGCGAATGAGGCCAATCGCAACCTAATGTGTTAACAGATAAATCAATAATTTGATTTGCAGTTAAAAAATCTGGTAACGCAATACGGTCACTGGCAATTGCTACGGTTTTTGTTGGAGTGCTCAACCGATTACCTGCGAATAAAAGTGAACCACTTTGTGGCTTCTCAAGTCCTGCTAGCATCATAAGTAATGTCGTTTTTCCTTGACCGTTAGGCGCTTCAATACACCCCTTTTGATCTGAAAAAACTTTGCTGTAATCCTTAAAAACAACATTGTCAGAAAATTGCTTATTTAAGCCTATGACTTCAATCATAAAATATCCCTCTAAACCGATTATTCATTATAAGAATTCTGTTATGAGAAACAACTAATACTAATTCGCTTAATTAAGTGATCTATTTTGAGGATGGAGAAACGTGTTGATAGCTAGGCAAAAAATTCGCTATTTAGTTTTTCTAAATGAGAATTTTTTAACAAAGGTAGCGACACGTTTAGCCCCGCAAAATGATTAAGTATTATTGCGGATTGGTATAATGATTGGAGTGATGCTCCAGCTCACACTGCATACTAACCATGCAAAAAATTAAAGTTGTTAAAATCACTGAAATAGCCTCTACCACGAGTAAATACTTTAAACTAGCGTTATAACCGATAGGAGCTAATTACGTCATGTGTGACACCATAGGGCAATTTAAGGCTGGAGCGGTATTCAGTGCTAAGTTTTTAACTATTCATGGAGATAGAAAAAAATGAATATTAGTAAGGTAATATTAAAAAGTCGATTTTTTAGCTGATAGCCAAAAAAGTTTTACTAAATTATTTAATCAAGGATTTTATAAGCTTGTTATTGAGGAAATAACAAGTGGCGGAGTGGACGGGACTCGAACCCGCGACCCCCGGCGTGACAGGCCGGTATTCTAACCAGCTGAACTACCACTCCGCAGTGGTATGTGCATGGGGTAATGCACTTACTAATTTTAATCATGATATCAAATGGCGGAGTGGACGGGACTCGAACCCGCGACCCCCGGCGTGACAGGCCGGTATTCTAACCAACTGAACTACCACTCCGCAGAGATATCATTATACTTGTTATTACTTAATTTGTTGGCGGAGTGGACGGGACTCGAACCCGCGACCCCCGGCGTGACAGGCCGGTATTCTAACCAACTGAACTACCACTCCAGCATACAAATTTTGTAATATAACATTGTTTAAATAGTTGGCGGAGTGGACGGGACTCGAACCCGCGACCCCCGGCGTGACAGGCCGGTATTCTAACCAACTGAACTACCACTCCAGCGCATATTTAAACTGTTATTTTTTCTTATTGGCGGAGTGGACGGGACTCGAACCCGCGACCCCCGGCGTGACAGGCCGGTATTCTAACCAACTGAACTACCACTCCATAATAAGAATATGTTTTACAACCATACGTTGTGTAAGTGTTGGCGGAGTGGACGGGACTCGAACCCGCGACCCCCGGCGTGACAGGCCGGTATTCTAACCAACTGAACTACCACTCCAGCTTTTACTTACAAGTTTTACGAAATTGGCGGAGTGGACGGGACTCGAACCCGCGACCCCCGGCGTGACAGGCCGGTATTCTAACCAACTGAACTACCACTCCATATTTTCGTTGCTGTTTAGGTCTCCCTGACAGCGGCGTGAATAATACGAACCAACCCCTATTTCGTCAAGGGCTTTTTTGTTTTTTTATAGGTTTTTTAGTCATCTGTCATCGAAAGGTTTAAAATTTCACCTGATCTGTCATTTTTTGAGCCATTTTTACCGACTTGATTTTTTCCTGTGTCGGCAACACCACCTTCACTTGTTTTCTTTTTCTTTAAAAAAGGCAGCTTCACTTTAAATTTAATCGGTTTTTTCTGAACAAATATACGAATTAACAACCAACCGAGTAATAAAATGAGCGTATTGCAGCCTACAATTAAACTAATAATTGCCGATGTGGCCATTTTTTCTTCAACAGGCTCACTCTCAATCATTTTATCTGGCGTAATAATTGTTGCCGAATCAATTTCGGGCACCGCTTCTATGGGTCGTTCTATCTCAAATTTATACGTTGGTAGCGTTGCCATAAATTCACGGCCATTAATATTAGTGCCAAAAACAGACAGTTCAACACTATATCTACCCCAATCATAATTTTTAACACTAAGCTGACGTGAGTCTTTAGCTGCAGCATCTATGGTAAACATTTGCTCTTCGTTATTGGGATAGTAGATTTTTCCCTGGATGATGACTGTCTCTGGCTTAACAATACTTGGGTCTATATTTATAGTTAACAGATGCTCGTCTGTGTCTTGCTCTGCTAACGCGGCTTCGGTTACAAAAGGTGGCTCGTGCACTTCTATTGTATTTTGCACAATGCGACGCTGCAGCAGAGGTGTTGCCACGTAAAGCTCTGGTGTCCATTCACCCGCAGGAAAATCTAAAGTAAACTCGCCGGTAAACACACCATCTTTAGGACGCTCATCAAATCCACGTCCATCGTCTTTAAATTCCGCTACTTCTTGAATGCCTGCGCCAAAGTTAGCAAAGTTTTCATTGTTGGTACTTACAAAGTCAACATTAAGGCTCACAACATCCCTAAATAGGTTTGTGTTAATTGGCTCACCGTCGTTTAGTATTTTCCCGGTGATTTTTATTGTCTCCCCCCTAAACAACATTGAAGGAAGAGGCTCTGCCTCAAGAGATATTTCGCCTAATACAACTATTCTGCTGTCGGGTAAAATACTGCCTATTACTTGCCAAGGACCCGCCATAGGTTTTTTTATGGTAACTAAATCGTAGCTGAGTTCGTCAAACCAATCTAAGTTAGGGTTTTTAACTGAGTCAGTAGCAAAGTACTTACTGCCATCGGGCCGCACTAAAATAACAGCAGGGGCACCTGATTTTCTAAAAAACAGCAGTGTTATTTCATCTATTTTGCTATCTATGCGAAAACGATTATCAAGTAAAGGGATCTCATTTTGATGCCCATCGCGCTTGAGCACTTCTACTTGTTTTACGCCATATGCATTGCCAGTAAATAAACTAGCGGCACATAACGCTGTTACAAAATACATCGTCTTCATTAAATCGCCTTATTCTGCGCGCCATATACATTGGCCGCCTTCTTTGTTTACAAGATCTAATCGTGCTTCGTGTGCGCTTTGCTCAGCGTCGCTTGCTCGCAATACAACTAATGGGGCTCTATCACTATTTAAACGCTTTATACCGCCTTTCTGTTGCTCGCTGCCGTCATCTTTGTTTTGATTCAAATTCAGCTTTGTTTGACCACCCGTCATGGCAAGGTAAACATCGGCTAAAATTTCAGAATCCAGTAGCGCGCCGTGAAGTGTTCGCTTTGCGTTATCTACATCGTAACGACGACATAATGCATCAAGATTGTTCTTTTGACCTGGATGCAAGTCACGCGCCATTTTAAGCGTGTCGAGAACTTGACAAAAAGTCTCTGTTTTAGGATAGCCCTGATTAAGTAGTGCAAATTCATTATCCATATGGCCAATATCGAACGGCGCGTTATGAATAACTAACTCTGCCCCTTCAATATAGTCGAAAAACTCTTGGGCAATTTGATGAAATAACGGTTTATCACGTAAAAATTCGTTAGTGATACCGTGAACGTCGATTGCTTCTTCTTCACTTGGGCGTTGTGGGTTTATATAAACGTGAAAATTATTGCCTGTTAAACGGCGATTTACTAACTCCACACAACCAATTTCTATAATACGGTGCCCTTGTTTAGGGTCGATGCCGGTGGTTTCTGTATCTAAAACTATTTGTCTACGTGCCATATCGAATTTAGCCTGATTCTGGTATCTTTCTATAATCACTTTATTGTACATAAGATCAAGGTAAAACAGTGCAAAAAACCGTAGAGATTTACACCGACGGCTCATGTTTAGGTAATCCAGGCCCCGGCGGTTATGGTATTTTTATGATTTATAACGGCCACGAAAAAGAAATGAGCCAAGGTTATAAACTCACAACAAATAACCGAATGGAAATGCTCGCGGCTATTGTAGCCCTAGAATCACTCACTCGAGAATGCGATGTAAACCTAACAACCGATAGCCAATATGTTAAGCAAGGCATTGAATCGTGGATCACTAACTGGAAAAAACGTGGCTGGTTAACATCAGCTAAAAAGCCGGTTAAAAACGTCGATTTATGGAAACGCTTAGATAAAGCCTGTAGCGAGCACAATGTAACTTGGAAGTGGGTTAAAGGGCATAGCGGCAATAAATACAACGAAATAGTTGACGATTTAGCGCGCGATGCCGCTGGCAGTAAAGATTTACTAGAAGATGTAGGCTACCAGCCTTAAATTTATTCTAAGCTAGTTGTTATACCAATTTTATTAAAAACATGTTCATTCTATCGCATTAAATAACTCACTAACTGCGTTAAAAATTATTCATATAAAACAACTATATGTCACAATTTCCGCCTTGTTAATGTGCTATTTTCTTAGCGCTATGATAGATCACTTATTTAATGCAATTGGTATTATTTTTTTGCTCGCACGATTTAAAGTGTTGCTTTGACGTTTGTCTAAGCCCTGCCCCTTTTACTGGTGCAAACTGCGGCCTAGCATGCCACTTAGGTTTTATCGGCGTAAGTGGCGCAACTCTTTTTCGTGCCACCAGCATATAAACACTGCCCATTGGTTTTAAATACTGTTTTGCAAAAGTCCGCCAAAACTCAAATCTTGATAACCTGTTACCTCTTGCCAGTGATGAATAAATAAAACGTTCGTCACTTACAATTTCAAAACCCAATAAATTTAGCCAATCTTTAACCCTCGCAGGGGTAAAAAAGCGCCCCGTCCATGGTAACTTCTGACCACTAAAAGGCAGCATTTGTGCAAGCCCACACAAACTAAACGGATTAAAACCAGTCACTAGTATATAACCGCCCGGAATAAGCGTGCGATGTGCTTCTCGTAAAATGTGATGTGGGTCTGAATGATACTCTAAGCAGTGGCTTAGTATACAAGCATCAATACTGTGCTCGTAAAATGGCAATTCATCTATGTCAGCAACTACCCCAGTGTAAGGCCCAGGCTCTGCAACACACACTTGGTGTTTAATCGTACTTATACTTGTGTTTAATTCGCCACTTAAATTACCCAACTTAAGCATATGATAGCCAAACATACGCGGAAGCCATTGCTCCATTTTACGTTCAATATCTGTGCGTAAATAATCCCCATGAGGAAACTGCTGCCACGACAGTGGTTTGGGTCCTTCTTGAAAACTAAGGGCTGGTTTCATTTTTTGAGCTCGTTATACTATGCGATAAGTGTCACTTTATAGAGCAATTTACCATGGTGCAAGTCAAAGCAATTAAAGCCTTTTCTGATAATTACATTTGGTGTTTAACTACCGATAACAGTAACCAAGCATGGGTAGTCGATCCAGGCCAAGCACATCCCGTATTAACGTACTTAGCTGAGCACAAACTAACGCTTGGTGGCATTTTAATTACGCATCATCACTACGACCACACTGATGGCGTAGCTGAATTAGTTGACGCCTATCCAGATATATCGGTTTATGGCCCTGCAAATAGTCCATTTAAAGGCGTCACTCACGCACTCACTGATGGACAAAGCATCAGTGTGCTTAATATTAACTTTACTATTTTAGCAACTCCTGGGCATACGCTTGATCATATTTGTTACACAAATGATGAACTTGCTTTTACAGGCGATACATTATTTAGCGGCGGATGTGGGCGCTTATTTGAAGGCACGCCAGAGCAAATGTGGAAATCTTTTAATAAACTAAGAGAGCTGCCTGCAAGCTGTGTTGTTTATTGCACGCACGAATACACGCAAGCTAATCTTGCCTTTGCCGAAGCAGTTGAACCACGCAATCCAGAACTCCTTGAGTACAGTAAAAAAGTAGATGAATTACGCAGTAATAATCAAATTTCTCTACCGACCTCTATTGGACAGGAGCTAAAAATAAATCCATTTATGCGTAGCGATTTGCCAACCATTATAGAGTTAGTGCCAGAGAAATTTATCTCGGTTACAAAAAACAATGAACCTTGGGGAAACTTTGCGAGTCTGAGACAGTTCAAAGACAATTTTTAATGCAAAAACTAATACTTTAATATTTATTTCATTAGAATCATTAACTTAAGATATAGTGATGATTCTATTTCTGCGTTTTAAAAAGTCATTAAGTGGCAATGTTAACTCATAACAGGTAGTATTCGCCGAGTTTTTTACCCGATGTATTGGTATTTATGAATAAATCTCCCCTATTAGTAGCCTTGGCGTTAGCGCTAAGTGGTTGTCAAACTGTGACAACATTAGAGTCAGACTCTCAAGTTGCCACGCAAGCAAACCAACAACTCGAAGGCGCAAGTCCTAACGACATTAACAATGCATTGATGGTAAACGCACAATATCAGCAAGTTGACTCTGATGAGCAAGAAGCGCCCGTGTTTGATGATGTGTGGGAGCGAATTCGCTACCAACTTTCTATCGAAATACCGCAAAACCGCCCTGTTGTTACTGAACGTAACTATTACGCTCGCCACCAAGCCTATTTAGATCGTATTTCTAAACGTGCAGAACCTTACTTACACTTTATTGTTGAAGAAGTAGAAAAGCGCGAAATGCCAATCGAAATTGCACTACTGCCTATTGTAGAAAGCGCATTTGACCCATTTGGTTATTCTAATCGCAGCGCATCGGGCATTTGGCAGTTTATGCCTGCAACCGGTGAGCGATTCGATTTAAAACAAAACTGGTGGTACGACGGTCGTCGCGACATAGTGCAGTCGACTCGCGCAGCACTTGACTACTTGTCGTATTTACATAAAACACTTGAAGGCGATTGGCTAAATGCGATTGCTGCTTATAATTCAGGTGAAGGGCGCTTGATGCGCGCTATTAAAAAGAATCGTAAAAAGCATTTACCTACCGATTTTTGGTCTCTTGATTTACCTAGCGAAACAACAGCCTACGTACCAAAGTTATTAGCACTTGCCGATTTATTAAAACGCTCAGATGATTTTAACGTTACATGGCAACCAGTAATTAATGCACAAGTGGTTGAAGTGGTTGATGTTGGCTCGCAAATAGATTTAGCACTTGCTGCTGATATGGCCGATATGACGCTTACTGAGCTATACAGATTAAACCCTGGTTTTAACCGCTGGGCAACTGATCCTAATGGCCCACATTCTTTATTACTGCCAGTAGATAAAGCAGAGCAATTTAGCCAAAAACTAGCAAACACTGATGTTAAAAACAGATTACGCTGGCAACGTTATATTGTGGCTCGAGGCGACAGCTTATCAGTAATTGCCAAAAAGTTTACAACGAGCTCAAGTGCAATCCGATCGCTTAATAAACTCAAATCAAATACGATTAAAGTAGGCCAAGAATTATTAGTCCCGCTTACTGATGGCGCTATAAATAGCGAACATTTACCAAAGCAGATGCGCTTAGCTGCTAATAAAGCAACTCGCACAAAGCTTTCGCACACAGTTAAAAGTGGCGACACGTTATGGGACATTAGCCGCGAATATGACGTAACTATGGATGAGTTGGCTAAATGGAATAAGCTAAAGAAAAACTCTGTACTGCGCCTAAATCAAAAACTTACTGTGTATAAGTCAGCTAATAAACCACAAGCAACGGCAAGTACCAACCGTACTATTACATACAAAGTACGCCGTGGTGACTCACTTGCACGTATTGCGTCTAAGTTTAATCTAAGCGTTAACGAAATTATTAAGTGGAATAATTTAGCCGGTCAAAAATACTTACAACCTGGCCAAAAGCTAAAACTTAAAGTAGATGTCAGAAGTAGTTAATTTATAAAACTATATTAAAAGTAAAAAGGAGCGCATGCGCTCCTTTTTTAATACTTTAAAATTAAAGGATTAAGCAGGTAGTTTTTCTAGCCATACTTTTAACCAAGGCTCGGTTACCGGCCACGGTTCAAAATCTTCACATGCATCTATTTCTAGGCGGTTGCCCACAGGCTTTGCTTGTAAATCACGAAGTAGCTCGTCAAAGCTTCGCCCTGCGCCACAAAATGTATCGCCGTAACATCTGTCACCCATTGCAATTACACCAAACGGTTTATCGGTAAGCATTGGGAAAGTGCTATTCATTGCAAAGTACAATCCGGCCAAATTACTCGGTACATCACCTTGGCCTGTTGTGGAGGTAACAATTAAAATATGCGATGCATTTTTTATATCATCAAGCGATGCTTCTGTAATTACTGTAGCAGTATGACCCGCTTGCTCTATTGTGGCTGCAACTTCATCGCTTAAACGCTCTGCACCGCCATTAACGCTGCCTACAAAAATACTAATATGTGCCATTAATAATCCTTTTCTTGCTCTGGCCAACCTAGCTGCTTACATATTTCAAGCATGTCTTCACCTAGTGGCGCTTTAATTGTTATTGATTCATTACTATAAGGGTGCACAAAACTAAGCTCTGTTGCAAATAACATTAAGCGTCTTAGCTCAAAATGCTCTCTAAAAAATTGATTATGCTGGTTATCACCATGATTTACATCACCAATGATAGGCAGTGATAAGTGCTTTAAGTGTCTGCGAATTTGATGCTTTCGCCCGGTTTTTGGAAAACACTCAACTAACGAGTAACGCACTGTTGGATACTTACCTATAGGAATAGGCAATGCAGCTTGGTGCAAGCAATTAAACTGGGTTTGCGCTTCTTGCGGTGCTTTATCTTGATCTGCAAACTTATCGGCTATTTTATCAAGTTCTTCTTTAAGCGGTTTATCTAAAAATACTGACTCTGGCGCAAAGCCGCGCACTAAGGCCAAATAGCGCTTAGCAATAGTACCTTCAATAAATAGCTGATTCATATCGCGAGCTGCTTCAGAGCTCAGTGCAAACAGCAATACGCCCGACGTAGGTCTATCGAGCCTATGTACTGGAAATACATGTTGCCCTAGCTGGTCGCGCAACATTTGCATAGCAAACTGGGTTTCGTGTTTATCTAAAAACGAGCGATGCACTAATAAACCTGAAGGCTTATTTATAGCCACATAGTTTTCATCTTGATACAAAATAGTCAGCTCGCCATATTCAATAGGCGCTGGACGCTCACTCATTTGGTTCTCCTAAAAAGGTATCAAGGGCTGTTAGTAATTCAATAATTTCATCGCTTCCTGCTTTATTCACAAGTGTCATTTGCGCCATAGGGGCAATAGCAAAGTTACGCGGCAGTGGTTGCCTATGTGTTATTAATTGCTGTATTTTTTCAATAAATACAAATTGTAACCACTGCTCAAATGCCATTGTATCGTGACAAAAAGGAGTATTTGAAAGCAGTGCCTCAGCGTCTATTGGCTCACTTTGCCAAAGCGCGTGTTTTTGTAAAAGTGCCGTTAGCTGCACTAAATAAGTTTGGGTTTGCTGGTACATAACCACCCTCTTTTATATATGTAATGCAATTATACCCTGTTCCCTCACAAGCGGCTATGACGTATAATTAATGTAATTTTGCAGTAAAAACAGTTGAGAAAACAATGAGTGATCAAATAGCTACATTAGGTCAGCTTTTAGATAGTGCGGGTACTCAGTGGCGTGCTTTTGATATTGGCAGGCACATTACTAAGCTTGATAAAAAACAATTTTTAGCTATTGAACAAGCTCAAGTGCCTTACCCTTATCCACTTGCTGGTCATGCATGGCTCGCTATTCAATTTTGGGATACTAAAGCCAGTAAAGAACCGTATGTATGGTTTTTAAAATTCCCCCTTGATGAGCAAAGTATGCTGGTAAGTGCTAGTCGCGATCACTTTGCTGATATGGTTATTCAAGCGCTAGGCACTGAAATTACAGGCGAGCAAGCCGATGGAAAGCTTGATAATAACCCTTATGTTTTTACACCAAACGCAAATAAATTAGCGGCATTTAACGCCCAAGTAAAAGTACTATTAAAACAGCCTGCATCGCAGTATTACGAGCATGCACAATTGTACTTTAGCGGTAAAATTGGTTTTGATAATTGGCAAAGTGTTGCACTACAGGGTATTGCCGATTTTGCACTACGCTTAGACAGCGATACAAACTTAAGTAATCTGCAAAAAGCATGGGCGCATTTACCTATTGAAGTACTACAACCACTCAGTGCAATGCTTGAACACGTTGAAATACCAACATCAATGAGTGAGTTACTTGTTGATTACACCCAGGGTGCAATTAGTAACAACGACACAGTGGCTATAACCGCAGCACTAAGATCAGCTTCAAAAGGTCAAGCTCAAGGATTATGCGCTCAATTAGTTGATACTGTACTAAGCTCACCAGTGAAGCACGACTCAGACGTGTTACTAACAATAGCTGGGCGGTGTTTTAAACAATTAGAAAACCCTGAACGCTTACATGTATTTATGGATAATTGCGCGCATCATCAAAAAATTGAAGAATTGTTTCCAAGTATTTTTGCTGACTTAGTTGCAATACCAACTATTCGCCCGCATTTATTAGGCTTATTACGTAAAGAAAATCGTAGCGAAACCCTCGCGCGTGCAATTGGAAGGTTATTCTCTTAAATGGCAAGTTTATGGACGTTCATACTTATTGGTAGTGTAATTTACTTATTTTGGCTTAACCGAAAGGTTGCTGAAGCGGCGAACGTTCATGCTAAACGTCAAAGTGAGCAACTGCAGGTGCAGTTAATGAGTGTTGCATGCACAAAACGCCGCTTTGGTTTTTTAAAGAACGGCAAGCCAGGCATTAAAAGTGAATTTATATTTGAGTTTTCAAGCGACGGTGAAAATGCTTATCAAGGTGTGTTAATTATGGAAAATGAGTTTTTGAAAAGTGTGGTTGTTCCACCCCATAAAATATAAAACTTAATATACTTTAGGAGTATATGTCTTAAATTAATAAATTTAATTCAACACAAAAAACTAAGGCGTAACTAAAGTTACGCCCCAATTGGACTGCATCCTGCTAGATATCCATTATCTTAAATCCGTATTATCATCCCCTGAACGAGTAAACAACCTTGTTTACCCTCACATTGCATCCTGCAATATCCATGGCCACCTTGGCAAACCCACGAAATCTATCGTTTGGCTACATCCGTAGCATCATCCCTGGTAATCCTTTAAAGTAGCTCCTGCCACTTTTGCATCCTGCAATATCCATAGCCATCTTGGCAAACCCACGAAATCTATCGTTTGGCTACGTCCCGTAGCATCATCCCTGGTAATCCTTTAAAGTAGCTCCTGCCACTTTTTGCATCCTGCAATGTCCACTTGCCATCTTGGCTGTCCTGCGTAAACTAACGCTCCTGCTACTTCCTGTAGCGTCATCCGTGATTATCCTAAAGTAACTCCTAGCTACTAAGTGCTTCATGCACTTCCTTATTCTTCCTTGTATCCGTTTTAGCTTGTCCTTTATGCTTCCTGCTAGCGTCTGCTATGTTGCCTATTCCTTATCCTTGGCAGTAACTCAATCATTGAGCTATGTCGTCTTGACAAAGAGAAGTTTAAAGCAATCAGGGGAGAGAAATAGGACTTAACATTAAATAAATAAACGTCACAAAAATGAAAAAACAAAATAAATACTGCAGAACAATAGCTTAGAACAAAAAAGGCTACTTATTAGTAGCCTTTAAGTGACAATGCTTACGATGATGTGAGATATATCTCACGGTCTTATGTCCGTTTGGGCGCATTGGCTTACATTATAATTTTAAATAGTTGGCTCAATTATTGATTTAAACAGTAACTCGCCCTCTACTTGGTTAAAAGTAAGGTGTTTAAATGCTTCAAACTTTTCAGTTTTAAAAAATTCAATGTGCTCCTTACGTGTTACAAATACAGCCATCCCTGTAGACTCAGCGTTACATTTAACTAAGTCGTCAAGCCCACGTAGTAAGTAACGACCAAAGCCTTGTCCATGAAAATGCGGATCTACGGCAATAAAAGCTAAAAAATAGTAATTGCCTTTTTGCTTAAGGGCGTCTCTAATTGTTTGTTCTTTATCTATTAATTGATTTGTTTGCAAGTAGCCCGCACTCAGCATTAATTTTAAACGCCAGTGCCAATAACGCTGCGCTTGTAATTGGCTATTAGATTCAAATACACACGCTACTGCTTTTAATTTATCGTTGCGGTATAAACCAATTAATGGCTGTTTTTCTTGCCAAAAACTACTGAGTTCTTCGCGAATTAATGATCGTAATTTTTTTTCGTAAACTGATTTATTTTCGTCATTGTAGCTAAGCATGTTTAGTAATACAGGATCGTCATGATAAGCCTGATAAATTAGGCTCGCTGCAGTACTAATATCTTCTGCAGCTAAATACTGTACGCTGAACGTATCAGCTGGTGTGGTTACACTCATTGTATTTCCTTTATTATTTTAGCTATAGGCTGTTTAACTTTAAACCTAACTATATACCTAAAATTATTAACCGTAAATTCAGCGAGAGTTTAACTAGCAGGAGGTACAGTTAGGTACTAGTATGAATTTTCATTCATTTAAAGGAGCAATTTCATGGATACGACAAAACACGACATTAACACACTTTTTGCACAGCTTGGATTACCAAATAGTGATGAGCAAATAGATGCATTTATTGCCTCACATGAATTAGAAGACACAACACTACTCCAAGAAGCTTCTTTTTGGGATGAGGCACAACAGCACTTTTTAGCTGAATCCCTCGCACAAGACGGAGATTGGAGTGAAGTAATTGACGAGTTAGATGTACGCATTCGTCAAAGTAAGTAATTTTATTTAATGTACCCTCCCTTATTTATTGCTAACATAGCATCTGCGCAGCATTTATATGCTGCGTATTTATTTTATTAAAGAGTTATATATCTAATGAATTCAGTTGTATTTGATGCAATCAAAGCCCTTCTCGATGAAGGCAAAACCCCTACTGTAGCACTAACTAAAAGCCGTTTGGCGCAACCGGTTCCAATGCCGATGATTATTGCAGCAGTAAGCCAATATAAAAACAATCCTGATTCAATTAATAACTTCATGAGAAACCCACAGCAGTCAGATAATACTGAGCTTAAAACAAGTCAATTAGATAGAATTGAGCAAAAACTCGATAAACTTCTTGCGCTGCTAGAACAAAAATAATTTGAGACTATAAATGTTCGTTGTTGATTTAACTTTTGATTGCTACCAAGACACCACCCTAGAACAAGCCGAACAAGCAATAAATCGCTTAGTAAATGCACTGCGTTTTAATGGTCAAATAATGGGGGATGAATTTCCAACCGTTTTAAAAGATGGATTTTTTATTACCCGCGTTATGTGCCCGACCGAAGATGCAATGCACCCGCTAAATAACAGCCCGTTTGTTAAGCACAGTATCGAAAAGTTACATAGTGCTGGGCTACTTGCGCCAAAAGTAAAAGTGATCGGACAAGATATTCACTCCAACGGCGCTGATTGCTGCAAAGAACCATCAAGTTATATTTTATATACAACCTATGTGCATACGTGCAGCCCGCTTTATTGTGGTGATGACTTTTTGCCTGTGCCGCTATTTCGTATTCCGGCAATTGCTAATGGTGACTATAAAACGCTTATAAAATGGCAAGAAGATTGGCAAGCCTGCGATCAAATTCAAATTAACGGCGCAACCCGTTGTGAATTTCCGGCGCTTGAAGAAATATCGAGTATTAAAAGCGACTTATATAGACGCGGAAAAGACATAACAAAGCGAATTAGTTTTTTAACTAAAAAGCCAACCTATTATTATTTATACCGTGTAGGCGGCGTAGATAAAGCGTCTGAACTTGAACGAAAATGCCCTAGTTGTAATGGCGATTGGAAATTACCTGAATCGTGGTTTGGGTTATTCGACTTTAGGTGTGAGCCCTGTGGCTTAGTGTCTAATATATCGTGGGATTTTCAGTAGTTACACTAAATTAATGAGCAACAATAGCTTGGTGCTAACTGCACCAAGCTGATTGTTGAATAGACTCTAAACCTCTAATGCCTTTAAAAAAGCATTAATGTTGGGAGCAAGTACATGGTGTGTGTTTTTGCCAACATGCTCTAAACATACTTCACCAGTGTGCACCAATACACTTACTAGTAAATCATCTTGATCTGTTAAACCAATAAATACTGTTTCTGGCTGCTTGAGCTTGCGTTTCATTAAAACGTGACCCGTTATATTTTGCTGTAACAAATTAAAGTCTTCTTCGTTCCATGCTTGTAGTAATTCAACCTGGTGCCCATCAATACTTGCTAAAATACTTCCACCGTACATATGTCCGTATAGCTCGCTAAGCGCTTTTGGAAACTCAAGCTCAAGTGCACTGGCTAAATCATTAAGCGAACCTGCAGGTTGCTGACGCGCCCCCTGCCATTGAATGTTTCCTTGCTCGTCAACCTCACCAACTTCACATGGGCTTGGCCATTGCTCGTCGTGCGCAATAAGTGGGTACTTTGTAGTGTTTTTAAGGGTATTTTCGCTAAATGTTTGATGAAGTTGTTCTATAAGCAATGCAACAGGCATACTGTGAAACTCATTTAAATTAGATATAATGTCCCTATTGTAACTATTTAAGAGCAAACATGACAGATTACAGCAATTCTCCAGACCTTAAAGGTAGCGTATTAGGCCAATCTACTGAGTATGTAGATGTGTACACGCCAAGCTTGCTTTTCCCTATTGCGCGCAAACTAAATCGTGATGCTTTAAATATTGACGAAGCAGAGCTTCCATTTAAAGGCCAAGATATTTGGACAGGTTACGAGCTTTCATGGCTAAACAATAAAGGTAAACCGCAAGTTGCCGTGGCCTTATTTACCTTTGAATGCCAAAGCAGCCATATTATTGAGTCAAAGTCGTTTAAACTTTATTTAAATAGCTTTAACCAAACCCGATTTGAAAGCATTGATGTAGTAAAACAGCATTTAATTGATGATTTATCAAACGCAGTTAACAGCCCTGTCAAAGTGACTTTATATAATCCTGATGATTACAATTGCTTACCGTGTACGGCGCTGCCAGGTGAATGTATTGATGATTTAGATATTGAGATTAATAATTACGATATTGATGCTAATTCACTTAAAGCAAAAAGTGATGAAGTAGTTACTGAAACGCTCTACAGCCATTTACTTAAATCGAACTGTTTAATTACCTCCCAGCCTGACTGGGCAAGTGTAATTATACGATACACAGGCGAGCAAATATGCCGTGAGTCGTTATTGCGTTATTTAATTTCATTCAGAACACATAACGAATTTCATGAGCAGTGTGTTGAGCGTATTTATAGCGATTTAACAACACAACTTAATATTAAAGAGTTAGAGGTTTACGCGCGTTATACTCGTCGCGGTGGGCTTGATATAAACCCGTATCGCTCTACACATTATAACGATACGCCATTTGCAGTTAAAATTAATCGTCAGTAGGTTATTTTTAATTGGAATATGGGTATTAAAAAAAGGAGCCTAGGCTCCTTTTTACATTTTTTAATTAATACCAATTCCATTAAGTATGTGATCTAAATTTTACGCAGAAAAAACAATTCAGTTCTAGGCGTAAATTGATGTAAATGGTTGTCCCCTTTGCGAAATTTACAACAAAGAAATGGGTTGTTTTAGCAAGTAAAATAGATCAGCTATTTATTGGAATTGGTATAACTTCGCGCTTAGTGGGTATGGGCATACCACACACGTCAACGTAGTTATGTGCTTTAACAAACCATGGCTCAACACGGTTTTTACGAGCATTTATTAAGTTTTTAAACACCGATGAGTTTGTTTTCATCACTTTAAATATACTTTTATCGCTTTGTACATCACCAAGTACTTGTATATTGGTAATTGGGTTAAATGCTTTTCCTTCAGTTGGTGTACGCGCTAAACGGTTAAAATGCTCTATACCTTCGAGCAATCGACCAAACACAGTAATATTTTTATCAAGGTAGCGCGGGCCTTGCCCTATTGTTACAAAAAACTCCGTACTCGCACTGTTTATATCGTTGTCGCGCGCCATGGCAAACACGCCACTACAATGCACTTGCCATGTTTGCGTATGTGCTGAGTTTTGAGCTACTGCAAAGCCGTTTAAAAAGCCGGTAACTGGTGCATATCCGTCGCCATTTAGCTCAGTAATTAAAAGTGGTTTGTTTGTTGTTAAATAAAACTCAGCAGGGACTGTTTTATCTGCCGTTTTAATTAACTTTTTACCCAAGCTGTCGCCACCTTGCGCTACAAAACCCTCAACAAACCGATAAACGCTGGTATTTTTATAAAACCCTTCTCGTGCTAACTTTTTAATGTTTTGAACGTGCTTTGGGGCAAGCAGTTCATTAAGTTCAATGTACGCATCGCCCGTTGGCAGCGTTATCTTTAAAATATTTTGGGCGTTCACTACTCGCCAGTCATTGTCTGTTGCACTAGCAATAACTTCACTCGCGCTCAATAAAGGTAGCTCTTGATTAACAACATCATTGCCAAATTGTTGAGCACAACCGCTTAATAAAACACTAAGCAGAGCTGGCAATATAATTTTCCTCATCGCTTATATCCTTATAATTATTATAGTTTTGGTTATTCCCAGTCAAACTTATATAGCACATCAACATTTTGATATAGGCCGCTCGTTATTTCTATGTATAACTGTGAAAGTAACTGATAACGCACAGCCACTTCACTGAGCGAATCAAATACACCCACGCTATATTTAACTTGTAAGCTGGGTGCTACGTAACCAGATATTTCTACTTTGGTGCTATCACCACTACCTGATGAGCTTAAACTTACATCTGACAGCCCAAAGGTTTCACCTACCTTAGAAACAACCCCTTCGCTGCGGCTAACCCCTTGAGAGAGTAATAACTGTGTAAGCATAGCATCGCTTGACGAACTTTCTCCATCACCTAAAGGTTGGCCATTAAGTAAATATGCAAGTGCTTGTGCTTGATCCATCGCAGGCTCAGAAAATATTTTGAGCGTTGGTTGTTCAACATTACCTGTGAGCGTAACCCCTGCAATGACACCATTTGCAGTCGTATCGGGGTTACGTATTGCTTTAATATTTAAAAATGGTTGTTCAATTGAACCGCTAAAACCGACTTGCCCGGTGCTGATTATTAAATCTTGCCCAAAGGCTAAGTAAGTACCTTCAATTAAGTTAAGCTCACCTGTGGCTATAATTGGTGCTCCTTGACTCATTTTTATCGCTAAATCACCCGCAACTTTTGATTCCAAGCCAAACGATTCTACTTTTACATCGTTTTTGACAATCACTTTTAAATCTATGTCGTAATCAAACGGAACTGTTTCGGTGGCCTCGGTTTTTTGATCAACAATAATTTCATCATCGCTAACTTGCACTGCGCCCTCTGGGAGCTCTTCAATCATTATACGACCGTAAGGCACAACTACCTCACCAGCAAGCTTGAGTGCATTATTAGCCAAGCCTATTTTTAAATCCGGCGATACTTTAAAAGTAACCCCTTGCTGCGCACGTACATAAAACTGCTCGCCAACTACCGCCACATTTACAGCAGGTTGCGCACCTTGCCAATCAACGTCACCGGTGAGGTTTATTTTACCGCCCTGGTTGTCGTTTAAGTTGCCTTTTATTGTGGCTGTTGTTTTATCAAACAATACGTTTATATTTGATTTTTGCAGCGCTATAGGCAATTGCTCGCCCTCTAAACTAATATCGCTCACATTAAGCTCGCCATTTAATAATGGATCTTTTAACGTACCTGCTAACGCGACTTTTCCACTAATATCACCTTTTAACTGCTCAAGGGTTTCAAGAAATGGTTGTAAGTCTGAAAGGAGTATTTTATCAATATTAATAGTGCCGTTAAGCGCTTGCGTATTTTGTATGTCGTCAATATCAATTTGTGTGTTTATTTTACCAAGCACACTTGATTCTAAATTAGCTTCAAGCTTGCCAACTTGAGAGTCCGAAAATGCACTAACAGTTAGAGTTTCGATTGGTAATTTAAAACGATCTTCTTCCGAGGTAAGCACCGCTTCTAAGTCGCTAGAATCGATATTTGCGCGTAATGTTTTAAGCGCACCACTTTGCCAATTAAGCGCTACATCGCCAGTTATATTACCGCGAGTACGAATGCTATTAGGTAAAAAGTGCTTAAGCTCCTCAAGAGCTAAATTGCTTAGTTTAGCATTTAGCTGACCGAGGTTTTTTGATTGGGCTAAGGTGTCTATGCACAATTTACTTTGCTCAGATGCCCAACAATGTGCACTTACATCAAAGTCGCCACTTTGCGTATTAACCATAATGGCAATATTTTTAGTATTACTAAAACTAAGCTTTTTATCGCTGAGCGTTACATTACTAAGCTCGCCATTCCAAGTGGTATTATTAATTTTGCCATTAACTTCAAACTCTACACTGCCTTGCTCAGCATCTACAGATGCCGTAAGTTGGTGATCTGTTTTGTCGCCGCTAATATCAATTTTAACGCTATTAATTTGCTGTTCGGCTACAAGCGCCGAACCAACACTTACCGAAACATCGGTTTGCCAATCGGCTGCGGTATCTAACTGCCCTTTTACTGATAATTTATTAATGTTTATTTCATCAAAAATAAAGCGATCGAGTATTAGCGCTAAATCAACAGAGGGCGTTAACCTTTCCCCTCTCACTTTTAAATTTGCGTTGCCATCAGCAGTAAATGGAATATTAGCTTTTTCATCACTTTTAAGCGTTACTTTGCCATCAACCTGCCAAGTGTCATCAACTTGCCCGCTTAGTGCTAATTTATTGGTGCCGCTACTTAAATAAAAACTATCAATATTAGCTTTTAACGTGTTGTCGAGCTTAAAGTTTGAGGCAAATTCTAGTGGCACGTCGTTAAGTAATCCGTTTAACTTTGTATTATTCATTTGTAGCTGCCACTTGTCGTCAGCTGCATTAAACGAGCCTTTAAACTGTCCTGAAATATCACTGGTAGCGGCATCAGTTAAGTACTGCGCTTTTAAGTTAGCAAGCGTGCCATTAAAGTTAGCCTGTATGCCTTTTTGCCAATCAACATTGGCTTTTATAGTTGCACTGCTTTCGTTCGCTTTAATGCTTAGCGCTTGTAAAGTTGCTTTGGTGAGACTGCCTTTTAATTGGGTATTTAAGTCAACAGCTGGGTACGCGCCTAATTGGCTATTCCCCTGCAGGCTAAGCTGGTAATCGTCGGCATTACCTTGTGCATTGAGGCTTACATTTCGCACTTTAAGCTCATTACTTTGTGCATCAATAAGCCACTGTTTAATTTTGCCATTTAACTCAAACGGATAGTTTTTTTGCTTTAAATTTGCCGTTGCCGTTAAACTAAGTGGATATTGCCCCTGCGTTTCTAAATTTAAGTTTAGATTTGATAAGTCACCATTCAACTGCAAATTGGCTTGGTGCTCATCACTTTGTAAAACAACATCCCCTTTTACGGGCAAGTTCCCTGCAAGCTCAGCATTAAGGTGCGTATTAAGCTGCCACTGTTCATACTTTGCTGAGAATGACTCTAAATTAATAACCGCATCTTCCACACTTAATTGCAGCGAGATGTTTTCAATAACATGTTGGGCTTCGTTTTGCTCAATCGTAATGTTAGCTATTTCAAAGTCTTCAACAACTAAGTCAAGTGGCGAAGTAAATTCTATATTAGGTAATGCGGGTAGGTGCGTTAAAGGCGCTTGAGTATTTTGCGCCGTTTGTGTTTTCGCATCTTGTTCTTGCTCTTTTAAAGCAACAAGTATGGTGGGAATATTCAGGCTTTTAACCGTCAGCTTTGAACCCTCTGCTTTTGCTGAGAGTTTAAAGTGATTAACGCTTACGTTTGCACTTGGGTGCTCTAGAGTAAATTTATTGATCGCAATGTTTTTTACAGCAATATTAAAAGGTAAGCTGATTTTTTCAAGCGGCTCTGCAGCGGCTTCTTCTTGTGACTCTGCAGTTTTTGGTAATGTTAAATTTATAGATTTAGCACTTAAGTTATCTATACAAATTCCATCGCACTGCCACCAAAACAAATCAATTTTCAATTGTTGTGCATTAAAATCCAAGCCATTGCTAGTAAAGCGCACATTAAAGGCATCATTATAAATAAAACGGCCATCTTTAATTACGATATGTAGTCCATCTACCGCTTTGTTTGCACTATAAGCAATAAATTGATTACCGGGTGCGGTAAATAACAAACAAAATAGTGCAACAACTAACGTGACAAAAATAGCACTTACGGCGGCTGTTATCTTTTTTAATACTGACATTAAATTTCTGGCCCTATGGTAATACTTAAACGTGTGCTTTTACTTTCTTTTGTTAATCCCCAAGCGTGGTCTATACGCACTGGGCCAACGGGTGTTAAATAGCGAAAACCAAAACCAGCGCCTACTTCAAAGTCATCAGAAAAATCATTCGTTGCTGTACCACCGTCAACAAATAAAGCTGCGCGCCAGTTTTGAGCAAACTGATAGTTGTACTCTATTGTACTGGTTAGTAAGTATTTACCACCGATGAGGTCGCCATCATCATTTTCTGGCGATATTGATTGGTACGCAAAACCACGAACACTTTGATCGCCACCTGCGTAAAAACGCAGTGAGTAAGGTACGTTTTCAATATCATCAACAAGCATTGCACCAACATTTGCTTTTAAAAACACTAAATGCTTATCTAAGTATGTACGTAACCACGCATGTTGCATTTGCACCCTAATCAGATTAGTACTCGAAAGCACATCATCTAAACCAAACTCAGCAGATATAAGCCACTGCTCTCCCCAGTATGGAGTCGTGCCGCCTTTTGATTTTTTGCGGGCGTAGCTAATGCCCGGCATTAACATTTCGGTACTTTCTTCCTCTTCATCACCGATGCGGTAGGTTTCTTGGTCGCGGCGTAAAAATGCAGTACGCACCCACTTATTTTCGGTTAACCATTGGCGCTGAATTTGCCCCGTGAGTATTTCACTGTAGGTATCGTTTGTTAGTTCATCCTCTAATTTATATCCAGCAGAAAAACGCCATAAATCATCATTCGGATCATCAACTGGAATGGTATAAGCCATGGAAATATCTTGCTGCTTTTGCGCCACATTTAAATTAGTTTCGAGATAATGGCCGTCTTCTGTGATCCACGGTTTACTCCATTTAAAACGCACTTTGGGCCCTAAGTCAGTACTAAAACCGCCGCCAATTTCATAGCTATTTGCAGGCTTGTGCAACACATCTACCTTAATAGGTACTTGGCTATTTTTACGCGCAGCAATATCGGCGTAAACGCGCACGCTTGCAAAATAAGGGGTGCTTGATAAATCCAAATTATAGTCAGCAATATGTGTTGATTTATAAGGTTGACCCTGAGTAAAAGGCGCAAGCGAGCGTATGTATTTTTCAGCAGGCGTATTACTAGCTATTTTTATATCACCAAACTGGTATCTAACCCCAGTATCAATTACAAAAGTAATAACAGCACTATTTTTCTTAAGTGACACTTCTAATTTGCGCGCTGGCCACTTTGCATCAAAATAGCCAAGCTCCAATAGCATAGATTCTATTTTTTTATGAGCAGAGTCGTATCTACCATGATTTAAAACATCACCTTGTTTTAAGTTGGTATTTTTAATTAATGCCTGTAATTGTGGATCATTCTGGCCAACGCCGTTTAGCGTAATATTAATTGCTTCTATGCGAGTTGCAGGACCTCGCTCAACTTTAACAATTAACTCGCTGTCGTCTTTATCATAAATAACCTCGACGGTCGGGCTATAATAACCAAGTGCTTTAATGCTATTTTGTACTTGCTTTTGGGCATAACGACGAAGTGTACGGGTTGGTTTTTCACCAATTAATTGCTTGAGATAAAGGGCTACGTTATTTTCTAAATCGCCACTTAACCCTTTAATTTCGTAATCTTCTATGACTTTTTCTGCCGCATAGCTATTTGTCGCAATTAAAGCGCTCACAACACATATGCAACGTAAAAACTTAATAAACAAGTAAATATCCTTACTTTTAATATCTTACATAAAACTGGCTGATTACGCGCATATTAGCATAGCCATAATGAGCAACACATTAACTTAATGACAATCTAACGCGTAAATTTAACTTTGAATAAGTATCAGCATAATTAAAATTAGTACGCGTTAAGACAATATTTTAGTTACAATAGTGCCTACGAATAAAAAATTAATTTTAAATGAGTTTTTAATGCAATTCCCTGATGATGATAACGGCCAACTTTTAGCCGAAATAGCCGCTGCTGGCATTGATTTAAATAAAATGCACCAAGTCGATTTTTTTATTTTATTTGAACAAGAAGCCGATGCTGAAAAATTTGCTAAAGAAATAGTCTCTGATGCATTAGTTCAAAATGCTGAGCTTGAAAAATGTAAAGACACTGGCGTTTGGGAAGTAATCACTCAAGTACAAATGGTGCCAGAGCACACCCTTTTAGGCCAAGCTGAGCAATACATTGAAAGCATTGCTAATAGCTTTAATGGATATGGTGACGGCTGGGGATTAATGGACGGTGACGAGGCTTAGTTGCCTTTTAATTGTATTAGTTCAATGTACTCTATCAGTTAAGCTTAACGGCTTAACTGATTTGCCTTCCTAAAATTGCCTTTATAGTCAAATAGCTTATCAGCCACTTTCCAACCATACTTTTTGCTTTTTCGTGCAATAACAAAATCTGGTGGTACTAATTCAAATTGTGCGCTTACTACTTGCGCTGCAGTTTTAAAATTAATAGGTGTTTGTCCAAGTCCTACTCGTAGACCAAATTGCTTATTAAATATAAATTGCCCGCCCTTATTTGCGAGGTTATATACCTCATCGCAACTTGCGCCATCTTCATCAAAATACGTTACTTTAATAAGTTCATCTTTAATTTGAGTAACCGATAACCCACTACATCGAAGCACAAGTGCGTCTTTTAAGTTTAATGCATTGCGTAACTTATCATCAGGGTCGGCCATTACCGCGCCGCAATCATGGCATTTACGTGCAGCAATATCATTTTGGGCACCGCACTGCTCACATTCTTTAAACCTAAAACGATAATCGCACTGCTCTTTATGCCCATCATCATCTTCTAACAGGCCTTGGCAACGCCTGCCAAAGTGCTCTATTACTTTGCCAGTGGAGTCTGTTTTACCCCAAAATATATTCGCAAACCCACAACCTGGGCAAAGTACCTGCACAGGTTCATTATCACTATCGCCTTTTTTATCACCTACTTCTGGGTGAAATAAATTAAAACCATTGCCAGCATAATCTATTACTAAGCAATCCGTTTTTGATTCAGATAACCTTAAACCTCGCCCCACAATTTGTTGATATAAACTAACTGATTCTGTAGGTCTTAAAATAGCTATAAAGTCGACATGTGGCGCATCAAATCCTGTAGTTAATACCGAAATATTAACTAAATACTTTAATTGCTTAGCTTTAAATTGCTTAATGATTTTATCGCGCTCAGTGTTTGGCGTATCACCTGTGATTAGTGCACTTTGATGAGCTGGCAAGTAGCTTAATATTTCCTGGGCATGCATTACCGTGGCGGCAAAAACCATAACCCCTTCGCGCTCTTCACTGTATTGAATTACTTGCTGTAATATAGCCTGCGTTGCGCGCTCACTGTTTTTTAAAAGCGCATTCATGTCATCAGTCTTATATTGCCCAAATGCATTGCTATCTAAGGACGAAAAATCATAATGGCTAATTGCTGCATCAACTTCGTTAGGGGGCGTTAAATAATTATGTTTGATCATATACCTGAGCGGCAATTCAAAAATACAACTTTTAAACGGACTTTCTTGAGTACCCTTAACAAAACCATGATAATGGTGGTGGTATATCCACCCCATTCCTAACCGATAAGGTGTCGCTGTTAAACCCAATACTTTTAACTGAGGGTTATACTCTTTTAAACTGTTTATTACTTTACCGTACTGACTTTTTTTATCCCCATTTACCCTGTGGCATTCATCAATAATAAGTAATGAATAATGCTCATTTAATTTATTTAAATTACGAGAAAGTGATTGCACACTGGCAAAGGTTACTTGATGGTTTAATGATTTTTCTTTTAAGCCTGCTGAAAATATACTCGCCTCTAAACCAAAACTTTTATATTTTTGCGAATTTTGCTCTACCAGCTCTTTTACATGAGCAAGCACTAATATTTTTTGCTTAGCTATACGCGCAAGTTCAGCAATAACCAAACTCTTACCTGCGCCGGTTGGTAGTACAATAACGGCAGGATCATTACTCTTTCTAAAGTGTAAAACAGTGCGTTCTACGGCTTCTTGCTGGTAAGGTCTTAGTTTATAGCTCATGGGAAAACAAATAGATTTTAATAAGGGGATTTTAGCAAATTACTGCTATGACATTTAGACTTTAATTATATTTTATTGAGGGGTAAACAAAAAAGAGAAGCCGAAGCTTCTCTTATATTTAGCTTTAAGCTAAAAACTTTTCAAGCTCAACACCTTCAAACGCTTTAGGACGACGGCCACGGCCAGTCCATTCAATAGTCTCACCATTAAGTTCCATACGGTACTTAGGCTTAACTTTAGTGCGCTTGTCTGATGCTCCATCTTGTAAATCTTCTAGCGTAAGTCCTTTTTCTTTTAAAAGATCCAAAACTTCCTGTTTCGCTTTTTGCTGCTGGGTATATTTTGAAATTGCATCATTGATAAGCTGTTGGGCTTTTTCAAGATCCGTTAATGATGCTGTTTTAATAAAAGATCGGACTTCTTTCATCTATATCTCGCTAAATTGTGTGATTGGAATTATTTAAATATTCTTTTTTAGTATAAGGCTATTTTTCAAAAATAACTACGGCACATAATTTATTAATGTATATAAAATTTATTCATAAAAAAACCGCGATTAAAATCGCGGTTTTTATCGTTCTTATATAAATAACAATTAGAATTTAGTAGTAAAACTCAATTGGAAGTAACGACCAGTTACGTCATAAGCTTCACCAACAGTGTTTATACCTGATGCTCCACTTACTGAACTTTGGTTTGCTACAGGAGGTTGCTTATCGAAAACATTCCGAACTGACAAAGTAACGTCTGTTCCAGCAGTGATGTTATAAGTACCTGATAGATCGTGATAAATAACAGTCGGGAAGCGATTAAACTTGTCTAAAGGGGCTCCCGTTGAAAAATTTTGATTCCCTTCAATATTACTATCATTTGAGCTTGCCCAATACTTCATGCGCCATGATACTGCAAAGTCATCAACTGTATAGCCTAAATTTAAATTTGCACGATTAGTAGGAGTTAATACCTCACCTCTGTAATCAATCTCTTCACCAGATTCAATTGATGTTTCAACATACTCATACAAATGATTCCATATCAAGTCCGCTGATAATTGCCCGAAAGCAAATTCTTGCTTATAACTTAATTCTATATCTAAACCTTTTGTGCTTAAATCATTTTCATTGCTAGTCCCTGAGCTAACTTCTGTCAAGGCACCTCTTGTATCACGTATTGCCCCACCACATGTAGCATCAAAGTCAGATGGATCAACACCATAGCATCGGTTCAATACAGTTGTTCTAGCAGTAGTAGCAATAGCGTCATCTACAGCAATATCGTAGTAGTCAAGCGTTAATGAAAATTCATCTGTTACTTGCCAAATAGCGCCAACGCTAAATGAATCAGATGTTTCTTCTTTTACATCTTCATTACCACCAATATAACCACCAGTGCTCTGACGTTCAATAGTTGTCAAATTGAATGCGCCTTCAGCAGCAACTCTATTAGCCACTTCAGCGATAGAAAGACAATTAGCAGCTACATTTCCTGTAGATGATGCAGTAATTGCATCACAAGGATCTGCAACACCTGAAAAAGTTTCGCCTCTACCACCGAATAAGTCAGCAATATTTGGAGTTCTAATAGCTCGTGCTGCTGATGCTCTTAATTTTACTGTATCTGTAGGAGAGTATTGTACACCTGCATTCCATGTTGTTTGTCCGCCAACAATTTCATGGTCCGAATAGCGAGCCGCTAAATCTAGTTCAACATTTTCTAGAACTGGTAAAACAGTTTCAACAAAAACGTCGTTAGTGTAGAAGCTACCATTTGTAGGCTCAGATTTATTTGTACTTGAAGCACCAGTTTGCGCTAAATCACCTGGAGAGTATGAACCTTTTTCAAGACGATGTTCTGCACCAACAGCTAGCCCAACCATACCACCTTCTAACTCAATTGGTAATTCACCAGAAAGGGTTGTTGAAAATATAAACTGCTCAACTTGACCTTGAGATTTTGCAGGTGATCTTACATATGCAACGGCTTCATCAGACAAAGTTCCTGCACCGAACAAATCTAAAGGCACACACCCTTGAAGTACTGCTAAATCATTAGAACATTGAACGTTACCTTCTGCATTAGTATATACATCTAATGCATTTGCAGCACGTTCAACATTTATTTGACCACCATTTTCTTGGCGCTGGTCAGTTTTACCCCATGAGATATAAGAGTTTAAAAGCCAGTTGTCATTAATTTCCCAATCTATACCTGTCGCAATACGAATAGTATCACGCTCTAAATCTGTTGAGCGAGCACCAAACTCAACCATACGGCGAACTAGCGTTGGGATATTATCATCCATTGTCAAATCAGGATTATCAGACATTAAATTTTGGCGTAAAAGATCTGGAACTAAAGGGCTTCCCAGCTTAATACCACCAACGCCACCACGTGAAGGTAGATATACATCATCCGTAGTGAAAGGAGTCGGTTCAATAGTCGAGTTGTATGTTTTAGATGAATTCCAGTTTACTTCCGTGAAAGAGTGAACACTATCTGAAATATCTTGTTTAAAGTTAACTGCTGCGTATTTACGCTCAAGCGGAGTCACTAACTGTCTGTAAGATGCACGATTGAATGAATTCTCATCACCTACATATGGTGTACCATCTGCATTATATCCGCCAACACGGCCTTGAGGTGGGTATGAAGAGTTTTGAACACCTACATATTCACCACCTTCATCATTCAAAAATATAGCTTCATCATACCTTGAGAAGTCTCGATCGGATGACTTCAAACCCTTATCATCATCATATCCAGCAGCAATTGTTACACTACCTGAATCCCAGCTATTACCAGCAGTAAGGTTTAAAGAATATTTTTCGCGATCAGATTCATCTGAAACACCTGTTTGAGCGTTAACTTCAACACCTTCAAAATCGCTTCGCGTAATTATGTTCACAACACCAGCAACAGCATCTGAACCATAAACTGCTGAAGAAGCACTTTTAAGAATATCAATACGTTCAATCATTGATGCTGGTATTGCATTTAAGTCAACCGCATAACCGCTTGAAGGAGAAACACCTGATACAAAGCGACGACCATTCACTAACACTAAAGTTCTTGAGGAACCTAAGTTGCGTAAAGACGTAGTGTTAAGACCAACACCTGTAGTACCGAATGCACTATTTGATTGATTTGAACCAGCGATAGTGACCGGAGATTGATTCAAAACATCGGCTACATTCAATGCGCCCATTTGAATAATATCGCTTCGGCCAATTGATGTAATTGGTACAGTTGTTTCAATATCAGTTCGCTTTATGCGTGAACCAGTAACTTGAATACGCTCTACTTTTTCTACACCTTCGTCAGCAGCTATCGAGTTTGCAGAAAATACAGCTGTAGATGCCGCGCCAAAAGCTATCGCTAAGCGAACAGCTTTTGAAACTTGATTATTTAACATTGGATTCTCCCTAGAATATTTTTTAATTATTTTGTTTTCAAAACGGTCTGCAATTCATCACAGTACCTATTTCGGTTTGAATAGTAGGCCCAACTCAAGCAAAAGGTCAACACTTTGACAACGAAAAAACACATTAATTTACAACAACTTAAAGAAACAAAAAACTAACACATTGCGATATCATCACCATTAACCAAAGAGCAATATTCCACTTTTTGGTGCCATGCTAATAAAATGAAATTAAATGTAAGCAAAACTTGAAAGTTAATTAACATTTGTAGATTATGGTGTTCCTAACAAACAAAGGAATTGCTATGAAAACTCACCTCGTATGTATTTTAATACTCACTATCTCATTCTCGGCTTTCGCTGACTTAAAAGAGCTTCCGGAAGAATTTTCAGATTTTAGTTTAAATAGAGATATTACTGTCTCATATGATGACTTAGATACTCTTCTAAGTTTTACTGTAATTGATACTGGAGCATCAGATCGTTCCAAACTAAATTCTCAAGCCTCCATCGGTACAAGAATGAAGTCGCATAAAAATAACGACACAGCATTAGAAGCAAATCGTTTCTTCTTTGAAGAAGTAACAAAATCAGAGATTAAAGACGGTTTTTATAAGATCAGAGTTAGCCTAGAAAGTCTGCCAAATGAAATCTCACTTAACGAACTCAGCCTTGATGAGCAACTTGCTTATTGGTTAAACCTTTACAATACAGCCATGTTAGAAAAACTAATCACACACTATCCTATTCGCGATACAGAAGATTTACTCTTTGGCAGCAATTCAATTTTAGAGGATGAGTTTTTAAATGTCGCTGGCCATAAACTTTCTTTAAACGACATACAACAAAATATTGTTTTTAAAAAGTTTGGTATAAAAAAACCAATAGTTATGTATGGGTTTTATCAAGGAAATATAGGAAGTCCTAACATTCGTGCCGAAGCATATAAAGGAAACAAGGTTTATCATCAATTAGTTGAAAACGCTGAAGAATTCGTCAATTCAAATAGAGGAACTAGTATCAAGCGAAAAAATCGCCTTTATGCCTCTAAGTACTATGAGCAAGTTAAACCATTATTCGAAAACTTCGAGAAAGATTTACGAGAGCACCTAAAAGACTATGCAAACCCGCCAATGAGCTCTGATATAAAATATGCTAAGAGCTTTAAAATAGGTATTGAAGATTGGAGAATCACTGATATTTATGGCACAGAGCGAAAGTTTGGTAGCGCAGCGTCAACAAATCCTGCCGCCATGCTCAATGCTGTTGCAAATAACTCATCAAAACCAATAGGAGCTGATGGCGCAGGTTCAGGACTAGGTGCTGTTAACATAAGCTTTTTATCTAATTCTATTTCGGAGAAAACGATGGACTTTGGCCGCTTTTCTCCAGAAATGCTCGAAAAAATTAGAGCTCTCAAGCTAAAAGAAACTGATAATAGTGGCTCTGTAAAAATAAAAGACCTTTAATAAATTTTATTATTTAACTTTAAAAAACACCCTGTTAACATGGTACGAAAAATAGG
The DNA here is from genome assembly GCF_014164385.1 of Pseudoalteromonas sp. SG43-3. NCBI lineage: Bacteria > Pseudomonadati > Pseudomonadota > Gammaproteobacteria > Alteromonadales > Pseudoalteromonadaceae > Pseudoalteromonas > Pseudoalteromonas sp. SG43-3. The sequence goes on from NZ_JACJFC010000015.1 coordinate 79,848, forward strand.
GTGTTTTATGTCTAACTTTCTTAACTCTGCGCTCGCTGCTTATAATTCACGCCAATATAACCAAGCTATTCTTTTTTTAAACAAATGTGATATTAAAACTGTTGATTGGTATATTTTACTTGCCGCTACATATAGCGCACTTAACCAAAATGAAAATGCCGAACAAACATATTCTTACGCAGTAAATAAGTTTCCTTCATCCCTCCCTCTAATTGAAAACTATACAAACTTGCTGTGCAGAACTGCTAAACATTCGTTATGTTTAAACTTTTTAAAAAACACAAGGTATTTGGCATTAAGCAAAAAGGTATCTCTGAATTTTATAGAAAGCTTGATCAAAACCAACCAGTTGTTACAAGCAAAAAAGGAACTTTCTAAAACCGTATCTGATGAAACCTTAAAAGAGAGATATCACTGGTTAAAGCTTGAATTACTAGAACGTTTGGGTGACTTAGAATTAGTTGAAAGCTATTACCTCTCTTTACCTGCCGATTTAAAAAATCAATTTTTATTTAAATATAAACGTGCTTGTAATTTTCGCAATATGGGTAAATTCGACAATGCTTTAGATATATTTTTAATGCTAAGCGATAAGCAGAACAAGTATAGCCCCGAGGTTAACTTTTTGATTGGCTGTACTTACTATGATTTACTAAAGTTTGAGCTCTCAGAGCAGTATTTAAAACGATGTCTTGAACAGGCTCCTAACTATATACCTGCGCATGAGTGTTTAAATAAATTATACTGGGATCGTGCAAACAAATCAGCCCTTATGAGCTCCTACAATAGTACATTCTTAAATCATGCTAAAAACCCACAACTAGTTCAATCACAACTAGCTCAGCTTTTACATTTTAAAGATTTTAATCAAGCCCTTGATGTATCTTCACAAGCAATTAGGCTCTTCCCTGATAACTTAGACATAAAACATGCTCATGGCATCATTTTAGGTAAGCATGGGCAAAGTGATAAAGCATTCATTATATTAGATGAGCTTGTATCACAGGCTCCCCAATCAGCAAGATATAGTGTAGATTTGGCAAACTACTGTATTGAAAATTTTGAATATAAAAAAGCAATATTGCACTTAAACACTGCAGTTAAACACAACCCTTTTAATCAAGAAATCTGGGCTTATTTATCCACAGCTTGGCGCTTAGCTAAAGACGATAAATATCATTGGTTAACTAATTACGATATGTTTGTTAAAACAATGGCTCTACCTACGCCTAAAGGCTACAAGTCGTTTGACTCTTTTGGGAAGGAACTCAAGGAACTATTACTTACTTTACACACTAAAGAACAAGACCCGCTTGATCAAAGTGTTCGAAGAGGAAGTCAAACTGAAGGACACTTACTCTATCGCTCAAATACGTTACTCTCATTATTTAAGCAGTCAATGGAGTCATGTATATCTACTTACTTAAATGATTTACCAGCAGATAGTATGCACCCATTAACGGCAAGAAATAGCCTAAACTTTACTGCCAAAGGCAGCTGGTCAGTAAAACTAGAAAATGGAGGATATCATGCCAATCATATTCATCCTCACGGTTGGTTGTCAGCACCCAGCTATATTTCTATACCTGATGAAATGAGTAAAAATGATCCACTTAAAAATGGCTGGTTAAAGTTAGGAGAAACATGTCTTGATCTAGGAAAAAGAGAATCAATAGATCGCGAGATATGCCCTGAAAGTGGACAAATTATCATTTTTCCCAGCTATATTTGGCATGGCACAAATGAGCTTAAAAGCGATAGACCTCGCTTAACAATACCTAGCGATATTATGCCAATTGGTTAATCTAGTTGATTGAAATTCAAACTAGTGCTATAAAAATAATCAAAAACAAAGGATTGATCATGATAAAATGCTTGCTACTTATAATCGCTATTGTTTTTATTCCAGTGAAAGCTGAAGAATTCTCTTTACCCGAAGAGTTTTCAGATTTTGGCTTAAATAGGGATATAAGCATATCTTATGAAGACCTAGACCAACTTCTAGAGTTAACCGTTATTGACATGGGCTTATCTGATAGGACTATTCTAAAACCAATAGTAGGTAATGGCACAAGGTTACGGTCTAATAGAGACAGAGATACGGCTTTAGAGGCTAACCGCTTTTATTTCGAAGAAGTTGTAAAATCGGATATTAAGCTAGGTTTTAAAGTAATTCGCCAAAGCCTAGAAAAAGTACCTGAAGAAGTCCCTTTAAACGCATTAACCTTAGATGAGCAATTAGCTTATTGGCTAAACTTATATAATACAGCCATTATTGAAAAGTTAATTGAACATTACCCAGTTCGAAATGCAAAAAAATTACTCGAAGGTGAAAGCTCAATACTAAACGATAAATTTATAAATGTTTCAGGCCATACCTTGTCACTTAATAATATTCAACATGATATCGTTTTTAAGAAATTTGGGAATAAGAAAATAGTAATGTATGGCTTCTATCAAGGGATAATCGGAAGTCCGAATTTACGTAACGAAGCTTACACAGCTGATAAGGTATATAAACAACTTTCAGGTAATGCTGAAGAGTTTGTAAACTCCAACCGAGGCGTTCAAGTTAAAAGAAATCGTCTAAACGTTTCTATTTTTTATGATCAAGCAAAAATTTTATTTCCTGACTTTGAGAACGATCTACTAAAGCATATTTTAAACTATTCTGATTCTTCTATTAACTCACAAGTAGAAGATTCGGAAGAATTAATTCTAGCTATTGAGGACTGGAATGTAACCGACATATACGGCACTGAGCGCTCATTTGGTGAGGGTAATGCCACCAACAAAGCGGCCTTACTAAATGCTGTAGTAGGCAATAGTAGCGTACCTGGTGCAGGGGCTATGAACCTTAGCTTCCTAAGCGATATGTTATCCTCTAAAGTTAGCTCTCAATCTCGCTTTTCACCTGCAGTATTAGACAAAATTAATAAGCTTCGTCTCAAGAAAAAAATCAATAGTAGTAGTGTTAAAATAAAAGACTTACCCACTAAATAATTAAATTGTATTCAGCGCTCTATTGAGTGCTGAATACTCTCAGTGATTAATCTAATACATTATTAAACTCTTCAAAATCAGAAATAGATAAGCTTTCTTTAATATACCTACTGAAATTTTTATATCTTCCCGATGAAGATGTATAAAGAGGCTTTCTCACCTGCCAAACACTAGCAGTACTTACAATATTTTTTTGTTGATGAAATAAACCGCTTTCACCTTGATATTTTACGCCTAAAAATTCGAACAGAGGCAATAATACCCCCTCGGGCTTTGAAACAAGTTCATCATAATTGACTGTAAAAATATCATTAGGATACTTTTTTAGCCAATGTGCTTTAACACGCTGCTGCGCTTTATGATAGTGCACTGTATCATTCAGTGCGGTCGCATAATTCAAACTTGGGCCTAAATGTTGAAAGTAAGCTGATAAACTGTTATCTCTAATATCGCGCTGTGTCCAAATAACTTTTGCTTCAGGGTACATCATTTTAATTATATCAATGTATAAGTAGTTCTCAGGCCGTTTATCAGTAACAAGACTACTTTTTCCCGCTCTTAACTTTAATTCTTTCTCATAACCTTGCTGAAATAATGTTGAGTTAACCGTGCTTGACAGCACTTTAGGCTTATCAATTAGATTGAATAGTTGCTTATGCAAGTAATCAATCTCTCCTCCATTGCTAATCACCTCAGAAGTGCAAATTATTTGTTCTATTAAGGTTGAACCAGACCTAAACATGCCACAAATAATAATTGGAAAAATATCGCCAGTCTTACTTTTTACGTTACTAAGCTCTCTTGCTAGTGTGTTACTTACTTGATGTTCGATATCAACCCTGTTGTATTGCGGGATATATTTTCGATTAAAACTATTGGCTTTAGTATAATAAGACCATGATTTTTCATAATCTTTGCTATCGTCAAAAGCTTTTCCAAGCGCATAATACATATCAGCTTTTAACACATCATCTTCTGTAGCTTCTAAAATAGATAGGCTTTTTAGTTCGTATTCTAACGCTTCTTTTTTATTAAATGTTTGTATATCAGCAATTCTCGCATGCGCCAGACCATATAAAGGATTTATCTTTAATACCTGATTAAAGCTCTTTAAACAGTTTTGCTTATCACCAAGCTGCTCATATATATTAGCAAGATTAAAATAGGCATTAATTTTATTTGGTTCAACTGTAATTGCCTGCTGTAAATAATTAGTCGCAGTCCCATAATCAATTAAAAGCTCAGAGTAGACGGATGCTAACTCCACATAAGCGGTATATATGTCGTGATAACCAAGCTCGATAGCTGCTAAGAAAGATGTACTTGCAAGAGTACCTTTGCCATCTTTTTTTGCCATTTCACCCAATTGAAAATATGACATTGCGCTATCCGGTACTATTTCAGTGTATTTTTTAAGTAAGTCTATTGCTAAAGAGAATTCATTACTGGCGGCATATAACTGACAAAGAGTATTTACATAATCGAATTTTTTGGGGGCTATTGAAATGAGTCTTCTACAAACTTCCTTACTTTTTAGTAAATCTCCTTCATTCATAGCTACTTTAAACAATACAGCTAAAGCTTGCTCATTAACTTCAGGGTTGTCGCATAAACCTTCTAGGGTTGCTTTTCCTGCCACAATCTTTCCACTATTCAATTGCTGTATTGCAAACAGTAAACTTTCTTTTACCGATTTCATTTTTTCCCCATAAAAAAAGCGAGCCTAAGCTCGCTTAATATACATTAATTAATTCAAATTAGAATTTTAATGAAAGGCTCGCATGGAAGTAACGACCTAACGAATCGTAGTAACCAGCAATAGCATTTGCGTTTGTTGATAATGAACCACCAACTAGAGGTGCCTCTTTATCCATAACGTTGTTAACACCTACTAATAAAGACGTGTAATCATTAATAGTAAATGTACCTTTAAGGTCAATATAGCTTTGTGAGCTAATACCGTCGTCTTGTACTAATGTATCAGCACCAGTGTAATCGTTTACACCGCTGAAGAAACGCCATTTAGCAGTAGCTCTCCACCAGCTGCCCGTGTCGTAGCTAGCAGATACAACATGACGCCATTCTGGTTGAGGGAAACAACCGTTATCTAATGAGTCAACACAGTCATATACTTCACTTACACCAGGAATATTATCAAATTCCTTAGTTAACATGTAGGTACCAATGATACTAGTTTTTAATGTACCTTCAGCAATTTCCATATCGTAGTTTGCGCTTAAATCGATACCTTCGTAATGGATATTACCTAAGTTAGTATTTGTAGCAACAACTTGGCCAGAACCTATCCAAAGGCTACCACTACCAGGTGTACGGTCTACGTTATCACAAAATACAGCCGCGCCGCTTTTACCACATTGTGTAACTAGAATTTCTGGGTCAATATTACCAATCGCGTCTTCAAGTTCAATATCCCAGTAATCGATTGAGAAGTTGAAGTTTTCAAATGGGTTACCAACAACACCTAAAGTAATAGTATCAGCAATTTCTGGAGATAAATCTGGGTTACCACCAAACAGAGCATTATATTGATCCGCAGGGCTCTTACCTACATTGCCATACTGACTTGCAGAAACACCTGTATTTGCACACTCAGCAGCTGTTAGGCTTGGTGTACCAGCACATGGATCAGTACCGGCCCATAAACCAGTGCTTTGTTGAGCGAATAGCTCACCATTGTTTGCTGCACGAACTGCACGGTTGTAGCTTGAACGAATTTTCCAATCGCCTGTTACATCCCAGTTCATTGCCACTTTATAAGTCGGCTCAGCACCTGAAGTGCTATAATCTGACCAACGGTAGCCTAATTCAACAAGTAAACTTTCAACTAACGGTAAATCTTCAACGATTGGCAGGCTAAGCTCACCAAACACTTCACGTACTTGATAACCACCATTTAAACTCTTAGTAGTACCACCTTGGCCTAGTAATAGACCTTGTGCATATACTTCATCAGCTGTTCTACTGAATGTTTCTTCACGATACTCTGCACCAAATACTGCAGCAACTGGGTACTCTGAAGATGGAAGTGAGAAATCGAATTCGCCAGTAACAAAACCACTTACAATCAATTGCTCAGTAACACCGTTCAAGATTGCCGTACCAGTAAGTGACTGTGCAGCTTCTTCTGTTACACCATCAAACTGAAAAACATCGTACGGAATACAACCAGAAGTCGCGCTACAATCTTCACCATTTGCTGATAAAGCGGTGATTATACGCGGACCAAAGAAATCATTTTCATATGCTGAAGAAGATGAAGTTGAACCGTATTGAGCAAATGCTTCGTAAGACCAAAGGTCGTTAATTTCGCCTTTACTACCTAACACTAAACGGAAAGAGTTATGTTCAAGGCTGTCTGCACGAGGGCCACCTTCAACGTTACGCTTACCAATATAAGTTGCAAACTGATCACCAGAAGTCAATCCAAAGCGCTCAGTTAGTTGTGCACGTTGTGTATCATTTAATAATGGGCTATCAAAATCAATTGAGTAATTATCATTAAAGAACGTACCAGACTCAGCAATCTGCGCTGTAGTGCGGTTACGCATAAACATTGCTTCCATGAACGGACGGAAGCTATCATTTATTTCGTAGTTAGCAAACATACCTAATGTATGACGTTCATCAGGACGCATAAAGTGGTTAATTGGCGCGTAGTTATATGTATTACCAACTGAAGGAATAAAGCTGCTATCTTGACCTAGAGTCCAGTATTCGTACTGGCCTTCACCAAAGTCTACAACACCGTCAGCGTTAGGAGCTGAGATATAAAAGTTAGGGTTAACAGCATTACCTGAACCACCACAAGCTGTACCAGCAGCATTTAGAGCACAAGATGAGTAATCACGTGCACCTTGGCGTAATTCATTTTGTCTGTTGTAAGTAAAGTAAGCTACTGCATGACCCCTACCACTATCAAATGCACCACCTAGAGTCGCTGCAAAATCAAATGACGCGCCATCAAGACCCGTATTACCTTCTTCATATTCAAAGCCAGCATCATCCATTAGGCCTTGCATGTATTCATTATCGTTATTATGTTGGTAAGCAGTTGTACCTACATTAACTTCAAAACCTTCAAACTGATCGTTCATTACAAAGTTTACAACACCAGCAACAGCATCTGCACCGTAAGTAGATGAACCACCACCAGTCATTACATCTACGCGTTTAATTAGCGCAGCAGGAATTTGGTTAATATCAGCTGATTGTGTGTAAATACCACCTGCTTGCATACGACGACCGTTTACAAGAACAAGAGTACGCTGAGGGCCCATACCGCGTAAATCAAGGGTTGCAGTTCCCGAAGCACCATTTGATTGGAAAGAAGTATTAGACGCTTCTAGTTGCGGTAAGCTATTCATCATGTCTTCAACACGAGTAAAACCTGCAACAGCAATTTCTTCAGCAGTTGTTACTTGCACTGGGCTAGCTGTTTCCATATCTGTACGTTTGATACGTGAACCAGTAACTTCAATTCGTTCAACCTTATCAACTTTTTCTTCATCAGCAGCAAACGAACTTGCTGAAAAAGCAGCTGTTGAAGCTGTACCGAAAGCTATCGCTAAGCGAACTGCTTTTGAAACTTTATTATTTAACATTTGATTCTCCCAGAATACTTTATATTTTTTATATTTTTTGCTTGATTACCATTTGTTAATAAATGGTAATCATACGTTATGATAATACCAGCAATACAATGCGGTCAACATAAAATTAACTTATTGTTAATTACCAACACTTTCACAGCTAAAGCATTACAATTTAAAATCAAAAAATTTACATTGGCATTATTAAATAGCGCCATTACTGCATTAGGAGAAATTATAAAAAGGGGGGGATTGAATTCACAAAGGTTAACTTTTAGCTTACGGTAACTTAAAAGAGAGAGGTTTGAGTGCTCTTTGATAGCGTCACTTCCATAGCACTAAAAATCATTTCGGCTATTGGGTCTAATTGTTTTTTTATATACAAAGGATAATTCAGTCTTTTATTTGTATCACTGAGCTCTGGTCCATCAAATGTGTAAACATACTCTATAATTTGCCCTCGTTTCACCTCAAAGTTTGGGTTCTGGGCTTTATATTTTTTAACTGCTTGGACATGTGGTGGAATATTCTTTTTATATTCAGTTAAATTTTGTCCTAACCTTTTTCTATAAATTAATTTATCGTCAAATTCTCCATTTTGTAAACGCCTAGAGTAAGAATTAACTAACTCCTCTAAAAGGCTTATTTTATAGTCACTACTGAACAAAGTTTCAAACAACTCTACTTGAAACTCTTGAGCGAACTCAGTCCAATCACTTCGAACTGCTTCAACACCTTTAAATACTAGCTCATTGTGATTTTTGTTAATTTTTTGACCTACATATCGTTTTTTAGAGCCCATCGTTTTCCCCCTAATTGTAGGCATAAAAAAAGGACTGTATAAGGTTTCAAATTCAATCTCCAAAAAGCTCTCTAAGTCGTGCTTCTGACTAATTTCTTGTACCCACTGTTGATTGATATTAATAGCTAATTGTTTACCAATTTCATCGCATTGAAGCGTATTCAAACCGTCATCCAAAGTAATGAATATTGAATCTGTATCGCCATAAATTACATTGTACCCACACTCCTCTATCCATTTTTTTGTGGTTTGCATTATATCGTGCCCACGTAGTGTGATTGAACTTGAAAGACGTGGATCGTAAAAGCGACACCCCCGAGAACCAAGCACTCCATATAAGCTATTCATAATAATTTTTATAGCCTGCGATAACATAGGTTTTTGGCTATCTTTTGCTTCTTGTCTTGTTATTGATAGAGTTTTTATAAGGGCTGGTAAATGATTTTTATGTCTTGAAAAAAGTGCATTATTATATCCTGAAATTGCATCTTTTGGATTGAGCAACCCCTCAATTAAACCAAGAGGGTCTATACAAAAAGTACGCATAATTGATGGATATAAGCTTTTAAAGTCGAGTACAAGTACATTTTTATAAAACCCCGGTTTTGAAGACATTACATACCCTCCAGGACTATCAAAACTTAAGCCATGATCTCCTAAATTAGGTGCAACATAACCACTTCGGTGAAGTAAGGGCAGATAAAGGTTAACAAATGAAGCGACTGAACCGCCCATTCTATGAAGTTCAAGCCCCGTTAATTGACTCCTAACAACAGCAAAATCAAGTAAATTTAATTTGTTAAAAATACGTAGAACCAGTACGCAATCTTGTCTATTGTATTTCGCAAGGGATAACTTATCATCATTAAATTGGCGTTCAATTTCTGCTAACTGGTCACTTGAACTGATGAACTTTTTCTCACCAAGCTCCTTAGCAGCTACATTTGACAGGCTAAAGCTATCATAGTGGTAGGTCGCATTTTTTAACGTGTCTATACCGTCTATAACAACTCTTCCTGGTATAGTTAATCGAGTATAATGGCCTACTCGTAATTTTATTTTTTCGTTATTACGTCCAAGACGCAATTCTATACCTAGAGTTTCAGCTCTGGAGTGAAGAACAGAAAAATCAAACTCAATGACGTTCCAACCAATAATAAGATCTGGATCTGTTTTTGCTATAAAGTGCTGTAATTTTTGTAAAAGATCGATTTCATCAACACACCATATTATTTCAATTGCATCACTATATTTAATAGGACTGCCAATCATTAATACACAATCAATACCATGACCGACCAAACCAATAGAAAATAATACCCCTTCTCCATTGCACTCGATGTCTAAAGAAACTGTTTTAAACTTAGGATTTACATCTGGGTTATTTTTAAATTGGCAATTGGTTAACAGCCTATATCCGTCTTTTTGTGTAATATCTCCTCTCACCCATGTGGAGCCTCTAATAAATCGCTCCATTAAAAAGCGATCTATAGGGCGTATGTCATCTTCGTATGTCACAATGCCCTCTGCGCTTAGAGCTTTTAACGCATTGTAGTAATGTTTAAGTGATTTAAAGTAGCAACCAGCCACAGTCCCCTGCTGAAAATCTTTTAATTCTACAGGGACAATTTCAAAAGAAACATCTGAGAGCCGCAGTACTTTTTCTACCGTCGCTTTATCCTTTAACTTGATAAAAAAAACAACTGACTCTGGTAAGCTAATTGCTTTTAATGGCCCTTTTTCAGTTAAAAGCCAAATAACAAAACTTACGCCCAAAGGTGAATCAACTGTTTCTGTAGAGAGAATAAACCCCGAGTCTAAGTGCATTAATGAAATAAGCCTTGTAATAAAAAACGACAAAAATAAAATTTGTAAAGCAGGTTATATTTTATTTCTTTCTAAGTTAGTCTTAAGAAAAAATAATATGAGCATTCAATGAGCCCTTCTGAAATTATCCAACACGCTAATAATCTCCTACAACAAAACAAGCTTCAACAAGCCAAAAAAATAATATTATCTTTAATTCAAACTGCACCAGAGCACCATCAAGCTTGGCAAGTATTAGCCCAAGTACATCGACAGTTAAAAGAGCAAGAGCAATACCAGCAAGCCATTAAACAATATGAGATGATTGCTTGGTTTAACCAACGTTTAGATAAAGCGAATCAGCATCTATTAAACAAAGAATTAAAACCAGCAGAAAACATTGCCCATGAGTTGCTCAAGCTTGTAGCGAATGAATACCGTGTTTTAGTGTTATTAAGTAAAATAGCTTTTCAGGCAAACGACTTAAAAACGTATTTGGCTATTACTTCTCATAATATAAATATAAATAGCACAAAATCAGCCGCTTATGATGCGCACATTGAAGCATTATTTAATACAAAGCAATATTTAGAGCTAATCTCTTTTTATAATAGGTCGACCAAATTAGTTACTTTACTACCACAATCCCAAAGTCTACTCGCTGCTGCCTATGTAAAAATGATGGACTTCAAAAATGCATCTCTAAATTACCAATCTTTGTTAAATAAAAATTATTACCCCGCATATTGCAATTTAAGACTTGGAAACATAGAAAAGATAATTGGCAATAACCAAAGTGCTATTGCGTACTATTGCAAAACAATAAAACTAGCTCCCCATATCGGCGAAGCCTATTGGAACTTAGCAAACTTAAAAACATATACTTTCACTCAGCTCAATATAGCTAATTTAGAACAGCAGATAACAATAGACTCAAATAAATTAAATAGAGCACAACTTCACTTTGCTTTAGCTAAAGCATATGAACAACATAGCAGATACGAAGATGCCTTTTTGCAGCTAAGAATAAGTAACGATTTACAAAAGTCACTTACCCCTTACATTACTAATGACTTTAATGAGCGCTGTAAAAAATACCTAACCAAAAAAGTAGCCAATACAGTACTTTCCTCAACCGAAAATGAAGTCCAGCTGATATTTATTGTAAGCTTGCCTAGAAGTGGCTCTACACTTATTGAGCAAATACTGGCATCGCATAGCCATGTTGACGCTAGCTATGAATTATCAGAAATCAATTCTATTGCAGTAGAGTTAGAAAACCTTCAGATAAAAAGCAACGTACCTTATAAGCTAAATAGTTTGACTCAAGAGCACTTGGCAACATTAGCCAAACGCTACTTAAAATTCATTGAACCTTTTCGCAATAACAAGCCTTACTTTATTGATAAACAACCAGTCAACTTTCAACATATTGCTCTTATCAAAACTTTATTCCCTAATGCAAAAATAATCGATGTACAACGAGATAAAAAAGCGACTGCATGGAGCCTTTATAAGCACTCATTTTCACAAGGCCATAGTTATAGCTACGATCAGGAAGATTTAGCTCACTACATGAATGAATATTATAAGCTGATGACACATTGGCATAGCGTATATCCTGACGAAATATATACAATTAATTATGAAAGCTTAATAAACAACTTCACTGAAACGGTTAATGATTTATTTGAACATTGCAATTTAGTAGTAGAGCAAGCGTGTTATGAGTTTTATAATAACCAACGCCCTGTTTTAACTCCCAGTTCAGAACAAGTACGTAAGCCAATTTACAAAGAAGCGCTGACTGACTGGAAAAAATATGCAAATCATCTAACGCCACTGCTTAATAGGCTAAATTAGTAAACAAGCTGCTTGTAGTTACACTCTTATAACTCTAAAATCCATAGCACTGTAATTATATACATACTTTAGGTAAATCATCCCATGCTTTCTGACTCACTAAAAAAAACAATTAGGCAAGTACACCAGCATGTGGCTAGTAACCTAAAAGATTATCGCCCTCGTAGCAGTCAAAATTATCTTGTAGCCGAAATAGCAAAAACACTTGCTGGCGAATACCATAAAAAGCAGCGCATTTGCGTAATTGAAGCAGGCACCGGTACCGGTAAGTCTCTTGCCTATTGTTTAGGCGCGTTGCCTCTTGCCTTAGCGCAAAAAAAGAAGCTAGTTATTTCTACCGCAACCGTTGCACTGCAAGAACAATTAATAGCAAAAGAGCTCCCATTTTTTAAAAAGCATTCAGGCCTCGACTTTAAATTTGATTTGGTAAAAGGTCGCCATCGTTATATTTGCGCTCACAAATTACATAATGCTGTAAACGGCGATAGCCAAACACAAATGGACTTTATGCCAACGCTTACTTCACCATTGAGCGCAATGGAAACCAAGTGTTTGAATGAGCTATATAACGCCTATGTGAATAAAAAATGGCAAGGCGATAGAGACAGCTGGGCCGATACCGTACCCGACAGAGTATGGAACTTAATAGCGTGCGATAAACATTCATGCCAACGCCAAATGAAGGCCCATCAAACGTGTCCGTTTCAGCTTGCTCGTAATCAATTAATGCAAATGGATGTGCTGGTAATTAATCACTCTTTATTACTAGCTGATTTAGACTTAGGCGGCGGTAAAATTTTACCCGAGCCCGACAACACCATTTATGTAATTGATGAAGCGCATCATTTAGCACATATAACACGCGACTTTTCATCGGCCGCAGCAACAATTAAAGGTACAATAGAATGGCTTGATAAGCTCACCAAGTTTAGCGGAAAAATGGCAAAGGTTTTAGTGGGGCAAAGAGCCATTGGCCAAAACTTTAAACTTTGCGACAGTATTAATGACGCGAATAAAGATTTAAAAGTAGTTCGCGATATTCTCGATAATGCTGACTTTGAATATTCGAAAGACGATACTTATCGCTTTGAGCACGGTGAAATCCCAGAATCATTGCACAGTAAAGCTAAAGATATAAGCGAAGCCACGCAAGATGCGCTGCGCTGTTTAAACAAAATGCACGACACCCTTACCCAAGATGTTAGCGATGGCGATATAAAACCTTACGTTGCCGACCCCATATTGGGCGAAAGCGGACAATACATAAACCGATTAGAGCAACTAAACAAACTATGGTTTAGTTACGCAAAAAAAGGGGAAGGAGCTCCTCATGCACGGTGGATAAAACGCCTTGAATACAAAAGCCATCACGATCACCTATTAAGCGACTGCCCTATCGAAGTAGGTTACTACCTAAAAGATAAATTGTGGCGAGAATGCGCGGGCGCTGTTTTGTGCTCTGCGACATTAAGTGCACTGGGCTCGTTTGATCACTTTGCCTACGAAACAGGACTTGCTAAAGAAGAAGGCGTTAAATTTATTAAAGTACCTTCTCCATTTGATTACCCCAAACAAGCCACTTTACGTATTCCGGTATCAAAAGTAGAACCTACCGATAAAGACTTTAGTGATCACTTAGCTAAAACATTACCAGAGTACATAAATGATAAAAAAGCGAACCTTGTACTATTCGCTTCTTACTGGCAAATGGACCACGTAACAAAGTTTCTTAGAACAAAAGGTTTTAACTTATTAGTACAAGGTGAAATGTCGCGAGAAGCATTGCTTAAATTACACACTAAAAATGTAGACGAAGGCAAAGGCAGCATTTTATTTGGAACACAAAGCCTTTCGGAAGGTCTTGATTTGCCTGGGAAATATTTAGAGAACTTAATAATTACTAAAATTCCGTTTGCTGTACCTACTTCGCCAATAGAAGAAGCGCAAGCAGAGTTTGTACAAAGCAAAGGTGGCAACCCGTTTTTAACGATTACCGTACCAGACGCCGCAAAGAAATTGGTGCAAAGCTGTGGTAGACTGCTGCGAAAAGAGAGTGATGAAGGCTGTATTACTATTCTCGATAGACGCTTAGTTACTAAGCGGTACGGTAAAGCCATGCTCGACACCCTACCACCTTTTAAAAGACAAATAGATTATTAATGTTTGAACTCGCACTCGATCCAACAACCTGGGCTGTTTTATGTGCTGTTGCACTTGCCGCAGGTTTTATAGACGCTATCGCCGGTGGCGGTGGCATGTTAACTGTGCCCGCTTTATTAACTGCAGGCTTACCTCCACATTTAACATTAGGCACCAATAAACTCGCGGCTAGCTTTGGCTCGTTAACGGCAAGCTATACATACTATAAAAAGAACTTATTTAGCCCGAAATTTTGGGCAGCCTCCATCATAGCTACTGCAATAGGTGCATTGGTAGGTACTGTTATTGTTGATCATTTAAGTATCGATTTTTTAAACAAACTACTACCCATTATTATTATTTTAGTTGCCGCCTATAGCTTATTTGGTAATTTAAGTACCACAGAAGGCGATGAACTGCCTAAACTCAACAAAGCGATGAAAATAAAACAATGGCTACAGGGTTTAGCATTAGGCTTTTTTGATGGTTTAGCAGGCCCAGGTACGGGTACTTTTTGGACTGCTTCTAATGGCATGCTTTATAAAATGAACCTGCTACTCAATTGTGGTTTAGCGCGTTCAATGAACTTTGTTTCTAACTTTATATCGCTCATTACCTTTGTAGCACTCGGACATGTAAACTTTTTACTTGGCATTACTATGGGCTTTTTTATTATGCTTGGTGCATGGATTGGAGCGCATTCAGCAATACGGTTTGGTAGCAAATTTATTCGCCCTGTATTTAATACTATGGTTATACTTTTAGCATTAAAGCTAATTTATGAGGCTTACTTTTAATATGCACCCTACAGCTTTAGATAAACTACGCCAACAAGTTGCAACGCTAAAACAACAAGCTGAGCAATTTGATAAAGCTAAACTTTTTTCTAAAAATCGTTACATGCAAGCGCAACCTAGCTTGTTTGACCGCGCCGTTTTTAGTACAAAAAGCATGAACCTAGTCGATTACGTAATAGAAATAGAAGACGAAGTATCACGATTACCGCCAAGTGAGCATCGCCATGCTTATACCTACGCGCTTGAACGTATAGGAGCTCAGGTACAAGCTGTATTCAATGTTATTAAATCAACGCCTATTTGGGTTAAAGAAAACAAAAGCCATTATAAACCTCGCCCTAAGCAAACTGTTTATAAGCACGCTGTACAAAAAATAATGCAATCATCGCATGAGCTTTACGACGAATTAAAACAAAACCATGAGTTTGAACGCCGTTTAGTACTCATGATTGAAGAACGTAAAATGCAAATGGATAAAGCCTCGCCAGCTAAAGCACAAAAACTTAACCTTGAAATATTAAGCACACACGCTCGATTAGGTCGCTGCAGAAAAGCAATTTCTGCCACCGAGGACAAAATACAACAAGTAGAAAAACAGCAGCTGCGTTAAGGCGCACTTTACTATGCAGCTTTATTATCATCCATTTTATTCAGACCTTATACTCCCAGAACGTCATCGATTCCCTATTCAAAAGTATCAGTTACTTAAAACCGAAATAGAAAATCTAGGTGTTTCGGCTATTCACTTTCAAGAGCCTAAAAAAGTAACCGCATCTCAACTTGCGCTATGTCATAGCCAACGTTATATAAATGACTTTTTAAATGGTACGCTAAGCGATAAAGCGATTAAAAAAATGGGATTCCCCTATTCGCAGCAACTTGTAGAGCGTACTCTTTTATCAATTGGCGGGAGTATTCAAGCTGCTGAAGCGGCTTTTAGTCACGATCTAACCTTCAATTTAAGCGGTGGTTATCATCATGCCTATAGCGATTTTGGCAGTGGCTTTTGCATTTTTAATGATTTAGCTATTGCCGCTACACATTTAATAGATACAGAGCAAGCCGACACTGTTTTAATTTTTGATTGCGACGTACACCAAGGCGATGGCACAGCACAAATCACTCAAAACTATAATCAAATTATTACCTGCTCAATTCATTGTGATCAAAATTTCCCGCGCAATAAGCAAGAGTCTACTTACGATTTTGCATTGCCCGCTAAAACAGCCGACGATGAGTACCTTGTTACATTAAGGCAAGCTCTCGATTTTTGCGTGCGCATACATAACCCTGATATTATTTTGTATAATGCAGGCGCTGATATTTACACTAAAGACGAGTTAGGCTTGTTTAATATATCTCTCAATGGCGTATATGAGCGCGACTTGTTTGTTCTCAACTTCTGTAAGCAACATCAAATCCCACTAATGTGCGCTTTAGGTGGCGGTTATCAGCGTAATTTGAGTTCACTAATTAATGTTCATAAACAACTATTTAAAGCCGCTATCGATTTATAGTAAGCCTTAGTATAGACTCAGTTAAACGGATTATTTTAAAGCGGTGGGAATATGCGATTACACGAAGATATACACAACTATTACGAAAAGATTGTAGTTGAAGAAATCATCAAACTTAAACTTGATGAAAAATATGGTGAAGATGTAATGGCTGACTTTTGTTGTACGGTACTAAATCAGCTCCCGCCACGATATATTCGCTACGATGTAGATATGGCGTTTTATTTACCGCAATCAGAACGCATACATATGGAACAGCGTGTGCAAACAGCAATAAATGTCGCCATTAGTCAAATATCAAAAAAGAAAGAGTTAAATGACAAGCCCACTTGATCAAGCCCCTACACATATTAAACTTGCAGTAGATTTAATTATGATACTAGAGCAACACGATGTTGCTCCAGAAGAGGTCTTAAAAGCACTCGATATTGTTAAAAGCGACTTTGAAAAAAAGCTAGAAAAGCCATAACTCTATTCTATTATTTGTATGTCGTACTCGGTAACGATACCTTCGTGCTTAGTGCAATCAATTTTAACTTCACCAAATGTGCGCCTAGGCGAAGTTGAACGACGACAGGTCATATTTTGTGCTTTAACGCCAAATTGCGTTATATACAACGCAACTGTTTCATCTATTAGTTGTTTTTGCTGTGTACTCGCTGCACTATAAAATGCATCGTATTGCGCAGTCCAATTTTCAACCCCCGCTTCTTTTGCAACGCCTAGCCAGCCCATCCCTAGTTTAGTAGATTGCTCCAAGTATTGGCCTTTCAAAAACATAAACGCCAACGTGTATTGTGCGCTTTTATAGCCTAGCCCAGCAGGCTCTTTTAAATAATTGAAAGCGGCCTCAAACTGTCCTTTTCGATACGCTTTAATACCATTGTATTCATTCTTTTTCATGGTGGTATCACTGTAAAGGTTGATTGGGCTTGAATTACATCCACCCAACAAAGTGATAAATACCATAGAAGCTGCAGCTACTGAGAACTTTTTCATTCTTATCCTTAATTTATTATTTTTATATGCCGGCTCTGAATATGGCTTACAGTGTTTATAAACCCTGCTATTCTAAAAGCCAATCAGCATAATTAAAATACTATCATGACCTTAGCAAGCTTACTGCGATTATTTTTTCTGGCCGCTATTTGGGGCGCATCATTTTTATTTATGCGAATGGCAGCTAACAGCTTGGGGCCTGCGGTATTAATTGAGCTTAGAGTAGGCTTTGCTGCAGTTACTTTATTTATTGTTGCTTTGTATTTAAAACGCCGCTTAGCCTTTACTGAACACAAAAAACACTTTTTTATTATAGGCGCGTTTAATTCTGCTCTACCATTTTTATTTTTTGCTTACGCAGCTCAAACTATAAGCGCTTCTACTTTATCAATTTTAAATTCAACAACCCCTATTTGGGGCGCAGTAGTTGGCATTTTATGGACAAAAACAAAGCCCACCAAAAGTATAGTGCTTGGCTTATTGCTTGGCTTGATAGGTGTTGCAATACTTGTTGGGCAAAATCACTTTGTATTAAATAGCCAATCAATTATAGCCATAGTAGCAGCATTAAGCGCTTCACTTTGCTATGCCATTGCATCGCATTACACTAAAAATGCGCCCAAATTGGCTCCATTCGATAACGCTCATGGCTCAATGTGGGCGTCGAGTTTTATGGTATTGCCACTTATTTTATTTATGCCAATACGTGAAGTTCCAACCACCAACGTTATGCTAGGTGTATTAGTACTGGGCGTAGTATGTACCGCGCTTGCGTATATTTTATTTTTTAAACTTATTGACGATATAGGCCCAACCTCTGCACTCACTGTCACCTTTTTAATTCCATTATTTGGCATATTTTGGGGGCATTTATTTTTAGATGAGCAAATAGGGCCAAATACATTACTAGGCGCACTATTTGTAATTGTAGGCACAATGCTGGTTACTGGTTTTTTACCACGAAAAGGCACTTAGCGAAAACAAGCTAAGTGCTTATATCAAGCGCTTTTACCAAACGTTTACTTTTGCGCCTTTTTACTTAAGTTTTCAATTAAATCTTGGGCGCTAAAGCTGTTGTCGCTTGGTTTTATCCCTTTGCCCATTTTAATATCAATCAAGGTGTGCACTTCTTTGTGTTTATCATTATTGCTCACTTGTACGCCTACACTATTGCTCGGGCGTAAGCGTGTTTCGCAGGTTAATAAACCGCAGTTTCGCTCATATTGCTGGCTGTGTAATGCACTAATAGATGACGCGGGGGCTTGCGATTTAGACTCAACAAAGGTTTCTTTGTTAGTTACAACAAACCAGTCGTAGCCTTGTGCTTGGGTAAGCTCAGCCGCGCGTAATAATGCGTAATCACCCGCATCGGCTACGTTGTTTGACACACTTTTAAACTCGACTCGGTATTGATCGTCGCTAATTTTTTGCTCGCTGTAACCTTGTGAACCATTATTCGCAGCGCGGTAATCAGATTTAGATGCACAACCCGCAATAAGTAAAATACTGATAATTAAAATAGATGTTTTCATTATTCACCTCGTTTTATAAAAACTATTATTAGTTTAACTGCCACTTTGCGCTAATTGCTTGCTGCTCTTGCGCTCTATCGAGTGGTGCGCCGCTGATCATGCTATCTATAACAGCATCTAAGTCACTGTTATTAGACGCCGTTTGATATTGCGCGCCATTGTTACTTTGCTGCGTGGCTGATTGCGCTTTAATTTGCCAACCGCTTTGCGTTTTACAAGCAATGCTTGTTTGCGTTGTATTATTTGAGCTTAGTGCATACTGCCTACAAAGCTCACCTTGCTGATTTTTAAAACTAAGCTGTGCGCTAAATACTGAGCCATCACTTTGCTCAAACACACCACTACTTAGCTGCGTATTAAGTGCTGTGGCTATGTTACTGGCTACTAAATTTTGCGACTCATTGGGTTGTAAATAGCTCGTCATTGCAATACCAAATACCACAGCAACGCTTGCTGCTATTGCTAAACTTTTATTAGCCGATTGCTTAACCTTTTGCCAAGGCGTTAACGTTACTACATTACTGTTTAACGTGTTTTTTGTCGTTGCCATATCAAGCTTTGCAACCGTTTTAGCTAATGAGTCACTAAGTGGTGCGTCGTCAATACTTGTTGCGTGCTCTTTTACTAACATGTCTACTTCGCTTAGCTCTGCAAGTCGCATTACTAGCTCATCATCGGTTTCAAGGGCTTTGCGCACTTGCTCCATTTCGTGCTCGCTTAGTTCTGAGTCTAAAAAGGCGCTAAGTGTTTCGTCGTTAATGTTCATACTTGCTCCTTTTTAAAGTCGGGTTTTATTAAGTTATAAAGTGTAATGCGTGCGCGCGATAATTTACTCATTACACTGCCTATAGGTATATCGAGTGTATGTGCTACCTCTTTATAGGCCATGCCCTGCACTGCCACCAGCGATACTATGGCGCGTTGCTCTTCGGGTAATTGCCCAAGTGCTGTATTTACATTTTTAAGCATTTGTATGTTTTCGAGTGCTTGGTGCTCATTACTTGATATTGGCTCTGGTAAAATATCGGCCTGAGCCGTATTTTGCCTTACCTTGCGTGAGCGGTATTCGTCTATCCACACATTACGGCAAATTTTAAATGCCCATTTAGCAGGCTCAACGTCATCCGGAATGCCTTTTACTAATAGTTTTTCAATAGTTATTTGCACTACATCGTCTGCATCTGCTTTACTACCCGTTAGCGAATAGGCAAAGCGCCTAAGCATGGGCAATAAGGTTTTTAGAGTTTCGTTCATTGATTTTTACCCCTTTTATAAAGAAGACGATTCAAAAAAACATTTATTCCCAAATAATTTAAATAATGAAATATTTCTATGTGTTAAACGTTAACTAACCAGCATGATAAATTTAATAGAAGTAACCCACTATGAATATTAAAAACACACGCGTTAAACACATAATAACCGCTTCGCTTTGTATATTTAGCGCAACGAGTTCAGCCAACATAGTAAGAGTCGATCAGGTGCTTGGGCAGCTAAACCCAATAGAGCAGCGTATTGAGCAAACTATAGAGCGAGCACAGCGCCTGCCGCTTCCGGTGCCTGTTCCACAAATATCGATTGATGAACTAAAAGCGCAAATTAGTGAGCCAATTAGCAGCTTACCCAATGTGCTTAACATTAATATAAATAGCCAAAACACCGCATTTGTTGAAGTAGAGCTTGAAAACGGCTTTAGAGCA
Organism: Pseudoalteromonas sp. SG43-3; assembly: GCF_014164385.1. NCBI lineage: Bacteria > Pseudomonadati > Pseudomonadota > Gammaproteobacteria > Alteromonadales > Pseudoalteromonadaceae > Pseudoalteromonas > Pseudoalteromonas sp. SG43-3. The sequence goes on from NZ_JACJFC010000015.1 coordinate 100,616, forward strand.
ATAGAGCGCCAATGGTTATTAATGGCAAATAGCCAACAACTTAATACCCTAAAGCAGCAAAATGTAACCATTGTATCGGTAAAAAATTACAACGCACTTAACATGAGCTTAGTGCGCTTTAATGTACCCCAAGGTGTTAACTCTAAAAGTGAGTTATTAAAAGCACTTAACTTAGATGAGTCTGCAATACTTGACCGAAACCACATTTACCAAGCGCAAACAGGCGAGCCTAGCGTGAAAGTAACACCAAATAAGCCTGTTGCTCCTTACTGCACACAAAGCGTAAAAATTGGCATGATCGACAGCGCAATTAATACCAAACACAACGCTTTTAAAGGCGCAAATATCACCACGCAAAGCTTTTTACCTAAAGGGTTAAGCTCGCCAAATTTACACGGCACCGCCATAGCGGGGTTAATTACAGGTAAAGGAGTAATGCTCAGCCCGCTTTTAAGCAGTGCCAAGCTTTACAGTGCCGAGGTGTTTTATAGGCAATCTGAATATGCACAAGGGGCTACATTATTTGCCATAGTAGAGGCACTTAACTGGCTAGTTAGTAATAAAATACCCGTAATAAATATGAGCCTAACGGGGCCAAATAACGCAATTTTAGAAGCAAGTATTACTGCAGCAATAAAACAAAACGTACTAATTGTAGCTGCTGCGGGTAACCAAGGGCCGGCGTCGCAGCCGTTATACCCAGGCGCGTATAAAAGCGTGATAGCGGTAAGTGCTATTGATTCAAAAAACCACATTTATAGATGGTCAAATAAAGGCGATTACATAGACTTTGCAGCCCTTGGTGTAAATGTTGTTACAAGCCAAGGCAATGGAAAATTTGGGAGGGAGTCGGGTACGTCAATGGCGGCGCCGCATGTAAGCGCGGCATTAAGTTGTTTATTGTTAAAGCATGGGAATAATAAAACCAAAGCACTTAACGAGCTTACATCGCTGGTCGTCGATTTAGGCGAGCAAGGCAAAGACACCACCTTTGGTTATGGCGCCATTTACCCACCTAAAAGTGCACTTTAACTGACGCCGATAAAACCGATTGCGTATAGGTATTACTACTAAGCTTTGATTGATAATCGCCATATTCAGCCTCGGCTATTAGCGTTACGTGCTCAAACACAGCTACGTTATAAAACGCATTAACTACATTTCGGTGCTCATCTCGCGACGGTATTTGCTCAAAAAAATCATCCGTTGTTTGCTCATCGTAATCTTTATTTTGATAACGCCAGCCAGCCCCTACTTTGTTAGCCACATTAAAGGCCGTAAATTTGTGCGTAACTTTAGTAGTAAAGCCGTAGCCGTTAAAGTCGTATTGGTTGTCGTCGGCGTTTTCTTTATCAGCACTTAGCGTTGCCATTAGCATGGTTTGCCCATTATTTATAAAATGATAAAGCGCTACATCGGCACCTACACCATCGGCATTACGTGCTTTTGCAGTAGCAAAACGTTTAGCTTTGGTTTTTATGCTCATACGCAAATACGTATGTGGGTTTAAAAAGTGGCCATAGTAAGCACTAGCTTGATTAAAATGTAAAAATGTTTCGCCATCTACATTTGCTTTTGCGCCATCGTAACGAACCCCTAGCTCATGGCTATTAAAGCTGTAGCTGCCATCTAAACCATATTGATGAAGGTCTAAATCGTATTGATCAAATTCATCGTAGTCTTGTTGTTCAAACCGATAGCTTGAGGTTAATTTGGCGCCTTTGGTTAATTGCCATTTTGCATTAACACCGGCTGCGGTTTTTATGCCACTGTCGCTTTGTGACGAAATATCGTCAAGCTCCTGAACAGAGAGCGCTGAATTGCTTAATACCCCAACTTCTGCATCTGCATTTAGCTCAAAGCTACTTTTAAAGGGTTTATTTTGCTCAGGTGTTTTAACGTGGTTAGTTTGTGCAAGCACCGCTTGGACACTAAAAACACACAAAGTGGCGGTTATAACTGCTTTCATATTTATTCTCCAACAGGCCGAATAGGTTTCCCTATTCGGCATTTGTGCAAACACGCGGCGTATTAAAGGCCTAGGTCTAAGTCGTTAGTAATGTTGGTTACTACTTCACTTGCAGTGCTAAGTGCTACATCATTACTAATTTGATCAGTGACCGCTGCACTCACCTGCCCGCTAACACTTTGCTGTACCGTGCTTTGTAAACTGCTAACCGTACTATCTTGCACGCTGGCAATTAAAGATTGCTGAACACTACTTACAACTTCATTACTGGTATTAATTGCATCACCTACCTGCAGTGCAGAACTCACTGAGTTTGCAGCCGTATTCGTAATTGCTAATTGGTTTGTAAGCTCACCCGCATTAAGCGCACTCGCTGCATCAGCTTCTGTTACTGAATCGGTTGCGCTACTCACATTTGAAAGTAAAGAGGCATCTGTTGGTGTATCAGTAGTATCAGGCTGAGCGGCTTGCTCAGAGGTAAGTCCAAGTAATGACGATTGACTCACAGCGGTTGTTAAATTACCCGCCGATGAGGTTAACTGCGTTGTTGCATCGAGCGCTGTGTTGACTGTGGTATTGCCTGTGGCATTTAAAGACGAGGCCGATGCGTTCAATGCATTATTTAAAGATGAGCTGGCAGATGCAACTAATGAATTTGCAGGCTCTGCGGCCTCACTGCTTTCTTGCGCTGGAGTTTGCGTGTTATTCGCCGTTGAATCTGTGTTTTGCGAATCATCAGCCGTTACTTGTGTATCGTTAGATACGTTTGACTCGTTGCTACCACTGGCTGTTAAACCATTTTGTGAAAGCGCAATAGATGTAGATGTTTGTTGCTGCGCCGACGTTGACTGGGATATTTCAATATCAGCGGCATGCACTGCACCTGTAAAAGTACACACACCGCTTAACATCATTACGCTTACAATTTTATTTAATTTAGTCATTGTTTTGTCCTCTAGTTTGTCGGATTGACATAAAGAAGACGATTTACAAAAACACTTTATTCCAAAATAAATTAAAAAATTACAATAAAATCACTTATTAACTAAATTTCAAATACTTAAAGGTAAGCCAATACCCTACGGCGTTAGCTTTCACTATTTTGTATCAGCAATAACAGCTCCGCAGTGGCGGTTGCGTCGGCCAATGCGCGGTGATGGCTAGTTAAATTTAAATTAAAATGCGCGCTAAGGTTACCAAGCGAATAAGACTTTAAGCCTTTAAACGCTTTGCGCGATTCAACCACGGTGCACATTTTTGGCATTTTAAAAAAGTGCCCTGCAACCTCGCATTCTTTTTTAATAAAACCGTAATCAAAATTAACGTTATGGGCTACAAAAATACTGCCTGAGAGTTTATCTAATAGCGGCTTGGCTATATCGGCAAATACAGGCGCGTTGTAAACCATACTGTCGCTAATACCGGTTAATGACGTAATAAAGCCAGGTATATGGCGCTGCGGATTAATAAGTGTAGTCCAAGTATCAATTACTTTACCGTGCTGTACTTTAACTATGCCAATTTCGGTAATTCGGTTGCCGCCTTTTAAGCCGCCCGTGGTTTCTATGTCAACTACGCTGTAAACACGGTTTGGATCTACAAACCACTTAACTGCGGCAATATGTACCGTAAAGCCCACATTTTTTAAATTATCAATAGTTGTAAGTTGGTTGCGCCTAAGCTTATCGCCTGGAGCTTTTACTTCTTCAAAATGTACTTGGCCATTATTAATGACCATTAAATCGGGGTAGCCGTCTTTTAGCTGTAAATAATGTTTACTCATAGCCGTTAAGTGCGCAATTAGTGCCTCAAGTGGGCTGTTTAAAATAAGCGCTTCTAGTGGCTCTAATAAATTGCTGCGCCATCTAAATAAGCCATTGGGCTGATCAAAGTATTGCGCTGCATTTTTGCACACTAAATTAAGTAATGCTTGCGACGTTTGGCACTGAGCTAAGCGCTCGTTTATCTGTGTTTGCTGCGCTTCATAAAAATTACCAAGCCTTAATACTTGCGGATAAATATCAAACTCATTGCATGGCGGATAAGGCGACTCGACAAATAACTCGTGCCAAAATACTAAACCAAACAAACTTTGCCAAAGCGTGTTTTCGGTATTAAATACAGCCATACCTTCGCGAGTATAATAATCGTTTACGCCCTGCTCTACTTCACCTCGGTACAGTTCATCTATTTCTAGCACGCACTGAGTGTCGGCAAGCATGGCACTTAAACGCGAACGTGTTTTTTTATTAAACTTACGCATTAAAAAATCGTCAGCAAAATAAAGTAAATCATCAGTAAGTGGGTTTTCGATAATGGCTTCTAACCGTGCTTTTACCCACTCTTTATTGCCAAGCCTGTATTGCTCTCTTATTTGAATTTCTTGTGCTTCGCTATCATCCACGCACCCTTCAAGTAAACTAAAAGCAAGTTCGCTATCAACTGTTTTTAGCTGCCTATAAAGCCTAACTAATAGTTTGTTTTTTAATACAACGGCAATTGCACCATGTGCAGCTTGCACTAAAACCTGCGACGCTAAAACAACATAGTCGCTCTCATCTGTAATATTTTTAAATGCTAACCGGTAACGGTTTAATAAATAGTTTGATTGCGCTTCGTCAAGTGTTTCAAAACGCGACAAGCTCTCGCTGTGTCCTTCGCGCGTAGCGGTTAAGCCTAAGTCTCGCATTACAAAACGGTTTTGATGATTCACATCACCACTGCTTAGTTTGCCTGCAAATAAAAACTCAAAATACTCGTAGTAATCACTGCGGTTGTTAATTACATACTGGCTATAAAGTGGCGCAAGCTCTTTTGGGCATGCTCTAAAAAACTCACGCGCAATATCCACCAGCGCGCCTTTAGCGGCACTCTTTTTAAAACTTATTTGCTCACTGTAATTACTTAGCAACTCAACCAAAGAAGGCTTAGTTAAGTGCGCTAAAAGCTGCGAATAATGCTGCTCGTTTGGCTCAAATAAAATACCGGCTTTTTTTAGCGTATAAATAGCCTGATGCGGCGAGGTTATTTCTTCATAATTAAGCGATTGCGCCTGCACTAAATAAGGCTTTCGCGAGTACACACGCGCCAACATGCATTGGCTTTGCTCATCTAGCTGATTAATTTTACTAATGAATTCGCTGTGTTTGGGCTCAAGTAAATGCATACATTTACTTGTTACAAACTCAATAAGCTCTCTAAAATGCGCTAAATAGTATTTTGCTGGTAATTCTTTTTTCATAATATCGCCACAACTGTATATAAAAACAGTATCTAGTATTTGCGCTTATTATTCAATCTTAAACTTGTAACTAAAACACGCTATAGTGAGCTTATTAAAGCAAATTCATTAAAAATAAAGGACTTACCATGAGCGCGCATCCGTACGATGTTTTATCACTCAATAACGGCGCAAATATTATTTTTACGCCCTGCCCTGGTACAAAAACGCAAAACCTAGCGGATTCAATCAATACATTAAAAGCAGCTGGCGCTAACGTGCTGCTGTCGCTTATGCCGCAAAAAGAGCTTGAAAAAAACAACGTAGAAACAATTAATAGTGAGTGCAATAAGCACGATATAACGTGGTTTCATTTACCAATAAATGACGACGAAGCACCCAAACAGCCTTTTACATCAAGCTGGAACACCCATAAAATCGACATATTACAGGCCATACAACACAAACAAACCATTGCCATACATTGCAAAGGCGGCACTGGCCGCACAGGGTTGGTCGCTGCGCTTATTTTAAATTCGGCAGGTTACACAAAAGAAGAAGTATACAGCCTAGTACAATGCATTCGCCCTAAAGCGCTTACTATAGAATTGCAAAAAGAGTACTTTGAGAGTTTTAGTCGGTAATAAAAAAGCTAGCGCAAAACAGCAAAGCTACTGATAGTTAAACGCCCATTAACTGGGTCACAGGAATAACCATTAGACGCGTTTATATTACCGGAATGCAATAAATTACTTGGGTATATAACTGCCCGATTTAGCTTAGCCTCTACACTGTAAACTTGCTCAAACAAAGTTGTACTTCCATTTATATATTGTGGATTTTTATGAAGTTTTTGCGCCATGGCTTGTTGCTTAATAGCTTGCCTATAAAGCATAAGCCGCTCTTTTGTTATACGTTCATACCCTAGGGCTCTATGCTTATAAAATGAAGTGCCACCATGAGTTTCATCACATAAAAAGTGCACCATAGCAAGTTGATTCATATTAGGTGTATCAAAATGAGGGAGCATTTGTATTGGCCTGAGCTTATCAGGCTCAGTGCATGCAATTGAAAAAGCAGAAAGAATTACATCGAACTCGCTTTTATCCGCCATATCAAAGTGTGAATTAATAATTGGCGCAAGCGCTTTTAACCGCTCGATATAACTAAGCGGTGCTGCTTTTCTTACTCCTGGGTAAAAATCACTTTCTTGTGCGCAAAACGCTTCTCTAGCACTTTGAGAAAACGCAGCAAAATTAATAAGCGCATCTACATTATTTACAAAATCATCAATAACAATAATTGGGGTTTTTTCTTCCCCTACAGTATGTATGTGTAACGCCATATTTTCGTTTAGTTTAAAATCAATCATCGGCTAAATTAAGCACTGCATTTTTACGCTCTATCAATGGGTATATTTGGCCAAGTGAGGTTATAACAGTATAAATAGCGGGTAATAAAGCGCTTTGATGTAAAAGCGTAATTTGATCACTATTAAGTTGTGCGAGTCTTTCTTGGTTAATAGTGTATAGGCCGTTTAACTTTGTTTTTTGACTGTTCTGAAACGTGACCTCAAGCGATAATGGCTGCAGTAGATCATGCTGTAACAAGGTATCAATTAACTTTTTATTGTCTATTTCGCCCTGTAGTAAATGCCCTAAACACTGCTTTATTTGTTTGAAATAGCTACTTTCTTCTGCGCTTTGGGTATAAATTGGTTCTAAATTATTCTGGCTTTGCGCTCGATTATTAACGACTGCTGGGCTATTTAAATTAATACACACAGGGTATTGAGTTTGCTGCGCATGAGTATCACCAACAAAAAATGGCTGACGCTGTAATTGAAGCGGTAAATACACACCCTGCCACTGCGAGTTCTGATAAAACAAGTTCTCATGTTGCTCAAAGCCTAATAAAGCATTGAGTGTAAACTCCCCTGTTTCTGAGTTTTTTGCAAAAACTATAGGCTGCTGAACAGCAATTTGATTAAGTTCTGCCATAACAACAGGGACCATATTAATGTTTTCTGCGTGTGATTGTGCCTTTTGTGTGTCTATTTTTATGTGCTGATGAGCACTTTGTTCTAATGCGACTAAATTTTCCATGTGTGTCTCTTTATTGTTTTTATGTGTAAATTTTTAAGCTAAATAGTGCTAAGCCCATGATTCTTAACTTTATTTAACAATTCTCGGTTACTAGGTAAGTTAGTTACAGCTTGGTTTATCATGCTCTTATTTTTATCAAACTGACTTTTAGCAAAAACAGTGTCTTCAAGCATATAGGCAGTTGTGCTGTAATCACTTTTAAAGCCCATACCATATAAAACATATTGATAACTCGCCGCTGGAAACACCTCATTGTTACTTGTAAAATCGTGATCAGCAGGGGCGCGGTATTGCCATAGTTTCATTAGATCTTGTAAGCTTTGAGGAATCGTTTTAGGGTCTCTGTTATCGCTCCAAAATGCGTTATCGTCACGGGTTGATAAAATATAATGTAACTTTAAAAAGTCGATTATTTTTTCCCACCTATAGGTAAACGTCTCATTAAAGCGTTTGGCGGTAATATCCATAATATCCCGGGTATGGGGAAGTTGTTCGCTTATCATTTGCGCTGACATTTCTACTAATACCAATGCAGAAGCTTCTAGTGGCTCTAAAAAACCAGCCGAAAGCCCAACCGCAACACAGTTGTTTTGCCAAAAATGTGAGCGGTGGCCACTTTTAATAGGGATTTTTCTAATTGTTAACGACTCTATTTTATCGCCTACATACTCTCTAAGTTTTTCCCTTGCTTGCGACTCGGTACTGTACTTACTGGAGTACACATAGCCCACCCCACGGCGGTGCTGTAATCCTATATCCCATATCCAACCCGCTTCTTGCGCTGTTGAAATTGTGTGAGATGCAATACTGTCATTTTCATCTTCATAAGGGACTTGCACTGCTAAGGCGGTATCAATAAACAGCACATCATCGCAGGGCTGAAAAGGAATCTTATAATGCTCGCCTAACAACAATGATGAAAAACCAGTGCAATCGATAAATAAATCACCGCTAATTTCACCTTGTTGCTTTGTAGTAACGCTTGCAATATCGCCATTTTTAGCATTATTGACCTGCGTTACATCAGCTAAAATATGTTTAACGCCTAGCTGCTGAGTACAATGTTTTTGTAAAAAAACGGCAAATTTTGCAGAGTCTAAATGGTAGGCATAATTGGCTATAGCAGCATATTCTGGTGTACGAATTGTTTTAGGGGCAAGCCCTTGCTCACAAATAGCTTCTTGGTAACACACTGCGTTTGAAAAAGACGTTGACTCTGCTGTGTTATTTAACCAATGCCCTGCCATATCGGTTTTTGAAAAGCCCTGCGGCAGAACTAATGGGTGATAGTAAAAATCATCATCGCTGCCATCCACCCATTTGGCGAATTTTGCTCCTTGCTTAAAGCTTGCTTCACACTCGCGTATAAAATCGGTTTCGCTAATACCAAGTGCTATTAATGTACTACGCATGGTAGGCCAAGTGCCTTCACCAACACCTATAATTGGTACATTTGGAGATTCAACTAGCACAACATTAAGACCATCGGGGGTATTACTTTTATGGTGCGCCGCTAATCGACCAGCTGTTAGCCAGCCTGCTATACCACCACCAACGACAACCACTGTTTTTATTTCTTTATTTTGCTGGTTCATGCTTGTTACCTATAAAGGCGTATTTAAAAAGTGGCTATTACTAAATGTAAAAGCCACTTTTATTATTTAAGTTAGAAACTTCCACGAACACCTAACGCAAAACGTCGCCCGCTATCTTCAACCATTAGTAATTGATTAGAGAAGCGACCACGTTTGTGTACGTATTCTTCGGTTAAGTTTATACCCTCAAAGAACACCGATACATTTTCGGTAATATCATAGCTGCCACTGGCATCGAATTGTGCATAGTCTTCAACTATCGTCACACCATCACCATTTAACTGTGTTAGTGACTGTACAAAGCTATCGCGCCAGTTATAGGCTAAACGCGCCTGAAATGGGCCATTCTCATAAAAGCCAACCACATTATAAGAGTCGCTTAAGCCTGTTAATGCAAATACTTGAGTTATATCTGCAGGGTCTAGTTCTGCATCACTATCAACAAATGTTGCATTAACCATAAAACCAAAGCCACTATCAAAACTATGCTGTAAGGCTATTTCCCAGCCATCAACAATCGCCGATTCGCTATTATTTGGTAATGTGTTTGTAAATACAGCCGTCGAGTCAGCAGCGTCAGGGTTATCTACATCGTTACCTGTTGAGGGGTCAGTCAACAATCCGCCGTCAGACAATTCAAAGGTTAAATCTTCAGTGGTATTGATAATGAAGTTAGCAACATTCTTTCTAAAGTAACCAGCGGATAAATAACTGGCATCAGCGTAATACCACTCTAATGATAAATCTAAGTTATCAGAGGTAAATGGCTCAAGCGCAGGGTTACCAGAGCTTGATGTTAAATTGCCCCCTTGGCGCGTTGTTTCAATTACTGTTACAGGCGACATACTATCGAGTGTTGGTCGCGTAATTGTTTGTGATACAGCAGCACGTGCTATTAGCTCATCGCTTATTTCAAGCTTTACGCTAAAGTTAGGTAAAATCGCTTCGTAATCTGAACTTGCTGAAATATTTTCTACGGCGCCGAAATTAGCAAGCATTTCTGTTTTATCTAAGATAGTTAACGCGCTAACCGGCTCATCTGTGCCCTTTACTTTTACATCGGTGCTTTCAAATCTAAAGCCCGCTGTTGCGTATAAAGGCATGCCTGCAAGTTCAGCTTCAAAATCAAATTCTGTATAAAACGAGAAAGTATCTTCAGTTATCTCAAACGACTTATTACGTTTAACTGCATCAAAACTAATAGGCTGACCATTCGCCGCAGCTATTTGCTCAAGGTACGCAAAGTTTGCCTCTCCATCATGTGCAAGCCATGACGTTGGCATACGACCGCTGCCGCTCACATCACCTAAAAAGTCATCTCCTGCGTCAAATACAAATTGCGCTAAGCCATCCATACTTGGGTCATCTGGGTAACCACAAAAGGTACAGTGAATACCTACGCCTTCGTTGTCCCAACGATCAAGGTTTTTAGTTTCAGTTGAATACATAGTACCAAATTTAACCGAAACTAGGCCTGAGCTGCCATCGTTATGCCAAATGCTATCCCAACGAAACTGATCCACAGTATCTTCTACAGCCCAACCACGGCGAAGCATTACGTGTGCACGGCTGTTGGCTGTATCTAAATGATTTGATACGCCATCAGGTGCAACTGCAGGGTTATAAGCAACACCGTCCAGCTCTTGCTGGCCGCTATAAATGTTAGGGTTAGCAGAGGCAAACTCACTCGCGTAAGGTAAGATACCGCCATCCACTTCAAATCGAACTCGGTTAGCATAGCCAATCAACGATAGCTGATCGCCACCGCCATTATTAGCCTCACGCTTGGCTTTTGAGTGGCTCAAATCAAACTTCATATTTAAGTTATCGTTTACATGCCAATCAAAGTTTAAACCTAATGCGCTAGAGTTGGTTAAACGATCAAACTTTTTAGCGTGCATATCGGTGGCAAGACCTACCTCTTGATATAAATCAACCACAGTGCCATTTTCATCAACGGTTGGGCCTGCAGCATCACCAAAGCCTTCTAAGTTTGGCGCTGTAAACCAGTGCCCGTAAGACGTTGTGTCTGCTTCTACATCAAAATCTGAATAGAGCGCATCAGCAGTGATAACTAAATCATCTGAAGGTGCATACTGTATAACTAAATTTGCATTAGTGCGTGTACGTGTCTCTGTAGTAACTTTATGATCGTAATTACGTGGCGAGAAAATATTACCGGTGTATGCTTGCCCGCTTTGAGTTTGAGGATTTGGGACGCCCACGTTTTCTAACCAGCCGTCTACCTGTGCCTGATTTAAGCGTGTTTCGCGTTCTTGACGAGAAACGGCAAACAACAAACCCAGTGTGTCATCATTAAATGTATTACTAATTAAGCCAGAAATCTCAGGTGTGGTTTCTTCACTATTTTCATCGTAAATACCTTTAACACTACCCGCTATTTTAAAGCCACTAATCGCAAATGGACGTGCCGTATTAACGTTTACTGTTGAGCCAATACCACCAGATTGCATAGTGGCTGTTGAGGTTTTAAATACATCTAAGCTTTTAACCAATTCTGATGCAATGGTATCAAAGCTAAATGCACGGCTTTGATTCTCTGATGCCATTTGGCGTCCGTTTACTAGTACAGTATTAAACTGCGGGCCAAAACCACGCACCGTAATAAGCTGCCCTTCGCCGCCTGAACGGTCTATTGAAACCCCAGTAATACGTTGCAAAGACTCGGCTAAATTTGTGTCAGGAAATTTACCAATATCTTCTGCTGAAATGGAGTCAACCACGCCACCGGCTTCTCTTTTTGCATCCATGGCTCGACCAAGCGAGCCTCTAATTCCGCGTACTTCAATTATTTCTGGTTCTTGTGCTGCTGTTTCTGCTAATGCAGGGAGCGTTGTCATTGTGCTTAGTACAGCAAGTACTGCACTGGACACGCCATTTTTTTTATAGTTAGCCATGTTGTCAGTTCTCTCGAAGCTAGGGTCTATTAAAATAGAAATTTGCCCATCTTCGCTAACTTGCATTTGCAAGCCGGTACTTTCGAGTAAAGTCTGTAATGCATTTATTATTGAATACTCGCCAGTAATAGTATTTGTTTGTAACTGTTGAATTTTATCCAACGGAAAAAGCAAAGTAATATCGGCTTGCTCGGCAAAGTTTATTAGCGATAAATCGGCCCTTTGTCGAGGAATGTTAAACATTGCTTTTTCGTCCACCGAGCTCGCTTTCACCTCTGTGGTGACTAAGCTAAAAACAAGCACATATAGCGGTAAACAAAGTGGCAAATGTATACATTCCATGCGTATAGTTTTTGGCCATACACAGGATGAAGACGAGTGACTTTTTATTTTCCTCCATAAATATTTTTTATTTTTTTCAAATAATTTATTTTTTTGACTAGCCATACTTATTATTACTAAACCTTTATTATTTTTTGGTGT
>NZ_JACJFC010000016.1:0-111644 GCF_014164385.1 Pseudoalteromonas sp. SG43-3
TAACTAATAACTAATAACTAATAACTAATAACTAATAACTAATACGTAAACTTATTTTTATGAAATATTTGTACGCAAAAAGCGTTCTATTAAGCACGCTTGTACTAATTTTACAGCGTTATTTTAAGGCAATGCAGTAAAAAGCAGTAACTTGTTCATCACCCAATGATTAGGAAGTACAGTGTTTAAGCAATTTAAAAATAAAGTGATGGGTGCGCCAACAGCTATGGCCGGTTTAGCTTTGGGTATTGCTAGTATGGGATGGACATGGGAAAACGTTTTTAATTTAAACTCCCAAGGGCAATTTTTGGGAGCGGTATTAGCTGGCGTATTAGTTTTACTTTTGGCTGCTAAGTTTTTACTACACCCTCATTTATTAAAAGCCGATTTAGCACACCCAGTTGCAGGAAGTGTGATCCCTACATTTGCAATGGCTAATCTTGTTATTTCAAACTCAGTTGGGCAATTTAACCAATTAGCTGGCGACATTATGTGGGTTTTAGCTTTTGTGTTGCATCTAACCTTTTTGGTGAGTTTTTTATACCAGCGAGCAAAAAAGTTTAATTTTGAAGATATGGCGCCTAGCTGGTTTGTGCCACCAGTGGGGATAATTATTGCAGATGTTACTTTTTCGGGAAATCCGACATTAGCGTGGTTAGCTTATAGTGCATTAGTTATTGGTATATCAACGTACGCTATAATGCTGCCAATTATGTTTTATCGTTTTTTATTAGCATTAAAAAGTGACTACGAAATACAGCCAACACTCGCCATTTTAGCAGCACCAGCCAGTTTAACATTAGTGGGGTATTTTCATGTTTTAGCTAATCCGTCACTTGTTATAGTGGGGGCATTATTTATATTAGCGATAATAAAAACACTGATTGTTTATGTGTTATTTATAAAGTTATTAAGCAGACCTTTTACGCCGAGCTACGCTGCTTTTACATTTCCAATGGTTATTGGGGCAACTGCATTATTTAAAATGAAAGACTGGATGCAAAGTATAAACCTCGCAATGCCATATGTAGATACAGTTAATTACTTAGCTACGTTTGAACTTATAGTTGCCACGGCAGTGGTTGGTTATGTAAGTGGTCGGTACTTTTGCCACTTTAAATTATCAAAGCAACAGGTAACGTAAAGTTACTCTTGGATTACCTGTGGCTCATTATTTTCTTGCTCAGCTAGTTTTTCGCGCTCAGCTTTTGACACATAAGAGGGTTTGTTGCTTTTGTGTAGTTTAGCGTTAGTGCGTTTATCTTTTTTTTGAAATTTAGTGACGATTTTTTTACGACGGTTCACAATTAAATACTCTCTTAATTTTAAGTCGCGCATTATACAGTCATCCTCATAAAAGCTGCTATATAAATATTTAACATGAACTCTGGGTAAGAGGTTTACCAGCGTATTGAACTATAGTGATATTTAAATTTATTTTCTCTAGCCAGAGATTTTCAGTGAAAACAAGGCGAACTTACGCGTCAATAGCTGGCCTATTGCAAGTAAGTTCAACGCAGTTAGCGCTGGAAATAGCTGCTTGAGATAGATTTATTATCCAGAGTTCAGGTTATTTACCTTAAGTAATCTGCGCGTTTGGCGTAAAGAGCTATAAGTAAGTAACTCATAGCGTTATAATTACCGCTCTTAGCTATTAATTAAATGGGAATTGTTTTGAAAAAGTTAGCTTTAGCCAGTATTGCTTTATTTGCATTTGGCGCACATGCGCAGTTAAATAAAAATATTGATAGCGTTGCCGATTACGCAGTAAATACCTACCAAAATGCTCAAATACACACACTAACTAACTTAGTGGCTTTTCCGACGGTTAATAAAAGCGACATTAACACTCCTCAAAATCCCGATTTTATTGGCTTTAAAGCACTTTTAAAAATGAAAGCCGCAGAGCTTGGTTTTGACTACCAAGATTTAGGCTACACCGTATTAATTGGTATGGGCGAGCAAAGCGAAAAAGTAACGGTAGTAACCCACGGCGACGTGCAACCTGCTAATGCAAGTAAATGGAAACAAAGCCCTTTTATTATTGATACATCTGAACCGGGTAAATTAGTTGGTCGTGGTACTGAGGACGACAAAGGTGCAATAGCAACAGCGCTTTACGCCATGAAAGCAATTAAAGATAAAGGCATAACCCTTAATAACCGTATTGAGCTTATGATTTACCTTGCTGAGGAGTCTGATTGGGGTCCGCTTACTCAATTTATGAAAACGTATGAACAACCAAAATATGCAGTAACGATTGATGCATCATACCCTGTAGTGGTTGCCGAGAAAGGCTGGAGCTTAATTGCACCTACTTTTAATGCAACATCACCACAAACGGGTTTATATGTAAAGGATGTAACTGGCGGTGCGTTTAGAAGCCAAATTCCAGAAGACGCCAGCTTAGTGCTTCACAATGCAGACGCGGCACTTATTAATACATTAAAAGCAAAAGCTAAAACATTAAATAAAGTTGAATTTAACTTTAGTGAAAAAAGTAATGGTTTAGCAATAAGCGTTAAAGGTATGTCGGCGCATTCATCTGAGCCGGAGTCGGGTATAAATGCTATTGCTTATTTAGCTGAGTTATTTAAAGGTGTGAAGCTTGAAAATAACAGTGACGGCGAGCTAATCGACTTTGTGAATCAGTTAATTGGTTTAGACATTCACGGTAAACAATTTGGCGAAATAGCTTACAAGCACGACTTTATGGGCCCAATGACAGTGGCACCAACCGTTATTGAGCGCGATGGTAATGCGCTAACACTTGCTGTAAATGCACGTCGCCCAATGGGTAAAGACGAAGCTGTATTACAAAAGCAAATTGATGATGCACTCGCTAATTGGCAAGCTACTAACAATGTAACACTTGCTAACATAGAAACAATTATTGGCACACCTATGCTACTTGATGGCGCGCCACATGCGCAAAAGCTGCTTGATATTTTCAAGCATTTTACGGGCGACGAAAAAGCTGACTTTGTATCAATAGGTGGTGGCACTAACGCAAAGCTGTTTGATAATGCTGTATCGTTTGGCCCTTCAATGCCGGGTAAGCGCTACACAGGTCATTCAGAGCATGAATTTATGACACTTGAGCAACTAGAGCTTAATTTGCGTATGTACACAGCGATGATGATAGAGCTGGGTAATATGTAGTTTTAGCATTACTTAGATTCAATAAGATATAAATAATAGGTGTTGGGCATTAATCAGCACCTATGTCCTCAAAATTTACTTCAGGCAAGTTTTCAAAGATTGGTTTGGCAAATAAATACCCTTGCATAAGCTCAACACCTGCGTTCTTTAGCCATGTATATTCTTCTACTGTTTCAATTCCTTCAGCCAGTGCGGTAATGTTTAAGTCGCGAAACATATTTAAGCAATGAGTTACTATTAATTGGCGCTTTTTATCGTTGCTTATATCGCGTATTAGCGCCATATCAAGCTTGATAATATCTGTTTGAAAGTCAGCCAGTAGATTTAAACCAGAATAACCTGCACCAAAGTCATCGGTAGCCGTTTTAAATCCGAGAGACTGGTAGTAATCAATAACGCGTTTAATGTGTGCGGTGTCTTCTATTTTTTCTACTTCAGTAAATTCAAACATAATATTTTGAATTGGAAAGTTATACTTTTTTGCAGCTTCTAGTGTGGTGCGTATACATCGTTCTGGTTTATAAATAGCATTAGGTAAAAAATTAATACTTAGCATTGATGTTATGCCTAACTTTGAAGCTAGTTGAATGGCTTTAATACGGCAAAGCTGATCAAATGCATAGCGGTTGTCTTCATTCACTTTTGAAATAATTGAATAAGCAGACTCGCCATTTAAACCTCTAACCAGCGCTTCATAGCCATAAATAAGATTAGTTTTACAGTTTATAATCGGTTGAAAAGCCATAGAAAAATCAAATTCGAGATCGTTAGCGTCAGCACAGTTACTACACGTCACTTTTTCGCAATCTTTTGATTTTTCGCTCACTTAGCTCATCCTCTTATGCATATTTTTTTAGGTTAGTTGAGATTAGATTCTAACACAAATAGATTAAAGTATTGTTTTTTATGTTTTTATACGTAATAAATAACTATGTAATTAAATGAAAAATAATGACTAATGTCAGATCACTTAGTGACATTTGGCAGGTGTGTACGTTGCTTATTAAAACAATAATAGCAACATACATTACTTGGAGAATATAAATGAGCAACACAATTACAATAGGCAAAAAAATTAAAGCATATTTACTTATTTTAACTTTGCTAAGCGTTATAAATTTACTAACTTCGCCTAGTTATATGTGGGTAGTATGGCCAGCGCTTGGGATGGGAATTGGGCTAGTAGTAAGTGCTTTGAGTAGGAATAAACCTAAAAATAATTCTTCATAATAAAAAAGCCAGGTAAATATTTACTTGGCTTGTTTAGTAAGGGACTGTCTAAATAGTTAAGTCTAAATATTTAAAATGCTGATTGAAGTGTCGCATCTAGTGATATTTCAGTATTTAAGAGCTTGGAAATAGGACAGTTCTTTTTGGTTTGCTCGCATAAGGCTTGGAACTGCTCGTTTTGAATATCATCAATACGCGCTTTTACCTCAAGGGCAATATGCGTCACCGAAAAACCATCATCTACTTCATCAAGGCTTACAGTGGCTTTAGTATCAATTTTATCTGCGGTAAAGCCTGCATCACCTAATGCAAGTGAAAGCGCCATACTAAAACATGCACTGTGCGCTGCACCTACTAATTCTTCAGGGTTTGAGCCCGCCTCATCTTCAAAGCGGGTATTAAAACCATAAGGTTGTTTAATAAGCGCGCCACTTTGAGTTGATATGCTACCTTTGCCTGTTTTAATGTCGCCAGACCATGTTGAACTTGCCGTTTTTTTAATCGTCATCATCTTCTCCTTGCTAGAGTGTAAGCTTTTCAGGTTATCTAAGCGTTATTTACAAAATAAACTTATATAAAGCCTTAAAAGCACTAATTACTGATGATGTTGCAAAATAGGCGCCAGTTAATTGTTACCCCTGTTTATTTCGCTTACAGCGCTCTGAACAGTAAATAACGTTATCCCAGTCGCGCTGCCATTTTTTACGCCACGTAAAAGGTTTATTACAAATAGGGCATATTTTTTGAGGTAAGTTTAGTTTTTTGTGCGCCATGCTTACTTAGCCTTACTGTTATTTTTAGTATCCGTTTTACTTTTTGTTCGAGTAACTTTTTGAGTACCCCCAACGTGCTTTTTAAGAATTTTCCCTATGGCACGTTTAACATCGGCTCGCTCACGGTATTGCCATAAGCGTTCGCGTGCTTCTTTTGAGGCCGCTGTTAAATCAAGCATGGGTTCAGGGTAATCCTCCCCTAACTTAAAGTCGTTAAAGAGTGCTTCCATTGGAGTTTGCTCCCAAGGCTGATGTAAATATTCAATAGGGAGTTTTTCAAGCTCGGGGCACCACTTTTTAATAAACGAACCTGTTGGGTCTTGATCTTCTGATTGCTTAATTGGGTTGTAGTGCCTAATGGTATTAATACCTGTGACCGAGGCTTGCATTTGAATTTGCGGATAATGAATCCCTGGCTCAAAATCTAAAAAGTAATTAGCGAGCGGAAAGCTTGCTTGCTGCCAACTTATATTTAAATGATGCGTTACAAAGCTTACAAGCATGGCGCGCATTCTAAAGTTTATATAACCGGTGGCTTTTAAGCAGCGCATGCAAGCGTCAATAATTGGAATACCTGTTTGACCTTGCGCCCAGCGTTCAATATCGTTTTTCACACGTTCATCATCACGATACGGAAATACGTGATAACCCGGATTAAGAGCTAAAAACTCCATAGAGCACTCGCTTTCAAACTTTTGCATAAAGTGGCAGTGCCAATGCAAGCGCGATACAAACGCTGCTAGTGGGCGTTTCCAACCTCTTTTGTCAGGGTGTTTTGAATGATATTCATCAATGGTCATTTGATACACTTGCCTAAGGCTAATGTTCCCCCATGCTAGATAGGGCGAAAGCCGAGAGCAGTGGGTTTGGCTTAAACTTGGGCTCGATATTCCCTTTTGATAACCTTTACCGCGCTCGGCAAAAAAACTCTGCATTACAGTTCGCGCATGCAGTGGGCCACCTTGTTGAAAGCTGTCGTGATCTTGAGTGTAAGCGCTTGGCAGCTCAGGCGCTTGATAGTTATTAAGGGTAATTGTTTTTATACTCTTCCAATTAGGAACAGCAATAGGTGCTTGCATTGTTTGCTGCCAGCGTTCGTTCCAATTATTACGATTTTTTTTGCCGCGAATTACCGCGCCTGTTTGCGACTCTTGCCAATTAATGTGGTTATGCTGGCACCATGCTTTTATTGCCTTATCGCGCTCAAAGGTGTTGTTTAAGCCTATTTCTTGATGGCTAAAAATATTAACTATTTCAAACTGCGTCTTTATCGACTCAAGTAAATCGTTCATATTTAAATTAAATATATAAACACAGGCGTTAAAACGCGCTAGCTGATTATTTAACTCAACTATCGATTGATACACAAAGCGCCAGTGCCGCTCATTGTAGTGTGCATCTTCGAGCAGTAATGGCTCAAAGTTATAAAGCAACAGGGTCGGTAAGCCATTACTAAATGCATTTTTTAATGGTTGATGATCGCTAAGACGTAAATCACGTTTAAACCACACGATGTTTATTTTTTCTTTCATACTGGCAATATTAAAACCGTGGCATTATAAATAATAGGACAAAACCAATACGTATTAAATGTAAAAGAAGACTAGTGTAAAAACGATTTTGATATAGGCAACTCATGTTAAGGTGATACTAAAATGAGTCGCCAATAAAAGAAGTATTATAAATAGGGAGAATTACCGTGATACTTAAGCAATTTTGGCACTTGCAGTCATGTGAGAGTACACCTATTAAAGCTTCACCAATTGCAACTACTTCCATTATCTTTTCCTAAAACTTGCGGGGGTATCGCTTTGTATGACGATACCCTCAGTTAGGGTAAAATTAAAAACGCTTACCAATAGTAAAGCTAAAGACACGAGATATGACAACGCGCGCATTAAATATAATTGATTGATCTGCTACCGTTTCACCTGAGTGAAACTTCCCTCTGATAAGTTTCCTGAGTTATTTAGGTTTTTAACATCGACACGAAGATTTAAGGGTACTCGCCGAGATATCATGGTATGTAGGTAGGGCATCAAAGGCTCCAAACGTTGCTACTGTTTTGGCTCCGCATTTAGTAGCAAAGTCGATAGCCTTTGAAACGTTAGTAAAGTTATTTGCCCAGTCAGTAAATTCTGTTTTATTACTCACTAGCGAAGATATTTGATATAAAAAACCACCTACAAACGCATCGCCTGCAGCTGTGGTATCCACAACATATGCCTTAGGGCAAGGATAAGTACCACTAAATGAGCTAGATGAAAAAGTAATAGGCTCGCCACCATCGGTCATTAAAACTAAAGCTACGCCACTATCTACCCAACTTCTAATAGTGGTATCAATATGCTCTATTCCATAAAGCGAGATCAGCTCATCTTTACTCGCTTTAATAACATCAACTGTTTTAGCAACATCCTCAATAACAGATTTAGCTGTGAGTGGTTCATCCCAGAAGGCTGAACGAAAGTTAATGTCAAAGCATGTAACCGAGCCTGATTCTTTAAAGTGTTTTAGCGCATGTAAGGTTGTATTTAATACTAAAGGTTTTGCAAAAGAGCCTGAACAAAAACTCACAATTTTAGGTGTTGAAAATAAAGAGGGCTCTAAATCGGTTATTTGTAAATTGTAATGTGCAGCATCTTTATCGTAAAATTCAAATGTACGTTCACCGTTTTCATCCAACGATACGAACGCGAGTGCCGTCTTCCCTTTTTTTGAAAAGCCAACATAAGATGTGTTTACATTATACATTTTGAGTGCATTTATTAAAAAGCGACCAAATTTATCATTGCCTACTTTACCAAGCAAATAACTTGAACCACCAAGCTTTGCTACGGCTACAGCAACATTAGCGGGTGCGCCTCCGGCAAACTGTGTGAAGTCTAGTTCGCTATTTGATGCCTTATTGTGCATGCAGTCATGTGAGAGTATATCTATTAAAGCTTCACCAATTGCAACTACTTCCATTATATTTTCCTAAAAATTGCGAGGGTATCGCTTTGCATGACGATACCCTAGATTAGAGTAAAATTAAAAACGCTTACCAATAGTAAGGCTAAAGGTACGAGGTAAGACAACGCGCGCATTAAATGTAGTTGCTTGACCTGCTACCGTTTCACCTGCGCGAGGATCCCCCTCTGATAAGCCTTCTGAGTTATTTAGGTTTTTAACATCGGCACGAAGGTAATAACCGTCTTCGTTTTCAAGGGATAAACCAAGGTTTAACATGCCATACATAGGCAGTTCTGCTGTGTTGGCGTCGTCGGCATAACGTTTACCGCTCCAAGAGTAGCTACCATGAATAGCTGCCATACCCCACGAAAAATCTTCAAACTGATAGCTACTAGTTAATTGGCCAAAGTGCTTAGGCACACGTACAGGTAAGTTGCCGTTTATATCAATAGAGGCAGAGCTTCCATTAGCATCCAAGTATTGCGCCGCTGGTGTGTTTACAAATTCGGGTGATTGGTACGTTGCAGATACACCAATGCGCCAGTCTTGGGTGATTTGCAGGTTAAATTCGGCTTCTACACCTAAGGTTTCTGTGTTTCTAAAGGCTTGACGTTGCACTACTTGACCATTTTCAACAGTAGGTACATTAAAGAATAAATCATCCGCAGCGGCGAAGTAACCGGTTACAAATGCTGCGACATCACCTTCGTTATATTTAATGCCCACCTCGGCCATTACCGTTGAAGCTGGTTGTGTTTCGCGTCTCTCAGAGTTATTAAATTGATTAATTTCCTCTTGACTAGTTAGGTCGGTAATCGCCATGTATTTATCTACATCAGGCATACGAAAACCATCTGCATATCGAGTGAATACCGCTAAGTCGTCGTTAAATTTGTAGTTAGCTGCAATTGTCCATGCCATTTCGTTGTATTCAACATCAAAGTTTCGGTAAGTCCCATCACCAAAGGGCAGGGTAATATTCCCATTGACGGTATCAGTATCGCTGGCAAAACTGTCAATTGTGTAATTAGCTTGGTTTTGCGCTTCCCCATCTGCTTTGAGGGTTTCGTACCTTAGGCCCAGATTAAACGACACATCTTCAAGCTCGTATTCAAAGTCAGCAAAGGGCGCAAGGGTATTTTCACTATAAACAATATCGGCAAAACCATGTGATCCAGCCTGAATACCTTTGTAAGTACCGCTGGCAATGTCAAGACCTTGTGCATCTGTAAATACAACATCTAAGCGCTGCGGTAGGGGCTCTACTGATTGCAGTGTATTAATTCGATAGTCGGTAACATGGCCATTAATATTAGAGAAGAATAAGCCAAAATTAGCATAAAGAGTCCCTTCGCCTACATCATCAAAGGTGTAGTTGAATCTGGTTTCGTTTTGAAAGTTATCGCCTTCAAAACGTCTATGCCAAAAGCCTGCGTTTATTCCGTATCCATTGGTGTTGTAGGTATTTACGTTGCTTGAATCAGCCAATACAAAGCCGTTTCCTGCATCGCGTATATCGTAACTTAGGTTACCATCAACCATGGCACCTGCAAGGACATCAGTATTTGCAGCATATATAGCTTGTGCTTTACTAGCTAACGATTCGGCGTTACCTACGTTAATGATGCCGGTAAAGGTTGTTAGCATATCGGTATAACGCATTTGATTTGAAAAGACTAAGTTTTCGTTGATTTCAATTTCGGTTGTATTGCCAAAGTAGGTCACATTAGCGTAGTTACCATCTGCAATATCCAAATCAATGTCGCCGCTTGGGGTGTTATTAAGAGTTAATAAACGCGCACCTGCTGAGTTACCGGTGGTGCCATCTCTGATATCCATCCCGCCTGGGATTGTTTTAGCATTGGTGGTTGAGCCTATTAATGGCTGAGGAATAAAAAAGAATGATCTATCGTTTTGTTTATTAAACTCAAAGCGGGTAAAGCCGCTGCCATCTTTAAAAAAGTGCTTAATATTGCCATTAAGCTCACCACCTTGGTTAGCTGTATACCCCGGATCGCGTGCGGAGTCATCCTTGCGATACCAAGCGCCAACAGCATAGGTTGTCTGATCGTCTATTGATCCGCTAACCCAACCTTGTCCACCTAGGCGGTTGTTGCTGTTGGTTTCAAAAAACACATCACCTTGGGTATCATCGGAGCCTTCACGAGAAATAAAATTAATAAACCCAGCTGGCGCGCTACCAACAAAAATTGACGAGGCACCACCACGAATAGCTTCAACGCTGCCAACAAAATTAGACAAACGGGTAAAGCGATCATTTTGAGTAAATAAAATATCTTGATTATAAAACACGGTCATACCATCACGAAGTAGTGCTGTAAACTCTGTTTGCGTTGATAACGGAAAGCCTCGTGGGGCTACGTTGTTACCGGTTTCTCCACCGGTGTCTTCGGCATGAAAACCAGGAATACTTCGCACTAATTCAGCAACACTGTGCGGAGCCAATTGCTCTAACTTTGCTTCGTTAAAGGTAGTTATTGCATTAGTTGATTCGATTTTCTCTTTTGGCCGAGATGTTCCCGTTACAATGATGCGCTCAAACCCTAAATCACTTTTTGCTACTTGTTGCTCTTGTGACAAGACGCTAGGGGATATGGATAGACCTACAGCGACTGCAATTAGAGTCATTTTTGCTGATACTTTCATTTTTCTGTTCTCTCTTTGTTGTGTGTGTATACAAATTTGCGGTTTTATTAATCAAACATGTCAGTGTTATCAAATTTGTAAATAGAATGTAGAGAACTTAAAATAATAAATCAACTATTATTACTTATTATTTTTTGTACAGCTTTTTGATTGTTTAAGTGAATTTTTTACCTCTGATAAAAAATAAATAAGCAGCCAACGTTACCGATGGCTGCTTTTTAACTTTAAAGTATATTAGTGGTGTGAAAGGCTTGCGTGATCTTGAGAAAAGTTGATAAGTAACGGAAGGTTAGCGCAGCCTACTGATTGAGCCTTGGCGCCAATAGAGCCACTTTGTACTTCACAGCGATTAATACCGCGATGATCAGCCTGGCTCAATTTTAACTTTGTTGCCAAAACTATTTTTTCTCTGACATTGATAGGAATGGCGCCATCAATGACAATTGCCTCAAAATCAAAAATAGCTAAAGAACACAATGCCGCGTAGGCGAGGCCATCTGCAACTTGGTCTATCCACTTATCGAGTACGGGGCCTAAGTCTCCCCAATACTCTTTTGAACTCCATAGTATGTCAGTATTGTAGCCATCACCTTTGAGCATTTTTTCGAGAATATACAGTGATGATTGCATAATAAGTTGTTGGGAGGTTAGTTGTCCTTCACTATTAAGCATAGGCCTAGGTAATGAACCTATAGCGCCGGCATTACCTTTTTTACCAGTAAATAAGGTTTCGTTTATAACAACTCCACCACCAATAAAAGTACCAATAAAAATATATAAAAAATCGCTAAAACGAGCAGGATTACCAAAGCTTAATTCAGCTGAACAAGCAGCGGTATCATCATTACATACATACACGGGAAGATGTACAATTTGATTTATTTTTTCTTTAAAATCAAAAGACTTCCATTCATTCAATACTGTTTTTGGAGCGCCGGCTTCTTCTGTCCAGTTCCAAATTTCGTAAGGGGTTGCAACACCCACACCTAAGATACGCTTGGCTAATTCGTCACTTAAGCTCATTTTAAGTACGCTGATCCCTTTCTCTAAAAAGGTTAGCAAGCTCTGTACTGTGGGGTAAGCGCAGTTTTCGTGCAAAGTTGCGCGTATATTTCCTACTAAGTCAATCAAGGTTAAATCAAAACTGCGACGACCTACTTTTAAGCCAATTCCAAATGCACCATCTGGATTTAACGCAAATGGGATGGTTGGTTGGCCAACCTTACCACGCTGAGGGTCTTTCCGTATTAATAACGATTCGGCTTCTAAACTATTGATAATTACTGTGACGGCCTGTGCTGAAAGCCCTGTTTTTTGTGCAATTTCAGCTTTTGGAGCACTACCGTGTTGGCGAATTAATGACATAATTCGGCGTTCATTATGAGCACGCAGGCCAGATTGGCTTCGGCCTTCTTGTAAAGAGAGTCGAGGGTTTTTAGATTTGATAATTATTCCTACCTAGTTGTTATTATCTTGAATAACCTGATTAATTGTACACCGAGTGTGTGTAATTGGCGACTATATTAGCTTTATTGCCGGGTTCATTTCTTATTATTAAATTTACGACAGAGTATAAATAAGTCACCGGAGGTCAATAAATAACTATAGTTGATTTATTGGCGGAATGATATTTAACTGGTTAAATGCTTTACTTAACATTAACAACTGAGACACGGCAATGACCACACACACACACACACAAACACCTCTTGTCTCCAAGGAGATGGTGGTTCCCTTTATTTTACTTGTTCTGTGCTTTGCTGCATGGGGAGCTGCGGCAAACATGACTGATCCGCTAGTAAAAGTGTTTAGTAAAATTTTTACTATGTCGTCAGTGCAGTCTGCATTGGTACAATTTAGCTACTATGGAGCTTACTTTTGCCTAGCTATTCCGGCGGCATATATCAATAAACGCTTTTCGTATAAAACAGGTGTGTTAACCGGTTTAGGGATGGCTGCAATCGGAGCATTTTTGTTTTATCCCGCCAGCCAAGCAATGACTTATGGTTTTTTTTTAGTGGCTTTGTTTGTGTTAGCTGGAGGCTTATCTATTTTAGAGACATCAGCAAACCCTTATGTAATGGGAATGGGCACCCAACAAGGTGCAACTCGCAGGTTGAATTTGGCGCAATCATTTAACCCTGTCGGTACTAACATTGGTGTTTTTTTAGCCGCTACCCTTATTTTACCGAAGCTCAATACCGCAACCTCTGGTGAGCGCACAAATATGAATAGTGAGCAATTAACTAGCATTATAAGCGCAGAACTTGATGCAGTTATGGTGCCTTATGTTGGTATGGCTTGTGTGTTGGTTTTTATTTGGTTGGCAATTGCGTTTACTAAAACACCTAATTTTTGTAAGCAAAAAAAAGTCTCTAAGCATGTAGAATTTAGTGCAACGTTTAAGCGCTTGTTTAAAAATACCCATTACCGCTTTGGTGTTATCGCCCAGTTTTTTAATGTTGCGGCGCAAACTTGTGTATGGACATTTACCATCCAGTACGTAATGGAGGCACTCGATACAAATGAAGTTACTGGGGGAAGTATTTTACAATACAGTATGATCACCTTTTTAGTTTCTCGATTTGTAATGACCTGGCTTATGGGATTTATTCGTCCTGCCAAACTGTTAATGGCAACCTCTATTATTGCAATGCTGCTGTGTTTTTATATGGTGAAAATGCCAAATATAAGTGGCGTATGGGCGCTGGTAAGTATATCGGCTTGCTTGTCGTTAATGTTTCCAACTATTTACGCGATTTCACTACATGGGTTAGGCGATGATGCAAAACTAGGTGCTGCTGGTTTAGTAATGGCTATTTTAGGTGGAGCGATAGTTCCTGTATTCCAAGCTGTGTTTATTGATACATACAGTGTCGCGTTTTCTTATGTTGTGCCTGCGGGGTGTTTTATTATTGTTGCAGCTTATGCTGCATTTGATTTAAAAACAAAAGTCAGAGTATTCAATAATGTAGCGCCTTGCTAAATGGATTGAAAACCGAGCCTGAAGGCTCGGTTTTACTTTTTAACTTTTCTCATTTGTAAATCTTCTTTAACCCCAACCTTCATCGGATTAAGATATTAGGCATGTTGATATTCTTATTTAGTTGAAAAAATATGTTTTTAGATCTCACCGAAAATACCAACCAAAATGTTTACTCTTACTTAGTAGGCGGTATCAGCCCACGGCCTATCGCATGGATAAGTACATTAAATAGCGAAGGTAGTGCAAATATTGCGCCTTATTCATTTTTTACTGTGGCTAGTTGCAAGCCAGCTGTTTTAAGTGTTACGCAAGTAAACCCTAGTGATAAAACGAATAAAGATACGCTTAGTAATCTAATGGCAACTAAAGAATGTGTGGTTAATATTGTCAGCCAAGAGCTAGTTGAAAAAATGAACCAAAGTTGTGCAAATTATCCTAGTGATATAAGCGAGTTTGATGCAGCTAACATTGCCCAAGCTCCAAGTAAGTTAGTTAACGCGCCAAGCGTTGCCGATTCAAAAGTACGGTTTGAATGTAAGTTACGCGAAGTTATTAGTATTTCAAATGAGCCTGGCGGTGGAAAAATGATGTTGCTGGATGTAGTGGGTATTTGTATAGACGATGAAGTGATGAGTGGTGGCTATATTGACCCTGAATTATTAAATGCAGTGGGCAAAATGGGCGGCGATTACTTTAGTACAACCAAAGATAAGTTTTTACTTAAAAGGCCACAGTTGTGAAATAATCGTTTACTTAGGAGTACAATAATAAAAGGATTTACGAATGTTTAAGTTCATTTTCACTTTGTTAATTGCTTTGCAAAGTTTTGGCTCTTTTGCCACACAAGATAAAAAACTACCTATAGAGGTTTTTGCAGGCTTAAAAGATTTTAGCCAAGTGAAGCTATCTCCCAATGGTAAGAACCTCGCTTTTATAAGAAACCATCAAGGGACTTTAATCTTAATGGTTAAAAACTTGGAGACGGGGGTTACAACACCAATTATAAACTCAAATAACCATACAGTGTTTTTTGATTGGTATAACTGGGCAAATGATGACGTACTGTTACTTGGTGCTCGCTATATAAAATATCAGTTTGGCGGAGTCAAATATACATCAACGCTTATGTATGCGTATAACTTTAAAAATGATAAAGGTCTTAAATTAGCTTTTAAAGCCAACACAGTAAGAGATGAAATCCAGCCACAATATTCAGACCGAATTGTTAGTTTTTTACCTGAAAAAGAGAATAAAATTTTAGTTCAAGGGGATTTTAAAATAGCAAATACCCCAGCAGTTTATGAGTTAGATTTAACCACATTACGTAAGACACAAATACAAAGACCACGCAGTAATGTAGTTACTTGGTTTGCCGACAGGCAAGGTAAAGTTCGTATTGCAAAAAAAATGGACGATACGCAATTTACTTACGATTATTTTGATGAGAATAAACAGTCGTGGGAAACTTTATTTGATTATGAGGTTTTTAGTAAGCAAAGTATTTCTATATTAGGGTTTGATAAAGACTCTAATTTTTTATACATCACTGCGTTACATGAAGGGCGCGATGCATTATTTAAACTCAATTTAACGACTAAAGCTCGCGAGCTAATTTACAGTAATAGTAAATATGATTTTGATGGGTCTATTTTTTATTCACAACAAACTGGCGAAGTTGCAGGCTTTACTGATTCACATTTAGATGATGGTATTAAATATTGGGATAAAGACTTAGATAAATTACATCGTTCTTTGCGCGTATCGCTCCCTAAAGATGAATATAAATTAGACATTGTAAGTACTAGTAAAGATCAGCAAAAATATATACTCTATATCAGCTCAGACAAAACGTCGGGTAGTTATTTATTTGGGGATAGAGTAAAAAAGCAGGTGAGTGCAATTGCTGATGTTTATCCGCAAATAGATGCCTCTGTATACAGAGGCAAAAAGCGCATTAGCTACAAGGCAAGAGATGGCTTGAAAATAGAAGGCTATCTAACTCTACCAGTAGAATATAAAGAAGGTGATAAGTTACCAACAATTATATTTCCACATGGCGGCCCCATGGCAAGGGATTATGCTAATTTTGATTACTGGACAGCTTTATTAGCCTATAACGGATATGCTGTTTTACAGCCTAATTTCCGTGGTTCGAGTGGCTATGGGCACGACTTTTTAATGCAGTCAATTCAAGGTTTTGGTTTGGCTATGCAAGATGACTTGCAAGACGGTGCAAACTGGTTAATTGACCAAGGAATAGCACAAGCAGATAGCATTTGTATTGGTGGTGCTAGCTATGGTGGCTATGCAGCGTTAATGGCTGTAATTAAGCACCCAGAAACGTTTAAATGTGCAGCTAGTTTTGCTGGGGTAAGTGATTTACAGTATTTAGTGAGTAAAGCACGACACTTTACAAACAAAAATATCGTTAGAAAGCAGTTTGGAACTGATGATGATTTACTAGAAGCTAATTCTCCAGTGAATTTTGCTAAAAAAATAACAAGACCAATATTGCTTGTACATGGAACTGACGACAGTGTGGTACCTGTTTATCATAGTAGAGAAATGCAGGATGAACTTGATGATGAAGCAAAAGATGTTACTTATATTGAGCTTGAGGATGGTGACCATTACTTATCTTATCAAGAACACAGAGTTAAAACTCTTCAGGCATTTTTAGACTTTTTTGATAAACATTTGAAAAAATAAATAGCCAGACTCCAGTTAAATAGCAAAAAGACAACTTAGGTTGTCTTTTTTGATCACAATCTTCCTTTGTTTGTGCACATTGTTTGCACTTTTACTTGTTAACTTTGTTTTATTAAACGTTAAAGTAAAGGTTCAAGCATTGAAAACACTTCTTAAAACAAAAGCTGCTAATGCAACTAAGTTATTTGCGTTAAGTGCGCTTTGTATCGCTTTAAGCGCATGTAATAGCGATTCAACAAGTACTGCAACAGACGGCGATACAGTCAGTAATAGTGTTCCAACGGTTGATGCTGGTATTGACCAAACTGTTAATGCGGGCGATACCGTTTATTTAAGTTCAACGGTTGAAGATGACGGTGAAGTATCGGTTAGTTGGTCGCAAACATCAGGCACTACCGTTAGTTTATCTTCAAGTACTGCAACGTCTACAGAGTTTGTTGCACCTGAAGTTTTAACCGATGAAGCACTTGTATTTGAAATTAGTGCAGATGATGGCACAAACGATGTCGTTGTAGATACAGTTATAGTTAATGTTATTGCTTCATCAGACTCAGATACAGTTGATAATAGTGCAAAACTTACCAGCTGGTTAATTAACAACGATACAACTTCTACATACATACAAAATAATGGTGCAGTGGTTGAAGATGTTCAATCAGTTGAGGTTGTTAGCGTTACTGAGGAAGATGCTGACGTTGAATACATGTATGTGCAAACTACTGACATTCCTAAATATGATGTAACGCTTACACAAGACCAAGTAGACGCGTTAAATAACCGCCCGCGTGCAGCTACCGATTTTTATAACGGTGTAACTTCTGCAGCAGTAGGGCAAACCATTTCCTTTGGTGAAGATATTGGCTATAACAGCAGCACTGAAAACTGTGATGACACAGGCGGTGCAGGTTATTGGCCTCCAGGACCGGGTTGCCCAACAGAACAAGCGGTTGAAGCATATTTTCCGCTAACACCTACCGATTTATCTGACGCTGAAACTTGCGAAACAGGTTTAGGTACAGTTGGCTTAATGGTTAATGGCACCAGTATATTTAACTGGGGCGATGGTATGAGCTACGGAAATAATATTTGGTATACATTAGCGCCCATTGCTGAGCAATATGATGTTGATGTGTGTGGCGGACATGCTGCTAACGGTGAATATCATCACCATTTTTATACTAGTTGCTTAGCTGATTTACTCGAAGATGATGGCGATGCGCATTCACCTATCTATGGGTTTGCAGCTGATGGCTATCCACTTTACGGTCCTTATGAAAGTAACGGTCAACTTGCATTAAGTGGCTGGGAAATGCGAGATTACGGTGCACCTACAAGTGAAGGGGGTTGTGGTACTGAGGGTGAGCGAAGCTGTACCTTAGTTGATCAATACGATGTTAGCCAAGGTACACAAACAAGTGATGCAGGTCCTGCTATAGGTGCACAAGTAACGACGCTCTCTGGTAATACATTGAATGCCGACGATGGTTATTACTTTGAAGATTATTACTACGCGCAAAAAACAGTAACCGGTGCTCAATTAGATGAGCATAACGGCCACGATACTAATGATGGTAAGGGTTATCACTACCATATAACACTAACGTTAGACAGTGATGGTAAATTACAGCCTTCTTTTCCTTATCAAATAGGGCCTCGTTTTAAAGGTCAATTAGCCGCTAATTCAATTGGTCGCTGTGATACTGGCGAAACAATGGGTCCACCACCGGGAATGTAAGGAGTAACTATGCGTTATTTTAAATACGCATTGATCCTAACAACTGCTGCGCTATTGAGCTTCAAGCTCTTTGCGCAGCAGGAAATGATGGATCATAGCCATATGCCTATAGCTGTGCCAAATGACACGCCAATCCCGGCATTAAGCCTTAAGTTATTAAAAGATAGTATGTCGGGTTATAACTTAATTTTAGATACACAGCGTTATGATTTGTCTGTGCCGCCAGAGGGCACGATGAACATGCAACAAATGATGGGCGTGACAACAAACCAAGACACCGGTTTTTTACAAGGTCATGCTCATTTATACATTAATGGGGTTAAAATACAGCGAATTTACGGACAAGCGTTGCATTTACCTGCTAACTTATTTAAAACTGGTATAAATACCGTATCGGTTACTTTAAATAATCATGGTCATATGTATTGGACCGCTCAAGGTAAAAAAATAGTTGCTACGCTGTATGTTAACGACCAAACCAAAGAGTTTATAACATACCGATTTGAGAGCTTTCCTAGCAAGGTTGAAAACACGCATTAATGAAAATTCATAATAAACTTTTTTTAATACTATTTAGTTTTACCTTTAGTGTTATTGCAGGGCTTGTGGTTCTTATACAGTGGAGCATAGGGCAAGGCGTAATTGATTTTGTTAATGCAAAAGAGGTGAAAGCGCTTGAACCACTTGTTGTGCAATTTGCAAAGCAATACGAACAAACACCCTCATGGGAGCATGTTGTCGGCAATGGCGAAAGCTTTAGAAAACGTGTTGAATCGCAATTAGAAAATAGCCAGTTTTTGCCTAGGCCACAAGAAGGCCCAGGTCCGCGTGGGCGAGTGATGCGACCACCGCCGCCAGATCATATTCGTTTAGAGGAAGATCGCCGCCCACCGCCAGAAAATATTGCTCACTACGCTTTGCTTGACGAAAATAAACAGCGAGTAGTGGGTAGATACCTCAGCGATTTAAAATATATAACAACCCCAATTATTGTTAACGATAAAATAGTGGGTTACTTAGCAGTTTCTAAAAGAGATAGCTTGGTTGATGGCTATGAGCTTGATTTTTTACAGCAGCAAACTAACTACTTATGGTTTATTGCTTTAGCTGCGGTATTGCTAACATTAATGGTTACTTTTTTATTGTCTCGTCACCTAGTAAGCCCTGTAAAGCAAATTGCTAACGGTATGCATCGCTTAACGCAAGGTAATTACGAGACCAAACTCAAACTTGAGCGAAAAGACGAGCTAGGACAGTTGAGCGAAGATTTTAATACGCTTGCATTTACACTCGCTAAAGATGAGCAAGTACGTAAGCGTTGGCTTGCTAATATTTCTCATGAGCTTAGGACGCCAATGAGTATTTTACTCGGTGAACTTGAAGCTATGCTACTTGGTATACGAGAACCGAACGCAAAAAATATAAGTTCGGCTAACGATGAAGCTTTGCATTTAAAACGCTTAATAGACGACTTGCATATGCTCAATAGCGCAGAGTTAGGAGGTATGCACTACACTATGCAACCTACTGATATGGCGTTATTATTAAATACTATTGAGCAAAAATATCAGGTTGTGCTTGAACAACATAATATAAAAATATACCTACTAAATAGCGCTAAACACATAACTGTACAAGCAGATAAAACACGCCTTTTGCAGCTACTCGATAATATTTTAATGAACGCAGTACACTATGCACAATGTACAACTATTTCTTTAACGGCTAATAATATAAGCATTAAAGGGCAAACTTATTTAGAGCTTATAATCGAAGATAATGGTGTCGGTGTAGAGCAATCGCATTTATCGCATTTATTTGAATATTTATACCGAGTAGATAGTTCGCGTAATCGCCAAGAGGGCGGTTCTGGCTTAGGTTTATCTATTTGCCAGCATATAGTTAAAGGTCATAAAGGTGAAATAGCTGCAGAAAAAGCCAGCTTAGGCGGCCTTGCTATTATTATTAGATTGCCAACTATTTAGCTTATAAAATAAAGTTAAGGTTACTTACAGAGATGCCTATGAGTGAACAAATACTAATTGTGGAAGATGAAGTAAAGCTAGCTAACTTAATGAGTGACTTTTTAAGCAGCCATCACTTTATTACTCATCAAATACATCACGGGAATGAAGTATTACCTTGGCTTGAAATTAACAGGCCGAGTGTAATCTTGCTAGACATAATGTTACCAGGTCAAAGTGGTATTGAACTGTGTAAAGCAATCAGGCGCTTTTCAAACGTGCCTATTATTATGGTATCGGCAAAAGTAGAAGAAATAGATAGGCTGCTTGGGCTGGAATTAGGTGCAGATGATTATATTTGTAAGCCGTTTAGTTATGCTGAGCTGGTGGCACGTGTAAAAGCTATTTTAAGGCGATTAAATAACGCAAGTGACGTTACAGAGTCAACAATGAAGCTTGACGAAAGCAGCTACAGCGTAAAATTTAAATCAAACAGTATAGAATTGACGAACTTTGAATTTCAACTATTTAAACCTTTGTTTAACAACCCAAATCGTATTTATTCGCGCGATAGCTTAATGGACACTATGTACGCCGATCAGCGTATTGTGAGCCATCGTACTATTGATAGCCATATTAAAAAGTTGCGTAAAAAACTAGATGAAGTGACACAAACTGAAAGTGTTATCCAGTCTGTTTATGGGGTTGGCTACCGGTTTGTGCATCCACAGTAAGGTGGAATGAGCTATGACGATGAGTTACTCATCGTCGTCAGCATTTTTAATTCGCTCTAAACGGTCAAACTCTTCGTATTCGGCAGCTTGAATTTCATCAAGAATAGAATCTACATCAGCAAGTTCGTCGCTGTCTTCAAATTCACCTGTAAGCGTTGAATTAGGCGTTAAATTGGCCTCTTCAAATAGTGCCCACATTTCTTTAGCGTATTGAGTTTTTAGTATACTTGGCGCAAATTCACCATAGTAGCGGCGTATGTTATTTACATCGCGTGCAAACATAGCTTGTGCACTGTTATTAGCTGAAGCGTTAACGGCTTGCGGTAAATCTATAATTACAGGGCCGTTATTATCTACAAGTACATTAAACTCAGATAAATCACCGTGTATTATACCAGCGCAAAGCATAAGCTTAATGTAATGTATCATGAGTTTATACTGCTCAATCGCTTGCTCTTCACTAAAAACGACATGTCCTAGTTGAGGGGCTACGTTACCATCTTCATCAGAGACGAGCTCCATAAGCAGCACGCCATCAATACAAAAGTAAGTATCAGGAACGCGTACACCCACGCTAGCTAAACGAGATAACGCATCAACTTCGGCATTTTGCCAAATTTCTTCTTCTAATTGGCGGCCATAGCTAGAGCGTTTACCCATTGCACGCGCTTGGCGTCCACCACGTACTTTTCGGCCTTCTTGATATTGTGCCGCTTTTTTAAAACTACGTTTAACCGCATCTTTATACACTTTCGCACAGCGAATATGTTCACCACAACGCACAATAAATACATCGGCTTCTTTACCGCTCATTAGTCGGCTTATTACTTCGTCAATAAGGCCATCATCAACAAGAGGTTGTAGGCGTTTAGGTATTTTCACAGATTGCCTGCTAAGTAGGGTTGGTTATTAATCATTATTTATGAAAGTGCTCTGTATTTGTTTGTTTAATTGGCTCAAGCAGTATATCAGCTTTGAGAATTAAGGGCAGTAACACTACTGCCAGAGAGTAATTAATCGTATTATTTTATTAGCTTATATATTGATTGCAAAGCAATCAACCAGAACTTTTTTGAATCATCAGTTTTTATTAAAAATAATTTATTACTTCCTCATTATTTGCACATTGTTTGCGTTTTTAAAGCGTAAGCTTAGTTTAATTCTTAAATACGAGGTTATTACTATGAAGCATTTTTCAACTCTTGCCACTGTGGCAATATTATCTATTGCTTTTTCAGCTAATGTAGCTGCTCGAGGCGGTGACAATCCTCCTGAAAAACCTGACTTTTCAACTATTGATACTGATGGTGATGGCGTAATTAGCTTTGAAGAGTTTAGTGCTAAAAAACCGCCGCACGGTGATGCACAAACAATTTTTGATTCTATAGATGCCGATGGTAATGGCGAAATTAGTGAACAAGAGCTTAGCGATCATAAACCACCTCGTCGTGAACGTTGAAAGGATACTAAAATGATTAATAATATTGGCAGCAGCTCTGCGAGTTTTGTGCCGCAACAAAGTAGTCAAGCTGCAAAATTAACAACAGAGCAAAGTGATTTTGTTAAAGAAACGCTTGCACAGTTTGATGCAGAAAACTTAACTAGCGACGATGCGCAAAGTATTCAAGCTGCATTTAAAGAACAAGGTATTGAACCAACAAAAGAGCTTGCTGATTTAATGGGCGAACTCGAGTTTGATGCTAAAAGCATTGGTGATGCAGGAAGAGCAGAAGGTCAAAGACCGCCGCCACCGCCACAAAACTCATTAGAATCAGTCGATACAGACGAGGTAGTGAGCTACTTAGATGAGCTCTTAACTGAGTATTCAAACCAGTTGTCTGATGAAGATAAAGAATCAATCCTTGCATCAGTGCAAGAGAAGTTTGGTTTAAGTGAAGGCGATTCACTGCTAAATGTAACTGCTTAGGTGTTATTACTTAGAGTAAAGCTGACTGTTACTCGAAAGTCTTAAGTCCAAAGCCCAACGGTTAATTCTGTTGGGCTTTTTTATTGGCTTAATTTAATCGTGTTTCTATTTTGCTGGTGCCATCTTCTTCGGTAAATTTAAATACAAAATCTTTTTTACCGTCTTGGTTTATATCTACCAGAAGAATATCTTTATTATTTTTAGGCAGCGTTAGCTTTAATTTTTTGCGTTTATCATTTAGCAGTGAGTCTTGCTCTCCATAATAAATATACAGCGTTTTTTTACTGTATTTGTATATCGCATCAATATAGCTATCGCCGTTAATGTCGCCTAAATAGAGAGCCGGTTCTGATTCATCGCCATTCATCCCCACTTCCATTTCTAAATCAAGTTCAATACTCGATTTATTGGCAAATGAGCCGTCGGGTTGCTGCTTATAAAGATTCATTTCTACATCTACATCAGTACTGCCACCGCCTAATGCCATAGAGGCGATAGTACCTAAGCCAATATCTAAGTCCATTTTTTGTAAATCAATTAAGCCATCATTATTAAAGTCAGTTTTGAGCAATAACTCACTAGGGCCCTGTGTTTCAAATAAGGTAATGGGCGTATTAGTAAAACCTTTAGCACTCCCTAGGTACAAAGTATGTGCTATTTTTATATCTAGCGAGTCCATACCTTGTGTAGGCTTAAACTGTCTGGTTGTAAAATCTAGAAATCCGTCGTTATTAATATCAATAATTTGCTTTATTTTGCGAGTCTCGCCATTGCTTAGCTCGCCTAGCTCAATGCTAAAATCAATTGAGGTAAGCTTTTGCTCAAAGCCCTCTGAATTAGCAAGTAGTACATCTGCTCCAAAGTCATTTGAAAAAACCAGGTCGTTTAATCCGTCGTGGTTAAAATCGATAACCACAGGTTTATTGTTAATATTAACTTCTAAAGAAAGCCCTTTTCCTGAAAAGCGGCCTTCATATTTAGGTATTTGCTTAAATTGGTTAGGCTTAAAGCTGCCATCTTTATTTTGAATGTATAAAGTACTGCTTGCTAACCCAGGAATGAAAATATCGCTTAGACCGTCATTGTTAGCATCGAAAACAAAGTCTACTTTTTCAAATTTATCTATTTTTAATTGATTAAGAACCGACTCATAATTAAACAACAATGTTGGTTTACCTGCTTGGGCTTTATATACGCCATCACTTGTTAGTACGAGTGCTTGTTTATCGGTGATGTTAGCAAGTGTTGCCACATCAAACCCGATGGCGTTTTTTGGTAAAGCAAGTTCACTACTAAGTGATGTAAGTAAATTGATGGCTTCTAATTGTTTTAATTCTTTATTATATGCAAATAAAATCTCTGAATCGGTTGATACTAATTCATCCGTTGTTTTTATTGCCATTGTTTGAGCTATAACGCTTATGGGGGTAAGTAAAGTGATGAGTGAATAGCAAAGTGGTTTTATCATGCAAATTCCTTTTTTATATTTAGTTGTATCATTAAAGTTTTTATTATTTAAGCAGCGTCAGCGCATAATTTTACCTACTATCCAGCGCTGGGGCTTTTTCGTTTAAACGTAATATACATATGTAAGTTGGATTATATTTAGCCTACGCTAATTACTATGTACTGGGTGTAAGTAATTGTAAGATTATGTTTTAGGGAGGGGCTGTTGACCTTTAAGGATTGAAACTTGTTCAATCTAAGGACGATTTAATCGCGGCGCGAGGTTTGTAATCTAGTAACAAAGAGTCTATCTCCATAGGCAGAGCCTTTGGGCAGCGCATGTTTGGCATTAATACTACGTTATCAACTATGTATGGTTAATAACCACACTTCATAGGCTCTGCCTTGCTTAAATACCAGACAGTCTACTGCAAATTCAACCTCAAAAAATAAACAGGCCCTAATAAGAAAGGTTGCGCATAACTCATATGGTAGCTAAGCGCTTTTAGAAGTGTTTGGTTATTAACTACATTGCTTATTTTGCTCATTTAAATAAGCATCTACAAAACCTACTTCCATCGGTTTTGAAAAGTAATAACCTTGTAGGTGAGATACACCAATTTTAGTGAGTGTGTTTGCTTGCTCAATAGTTTCAACGCCTTCTGCAACAACAGTAAAATCTAAAGTAGAGGCCATTTGTACAATTGCATGAATAATACTTAACCCTCTTTTATCCATATTTTGAATAAAGCTTCTGTCTATTTTTACTATATCGACACCAATATCAAGCATGCTTGATAGTGATGAGTAGCCTGTACCAAAATCATCAATTGAAATACAAAAGCCTTGTTTTTGTAGTGCTTTAACGGCTGTCAAAAATGTGAGTTTATCCTCGGCAAATACTGACTCAGTAATTTCTATGTGTAGGTTTTTAGGTTCTACCTGGTGGCGATTTACTATTTTTAATACCTTAGATACAAAATCAGGATCTTGTAGCTGAATAACCGATACGTTTACGCTTATAGCAATTTGTGGTTGTAAGTGACTTAATTTTGTTGCTTGTATACATGCCTGTTCTATTACCCAAATACCTAACTCGGTTATTAAACCGTATTGCTCGGCAATAGCTATAAATTCATCAGGGAAAATATTTTCACCATCTAGTTGCCAGCGTAATAATGATTCAAAAGAGGTTACTTTTGAGGTTTTGCTATCAACAATTGGTTGAAATACTAGCCTTAAACTATTTTCTTCTATGGCACTGGCTAGGCGTTGACTCAAAAGATACTCTCTTTCTTGTATTAATTTGAGTGAATCGTTATAAATATTGATATTGCCTTTCGCGATGCGTTTTTGGTGATACATTGCAGTATCAGCAGAGCGAATTAAAGTATTAAAATCACTCCCGTGCTCAGGATACATGGCAATACCAATAGTTGCAGATACCCATTTTTGATATTTATATGTTTCATGCTCGGCACCAATGCTTTGAAGTACTTTATCTGCAAACTCGATAAGCTCAGCTTGTTTTTGATACGTTGCTAAAATTAAAAACTCATCCCCGCCCCATCGGCATTTAAATAGCTGTTGATTGCATACATTACTAATTCTTCGTGCTATTTCTTTTAATACTTTATCGCCTACTTTATGACCCAATGAATCATTTATTTGTTTAAATCCATCTAAATCTACGAATAATAAAGCAAAGGGTTCTTGAGGGTTGTCTGCTAGTTGTCTGTTTGCATTTTTTAAAAATGCGGTTCGGTTTAATAGATTTGTAAGTGGATCGGTATTAGACAGGTGGTAAATTTCTTCAGTGCGTTGCTCAACCTTGTTTTCCATTTCATTAAGCAGCTCTCTGTTTTGGTTTTTGAGCTTGATTGCGCTGTGTGTAAATGTGGCTGATTTGTACGATGAAGCCACCATAATAGCAGTAAATGCTAGGCCTAAAATACCGAGGACAGAGTTGTAGTTTTCGTTAGAAAAGGTTAATAAAAAAGAGTAGGGCGCCAGTAAAATAATGCTATAGAGTACAGCGGTTACTCGACTTCCTGAAAGCAGATTTGCAGAGCCTCCTGCAAAGGCAGATAAAATAGCAATCGTGGTTGTCGTCTCTATTGCTGATGAGGTGCTATGAAACCAAAGTGCATACCCACACCACGATAGCGCAGTTAAAATACACCCGGTTGAAAATCTTTTTGAGTATGTGTCAGCATTAAATAACGGGCTATCCTTTTTGGTTTTATAAAACCACATTACATCAATAGCGCGAGCTGCTAATAAGACAACCATAATGCTTAGCCAAATACTTTTTTCGTAGGATATTTTCTGGTTATTTAAATCAAAAGCAAACACTAATATAAAACTGACTACAATGGAAATGGCAATGCCAGAGATGGCATTAGAGTATAAAATTTTAACGGTTTCCCTGCGTTCTTCACTATTTAGATTTTTATATGGCACTAAGTAAAACCTTATACAAAAGTCACTCCAACTAGCGATGGAGAAACGTTCAAGAAATACTGCAAATATTTCAGATGAACAAAAGCGTATTAAACATCGATTAGTTAGGCTCTAATCCTGAGTATAAGAATAAATATAGTTTATGAAAGCAAAAAAAAAAGCTAGCACAGTAAAAAGGCTCATAATAAATAATCATTATGAGCCTTAAAATTATTAAGCAGGTTAAAGTGTTAACGACTTTACTTGCTGTTTAGTAGATTTAACCTTCGAAATCACTATCGTTATGGCGCTCTGCCATTTGATCTTCTTCAGGGCCCCATGTGCGATTTACGCGGCGGCCGCGCTTTACAGCAGGGCGATCAGCAACTTGTTTTGCCCAACGAACAACATGAGTGTATGAGGCAACATCTAAAAATTCAGCTGCATCATATAAGTCGCCTAAAACAAGCGAGCCATACCAAGGCCAAATTGCAATATCGGCAATTGAGTATTCATCACCCGCCATGTATTCATTTTCGCTTAAATGACGATTTAACACGTCAAGTTGGCGTTTAGTTTCCATGGTAAAACGATCAATAGGGTATTGCATTTTACTTGGTGCGTAGCTATAAAAGTGACCAAACCCACCACCT
The DNA here is from genome assembly GCF_014164385.1 of Pseudoalteromonas sp. SG43-3. Classification (NCBI taxonomy): domain Bacteria; kingdom Pseudomonadati; phylum Pseudomonadota; class Gammaproteobacteria; order Alteromonadales; family Pseudoalteromonadaceae; genus Pseudoalteromonas; species Pseudoalteromonas sp. SG43-3. Next base: position 27,384 of record NZ_JACJFC010000016.1, read on the forward strand.
AAATATGGCGCTGAGCCCATTTGCCAAAATAGCCAGTTACGACACTGCGTTTTAGCTTTCAAATCCTTAGGGATGAGTACATCAAATTTTTCAGCCAAATACTGTAAAATAGAACCCGATTCAAAAACGCGAGTAGGTGGTGTGGTTGAATGATCCATTAGCGCTGGGATTTTTGAGTTTGGATTAATATCAACAAAGTCAGATCCAAACTGATCGCCATCACCTATGTTTATTAAATATGCGTCATAGTCTGCATCGGTGCAACCAAGCTGTAAAAGCTCTTCAAACATGATTGTAGCTTTTTGGCCATTTGGCGTAGCAAGAGAATAAAGCTGAAATGCGTGCTCGCCAATAGGTAGAGTTTTGTCATGAGTCGCGCCTGCAATTGGGCGGTTAATGCTGGCAAATTTACCGCCACTTTCACTTTCCCACGTCCATACTTTTGGTGGCGTGTATTCGTTTTGATCGCTCATAAATAACCTCAATGTTAAATGGAAATGTTTAATACTTACTCATAAATGTGGCCATAAAAAATTAATTAAAGGCCCTAAATATTTAATTTACCGACCTTTTAATTTATCGGCTTTTGCTAATCTATAACCTAAAAACAACCCGCTTAGCGCTCCAAATAAATGGCTTTCAAACGATACATGATAGCGCTGAGGTAAAACACCCCATATAAAACCGCTATAAAGTATAGCCACTACAACTGCAATTATAATTGATTTTAATGAGCGTCTTACTAAGCCGTAGCATAGAATAAAGCCCCATAAACCATATATAACACCGCTTAAACCAACATGTATGTTACTGCGCCCAAATGCCCAAACTAAAAGTCCACCGACTAGAGCGGTAAAAATAAATACGTTATAAAAACGTTTTACGCTGTACTGGCAAATTAGCCAACTTAATACTACAAATGGGATCATATTACTGGCAAAGTGCCACCAGCTACCATGTAAAAAAGGTGCGCATAGTATGCCAATTAATCCTTGGATACTGCGTGGATATATGCCTAAACCATTAAGATTTATGCCAGGTAGACTATTGATCACTTGTAGTACGAAGCAAATAACAACAATACTAAATATTGCGAAACGGGTACTAGTTAGTAATGACAGTGTGGTTGGCTTGGTTGCCATATAATCGCCCTAATTGACTTTAAGAGTTGCCAGTATAGGAATTGTATTTGCTAATGAAAAGCAATTAAAAAAGCACAGCATAAAATGCTGTGCTTAATTTTAATTATTACTCACTATTAACCTAATTTAGTTAATAGTTTTTTTGCAGCTAGTTCAGAGCTTGCTGGGTTTTGGCCGGTAATTACTAAACCGTCTTCTAGTGCTAATACACCCCAGTCGTCAGTTTTTTGATAATCGCCACCTTTTTTGATTAGCTCGTCTTCAACTAAAAATGGCACGATATCGGTAAGTTGCACTGCAGCTTCTTCAGAGTTAGTAAAACCAGTTACTTTTTTACCCGCTACTAGTGCATTGCCATCGGCATCTTTAACATTTAAAAATGCAGCACTTGCATGACATACCGCAGCAACAGGTTTTTGCTCTTTTACAAAGCTTTCGATAAGAGAGATTGAATCTGTGTTGTCAACCAAGTCCCATAATGGGCCGTGGCCGCCTGGGTAAAATACAGCGTCAAAATCGCTAGATTTTACTTCACTCAACACTTTAGTGTTTGCCATTAATGTTTGCGCCGCGCTATCGGCGTCGTAACGTTTTGTTGCATCTGTTTGAAAATCGGCAAGTGTACTTGTCGGATCAATGGGTGGTTGGCCGCCAGCTGGAGACGCTAATGTTACTTCAACGCCTGCATCAACGAAGGCGTAATAAGGGGCTGCAAATTCTTCTACCCAAAAACCTGTTTTTTCGCCAGTGTTACCAAGTTCTGCGTGAGATGTAAGAACCATAAGTACTTTTTTAGACATTGAATATATTCCTTCTGATGATTTGAATTAGTTTATCTTGCTTACCAATTACTATATGCACTAACACTGCTTTAAACAACGATGATAAATTTAACTTTATTGGTTTAATAATTGATACAATAAAAAGGTTGAATTTAAAACACACTACGGAGCATTTATGAAAGTGTCGTTTGAGCAGTTAAAGAGCATGGTTGTATTTGCACAAATTGTAGAGCAGGGCAGCTTAACCGCTGCTGCCAAACAGCTAGGGCTTACGCGAGCAGTTGCAAGTTATCATTTAAAAAAATTAGAAACGCAGCTTGAAGTTACTTTACTAAATCGCTCAACCCGTACCATGGCGCTCACTGAAGCGGGCATTGCTTATTATGAGCGTTGTAGAATAATTACCGAACAAGCTAATGCGGCTAATCAGCAAATAGAAAATATAAAGAGCGAGCCACAAGGTTTACTTAAAATTAGTTGCCCAGTAAATGTGGGAATGCAGTTAATTGTGCCTGCAATAAATACGTTTAAGCGCCAATATCCTAAAATTCAAATAGACTTACAGCTTACTGACGATGTGGTTGATATTATTAAAAATGGGTTTGATTTTGCAATTAGGGGCGTGGCACTGAGTGACTCCAACTTGCAGGCAACCAAGCTGACTACAATGAGCACTTGTATTTGTGGCGCGCCGGAATACTTTGCACATTTTGGTAAACCTAAAACGCCTTTAGAGCTAGCAGAGCACCAATGGGTCGTTTATCAATTGGGCAGTAAAACATTAACCCTTCAAAAAGAGGGCAAAAAACACGAGATTACAATGCAAGGCGGCTTAAGCACTAACAATGCGGCGGCTCGTACTGCATTTGTAGAGGCAGGGCACGGGCTTGGCCGTATTCCGCTTTATGACGCGTGGCCTAAAGTACAAGCTGGGCTGCTAGAAATAATACTTGATGACTATAAAAGTAAAGATATAGTGCTTTATGGTGTGTTTCCGCCAGGGGCAGCAGGCTCTAAAAAACTTAGGCTGTTTATTGATTACTTAAAAGCGTATTTTGTAAAACAGCACACCGCGTTGGGCATGCTGAAAAACGTTTAAAAAGCGTTGTGTTAAAGCGTGCGGCTAAATAACGCAACAGCTTGCTGATACATAGTGATTGCAAGTGCGGCATCGTAGCGCTCGCCCTCATCACGCATAAACGCATGCTGCGCGTTTACTTCTTGCCATTGGTAGTTAATATCCGTAGCTACACATTGTTGATAAATTTTGCTACGGCCTTCCTTGGGCACATGTGGGTCTTGTTTACCCCAAATAAAGTGTATTTCGCCTTGAATATCGGCCATGCGTTCAAATGAGTTATTTCCCGCTTGAGCAGGCAAGGTATCACTATGAATATCGGTTGCGTATAAGCAAAATGCGGCTTTTATGTGTGGGTTTAACGCGGCTCTGTAAGCTAAATGCCCACCAATACATACACCCATAGCCCCAAGCGTACCTGTACAGTAATCTTGCTGTTTTACAAAGTCGATAAGCGCTTGTGTGTCGCTATCGTGGTGTTCAAGTGGCTTTTCCCACTTATCGGCATTGCCTTTATCTTTACCTGCATCGTCGTACGCAAGTACAGTGCCGATAGGGTTTAGCTCATGAAATACCTCAGGTACTAACACCACAAAACCATGGCTTGCTAAAATAGCGGCGCTGCGAGCAATTGGTGCTGTTTGCTGAAAAATTTCTGAGTAAAAAATAATAGCGGGATATTGGCCCTGTGCTTGCGGGCGGTAAACGGTGGTTCGCATTAAACCAGTGGGTGTGTTTAGGTCGGTATTATGGTGTTGGACTATCATAAAGCGCTCAGTTAAATAATTAATAAGGTTATGGTAACTGAGCGCAAAAAAATAAACGACTACTGATACTGGTTTTTTAAATGCTTGCTGGCATTTTATTACAACTAGCGTAATAACTTACCGTTGCTGGCCAATCAGAAAATATAGCCATAACGCCTACATCTTGTGCCAGTACATCAACAACTGTCATCATATCGCCATCGTTATCTATTACATCCGCTATTGATTGATAGTAATAACCACCGCCTTCGTTAAGTGGTCCTGAGCGCTCAAGGCTCCATGCTATAAGTTCAAGGCCTGCGGCTTTTGCATTAATAGCATATTGAGAAGGCACAATATCATTATTGTTATTGATACTTAACATCATCCAAATAGGGGGCGCTAAAATTTTAACGCCATCGGTAACCAGTTCTTCCATACTTGGCTGCCACGTATCTGGGTTACTTGGATCAAATCCCGCTTCGCTGTCGCGCCCATCTAAATAAACACTTTGATTAGCAAAGTCGGGGTTGTTATTTATCCAGTATTTAACATCATCAAGATTAAATGATTGCGGATAAACACGATTACTCGGTACATCTAATTGGGTGTATTCATCAAGCATTTTTTGAGCATATTGCTGCTGCGTCATGCCATCAAAAGGCATACTTACTTGCGGCGATTTAAGCTCCGGGGTCATTTTTACATCAAGCGCTTTAAACAATTCAATACTTTGCTTATGAGTCATTAAAGTACCGCTTGTGGCGTATAAATCTGTGCGCCAGCTGGGCGTGCCTTGCATGTATTCATCGACAGTAGTGGCTTGTGGATTAGCCCCATCCATTTTGCCTTCAAGCGTTAAAAACTCCGCTAAACTTATATCACTGGTACAACATTTAGCTGAAGCGGCAATACCACTTGCTGAGTCTGCGGGTGTAAAAGGGACGCTACATTTAGCAGCAAGCTCAGGAATGGCTAAAATATTAGTAGTGGTGTGTAAATCACATTGTGAATGGCGACACACTAGCTCTTTGTCGCTTGTAAATGTAACATCGCACTCAATAACACCCGCGCCCATTCGCGCGGCAGCAGTATAAGACTCTTTAGTGTGCTCTGGGTATTGCATAGGGGCGCCGCGATGCCCAATAGAAAAGTCGGTTTTATAAAAGGGGCCGTCTTTACACGATTCTAATTTAGTTTTTAAATCGCTCTGTGCCATATCATTAATAAGGTAATCGGCGCGAGTCCCTAATTGAATGTCTGGCGTATCGCCTTTTGCCACTTCAACAATAACAGGGGTAGGCACTTCGACAACTTCGACGATGGTGTTGGTAACAACAACGTCTTTTTCGACTACTTTTACATCGTCGTCGCAACCGCTTAGAAGCGTAAGTGCTAAAGAGCTCATTATTAGGGTGAGATGTTTCATGTTTGTTCCTTAACGTTATTTTCCTCAACCCTAACCAGATTTAATGACAAATTAGCTACATTGATGTGACGTTCTGTTTATTTGTACCTATTTGATTAATTATTAGGGCTGCCAGCATAATAGCCCCACCAATAGATAACCTTATAATGTCAGCATCTTTATTCCAAATTAATACATTAACTATAATCCCTGCTGGGATCAGCAAGTTATTCATTACCGCTAATGCGCCAACGTTCACTTTGGTTGCGCCTTTATTCCATAAAAAGTAACCAAGGCCCGATGCTACAACGCCTAAGTAAATCAGTATTCCCCATTGTGTAAACGTGCTTGGTAATTTATTTGAATTGCCAAATAACACATAACACATTGTAGCTACAATAAGCGCGCCTATAAAAAACCAGCCAAACACGGTTTTATCATCAAGTTTATTATTTGCCATTAAGCGTTTGTAAGTAACTTGCCCGGTCGCAAAGCTAAGGTTAGCGCCTTGAACGAGTAATAACCCCATAATGAAGTTACTATTTAAGTTTTCCCAGCGAATAGCCACAGCACCTAGCACGGCAATTAATGCGACTATAAAAAAGCGGGGGTTAAAGTGTTTGTTTAAGCCATCATTTAGAAGTGTAATGTAAAGCGGCGTCATTACTGTAAATAGCAGTACTTCTGGCACGGTTAAATATAAAAACGAATGGTAGTAAAAGCTGTACATTACGCCTAGCTGCACCGCGCCTATTAGCATAAGTTTAAGTGCAACGGGTTTTGGGGTATTTTTGAGTTTTAAAAAAGGTAAAAAAATAAGTGTTGCCAACGCTATACGTATTAAAACGCTAAACCATGCGTCAACTTGGCCTGCTAAATACACACCAATTAAACTAAACGAAAACGCCCAAAGCAAAGTGACTGCAAATAAGTACTGCATAACCATCATCTTTTAAAAAATATTGAGTTAAGTTTATCTGTTATAGGTGAGGGTATAAACAATAAAAGCCCGCAAGCGGGCTTTTATAAAAAGTGAGCTTAATAAACTAAGTTATTTACTCAACTAAACCACGGCGCTTAAGTAATGCGTCTGTAGTTGGTTTTTGGCCTCTAAACTCAATGTAGCTTTGCATTAAGTCGCGGCTATTACCTTTAGATAGGATTTCTTTACGAAAGTTGTCACCGTTTTCACGCGTTAAACCACCATTGTTTTCCATATGCGCAAATGCATCGGCTGCAAATACTTCAGTCCAAAGGTAGGCGTAGTAACCCGCAGAGTAACCACCGGCAAAAGTATGGCTAAAGTAGTTTGACTTATAACGCGGTGGTACAGGGTAGTAATCAATACCGTGTGCTTTTAGCGCATCGCTTTCAAACTTTTGTACATCGCTGATTTTTTTATCTGAACCAAACGAGTGCCATTCCATATCAAGTAAAGCAGCGGCTAAATATTCAGTGGTACCAAAACCTTGGTTGAATTTTTGCGAAGCGAGTACTTTATCAAGTAATGCTTTAGGAATTGGCTCACCTGTTTTGTAGTGCTTAGCGTAGTTAGCTAGTACTGTAGGCTCAATCATCCAATCTTCGTGTGCTTGTGATGGAAACTCAACAAAGTCACGGGCTGTAGCTGTACCCGCTAGGCTTGGGTATTTAACGTCTGAGAATAAACCGTGCGCCGCATGACCAAACTCATGGAACATAGTAGACACTTCATCGAAGGTCATTAGCGTTGGCTCGCCTGCCGCCGGTTTTGGAATGTTTTGTGCGTTGTAAATTACAGGTTTAGTGCCTTTTAAGCCACTTTGGCTAACGTATGCACTCATCCATGCACCGCCACGCTTACCTTCACGTGCATATGGGTCCATGTAAAATAAACCAATTGCACTGCCGTCAGCGTTAAATACTTCGTAGGCTGTTACATCTTCGTGATAAACCGGTAAGTCTTTGCGCTCTTTAAATGTAATACCGTAAAGTTTATTCATCGCAAAGAATAAACCATCGTGAATTACAGAGTTCATTTCAAAGTATGGCTTAACTAGCGCAGGATCTAGGTCGTATTTTTCAGCACGTACTTTTTCTGCATAAAAAGCCCAATCCCATGGTTTAAGCTCAAAGCTTTCGCCCGAATCGTTAATCACTTTTTGAATTGAAGCGGCTTCAATTTTAGCTTTTTCAACTGCTTTTGGTGCTAGGTCATCTAAAATGCCGTATACGTTATCAGTTGTTTGAGCCATACGCGAAGTCATTACATACGATGCCCAATCTTTAAAGCCTAGTAGTTCTGCTTTTTGAGCACGTAAGTTTGTTTCTTCAATAATAATTGGACCGTTGGTCTCGGCTGCACGGTTAGCTGATGCAGTAAAAATTTGCTCACGAAGTTCGCGGTTTTCAAGGCTTGATAAAATTGGCTGCTGTGTTGTGTTCACTAAAGTGACCATGTAGCCGTCTTTGCCTGCTTTTTTAGCTGCGGCTGCAAGGCCTGCAATTTCACCTTCAGAAAGGCCTGCAAGCTTAGATTTATCGGTAACTACAATTACATCTTCTTTAAACGATTTTAAAATGTTTTGAGAAAACGCAGTAGAAAGCTCTGCAAGTTGCGAGTTGATTTCACGCATTTTTACTTTTTCAGCGTCATTTAACTTTGCGCCGGCTTTTACAAATTGCTTGTAGTAAAAATCTACAAGGCGTTGATCTTCAGCGTTAAGCGAGTCTTTGTTGTCGTAAATTGTTTGTACGCGCTTAAATAATGCACCATTTAAGTAAATGTCATCAGAGTGAGCAGATAAAACCGGCGCCATTTTTTTACTTATACGCTGGTATTCGTCATCTGAAATTAAACCAGAAAGGTTATAAAATGCAGCCGATACACGGTTTAGTAGCTCGCCAGACATTTCCATTTCAACTAATGTATTTTTAAAAGTTGCAGGAGCTGGGTTGTTGGCAATAGCTTGTACTTGTGCAGTATGCTGAGCAATACCTGCGTCAAAGCCGGCTTCGTAGTCTTTTGTACCAAACTTATCAAACTCTGGTGCCATGTACTGCAATGGGCTTGGTTTGAATAAAACATTGTTTGCGTTCATGTCTTGCACTTGTGCTGCGCTCTCTTTTGCCATGTCTTGAGGTTCGTTAGAAGAACAAGCCGATAGGATTAGGGCACTAGCAATAGTAGTGGCGATCAGGGTTTTACGCATAATAACTCCATAAAAAGATTAGCCGAAATAGGCTTTGCGAGTCGAAAAACCTAGTTAACTTATCAAATTTGGGGGTTTATACAATAAAGTTTATCGGTATTAAGCGGGATTTGAACGCAAATTAGCTAATAATTAGTATTAAGGTAGGTAAAAGTAGCTCTAAAATTAAACGTAAGAGCTACTTAATTATACGATTGTGTGTTTAAGAGGGGGGTTAGTTATAACCCAAAACAAATTTTCTTTCTGAGCCAAAGCTATTAGATTGCTGTCCAAACTCTTTATTAATAGTTGCTAGAGTTTGCTCTTGTTCGGCTAGCAAGCACAAAACTTTATTTCGGTAATCTAGGCTGCTTTCAAACAATTTTAAATCTACCTGCGGCTGCAAAGTAGCGAGTCTTTGATTTAGAGTAAGTTGTGTCATATGTGATCTCCAGTGCTTGTACACTATTTATATAGCACTCGGTGCAATAAAGAGTTAATAAATTGTTTATAAAATTCATATTGAACTTATTAACTTGGCGTTTTAGTTATATTATGACGTGCTAAGCTTAGCGAAAACTGAACCACACTTATTTTTAGTGAACAAATAACAATCAAAAAAAATATTGGGAACACTTATGACCCTCGAACAAATTAATCAATACTTAGCCTTTGTAATATTCACTTATAACGATGTGAATATTACAGTAGCAAAAGTAATTCAAGTGCCACTTATATTGTTTGCTATGTGGTTTGTAGTCACACGTATTGGCAAGCTTATTAAAAAAACATTACTCGCTAAAAAAATAAGCCAAGATGCAGTGCATTTGTTTACTCGCATTTACTTTATTTTAAGTATCGCAATTTTAATTTTTACATCGCTTGAAGTACTCAGCATCCCGCTTACGGCATTTGCTTTCGTATCCGGTGCAATAGCCATTGGTGTAGGTTTTGGTGCGCAAAATATTATTAATAACTTTATCAGCGGTTGGATATTGATGTGGGAGCGCCCAATTCGCATTGGTGACTTTTTAGAGGTAGGTAACGCAAAGGGCGTAGTTGAAACTATTAATACGCGTTCTACACGTATTCGCCGAAATGACGGCGTACATATGCTTATACCTAATTCTCAATTGCTCGAAAATACAGTAACAAACTGGACGCTGATAGATGGCAATGCACGCTCATCGGTCAGTGTCGGCGTTGCGTATGGTTCAGACGTTATACTGGTTAAAAAGCTTATCCAGCAAGTGCTTGATGATCATGATGCAATATTGGTTAATCCAAAGTCATCAGTGTTATTTGATGACTTTGCAGATAGCTCGCTTGTATTTAATGCTATTTTTTGGGTATGCGCCGAGTCTGAAACCATGCTTAGAAAAGTGCGCAGTGATATTCGTTTTAGTATTTATGCTGTATTTGAAGAGCATGATGTAGTGATTGCGTTTCCACAGCGCGATATTCATATAGATGGTGAAATTGCTTTTAAAAGGTCGTAGTTCTAATAAAAAAAGTCGCTTGCGGGTGACTTTTTTTATGAGTAATCACAACGTTTCTATTTTGGGTTAATATGGAAGGTAATCCATTTTTCCTACTTCACTTCGCGATCTTCAATAAAGGACATATGTCCTCATTATTAGGTTTTTGCATCTAAATATTGATAAAAACACGTAATCTTGTAGTTAAATGTTGCAAAAAAGTTTCCATTTATGTTCATATTTATGCAGTAAAATTATTACACAATGGTATAATCTTAATCGTTCGTTCAGCCTTGTTACTCCGTTTTGTACTCTCGGTGATGAGGTCCGCGCGCCATATAGCAAGTCGCGAAAAATTGTACGAGCCCGCAATGAATACATTGCGCAACACAAAAAACCGTTGAACAAGAGTGCATACTAAAGGTTAATACCCGACATGAAATCATTAAAGAAATCTGCAATAGCGACAATTATTAACGCTGCACTACTATCTGCTGCTGGCACATCTATTTCAGCATTCGCCGCTGAAGAAGAAACGGCTAAAAAAAGCAATCAACTAGAAGTTATTCAAGTTACCGCCCGTAAACGCGTAGAAAATGCACAAGAAGTACCTGTAGCAGTATCTGCATTACAAGGTGATAACCTTGATGCATATAGCTCTGCAGGTATGGATATTCGCTTTTTAAATGCGAAAATTCCAAGTTTATCTATTGAGTCTTCATTTGGTCGTTCATTCCCACGCTTTTACGTTCGTGGTTTAGGTAATACCGATTTCGATTTGAATGCATCACAACCAGTATCACTTGTTGTTGATGAAGTAGTTCAAGAAAATGCAATTTTAAAAGGTTTCCCAGTATTTGATGTTGAACGCGTAGAAGTATTACGTGGTCCTCAAGGAACGCTATTTGGCCGTAACACGCCAGCTGGCCTTGTTAAGTTTGATACTGTTAAACCAAGCCAAGAATTTGATGGATATGGCTCTGTTTCATACGGTAGCCGTGGTGCTGTAGATACAAGTGGTGCTGTAGGTGGTGCTTTAACTGACCGTTTATCTGCTCGTGTTTCATTATTATGGCAAGACAAAGACGATTACATTGATAACCAAGCTCCAGGCTTTGAAGCTAAAGATGAGCAAGGTGGTTACACTGAAAAAGCGGCACGCGTTCAGTTTTTATATGAAGGCGATGATTTTACTGCTTTATTAAACTATCACACACGTGACTTAGATGGCTCACCAATTGCCTTTCGTGCAAATGTAATTAAAGCGGGTACTAATGAGCTAGTAGATAACTACGAAAATGATGTTGTTTATCAAGATGCGGCATCTCGCTCTACTCAACAAGTAGAATCGGAAGGTGCAAGCTTAAAGCTTGAGTGGGAACTTAAAAACCACACAATCACTTCTATTTCTGCATGGGAAAGTGCTGAAATTTATTCTCGCGCTGACATCGACGGCGGTTATGGTGCTTCTTATATTCCAGATTTCATGGGACCCGGTTTTATCCCTTTCTCTTCAGAAAGTGCTGATGGCATTCCAGATCACGACCAGTTGACGCAAGAGCTACGTTTATCTAGTAACTTTGATGGTGACTTAAATTATCAAGTAGGTGTATTTTACTTTGATGAAGAGCTAACGATTGAAAACTTCAGCTACGATACATTCTCAACACCTAATGCTGGTGCTTTAAATGGTTATGTTCGCCAACAACAAGACACAACTGCATGGGCTGTATTTGGTTCTGTAGATTATACTTTTTCAGATGATTTAAAAGTAACAGCGGGCCTTCGTTATTCTGATGATGATAAAGATTTTGTAGCTGATCGTACACTTAGCCCAATTGGTGGCGGTGCATTACTTGTAGAACGTGATGTTAGTGACGACCATGTTAGCTGGGATTTATCTGCAAACTATAAAGTAAACGATGATGTTAACTGGTACGGCCGTGTAGCAAACAGCTTCCGCGCACCTAGTTTACAAGGTCGTATTTTATTTGGTGATGACGTTACAACAGCTGAGTCAGAAACGGTAACATCGTACGAGACAGGTATTAAATCAGACGTGCTAGACGGCCAAGGCCGTGTAAATGCAACTGTATTTTACTACACGATGGACGACCAACAGCTTACTGCTGTAGGCGGTGGTGCTAACTTTAACCGTTTAGTTAATGCTGATAAAACGACTGGCTATGGTTTTGAGTTAGACTCGCAGTGGGTATTAAGCGATGAGTTTAATGCAACGTTTAACTTAAGCTACAATAAAACAGAAATTAAAGATAACGATTTAGCTGTCGCTGTTTGTGCTCAATGTACTGTAACTGACCCAATTAATGGTTCTGGTCTTGCTGTACTTGATGGTAATAGCTTACCGCATGCTCCTGAGTGGATCTCTAACTTTACGCTTCGCTACACTAAAGAACTTGCCGATGGTAATTTCTTCGCAAGCGGTGATATTTCTTATCGTAGTAAAATCAATATGTTCCTTTACGAATCAGTAGAGTTTGAAGGTAAAGAGCTTATTGAAACAGGTCTTCGTACAGGTTACACATGGTCTGAAGGCGATTACGAATACGAAGTTGCTGCGTTTGTTCGTAACTTATTTGACGAGCAACAAGTTATTGGCGCTGTAGATTTCAATAACAATACAGGTATTGTTAACGAAGAGCGTTATGTTGGTGCTGAATTTAAAGTTAACTTCTTCTAGAGATAACCTTAAATTATATTAATTTTTAAAAGCCTGCCTTGTGCAGGCTTTTATGTTTTTATAAAGCTGGTAAAGTAGCGTTAATTAATTTAAAGAGATAAAAAGATGGCTGGATTTTGGAATTACCGTGTAATTTTTTGTGAAGCAACGAAAGACGAAGCAGCGCAATATCAAATACATGAAGTAGAATATAACCTAAATGGTAAAGTAACTAACTGGTCAGAAACTGGCGCAGCCCCTTTTGGAACAACCTTAGATGAGTTGAAAGATGACTCTGAGCGTTTAAAAACTGCATTTGATAAACCAGTACTTAAAGTTGTACGTAAAACGCGTGGCTACGAGCTTGTTGATGTTGAAACGGGTGAGGAAGCAACGGGTGAGCCGCCAGCAGGCTTAACGCAATAACTGTATTTATATAAAAGGTGCTTAAGGCGCCTTTTTTATTGTCAAAATTTAGCACAAGTTAAATAAGGAATGAGGATGACTTTAAAAGCAATATTATTTGATATGGATGGCACATTAGTTGATTCAGAAAGCATGCACTTTGTATGCTGGAGTAAATTACTTAAACCCTACGGTGTTAGTTATTTAGAAAATGATTTTTGTCAGCGCTTTTCGGGACGGCCCACTTTAGAAGCCGCAATTGAAATTAAGCAAGAGCATAACTTATCGGTAAGTGCACAGTTTTTAGCAGATGAAAAATACCGTTTATTTGGTGAATATGTAGTAACACATTTACCGCCACTGATGCCATTTACAGAGCAAACATTGAAAGCTGTAAAAGCGAGTGGCTTAAAAATGGCGCTAGTAACAGGCAGTGCTAAAAGTGAAGCTATGCCAATACTGAAAGGCTTAGGGTTTTATGAGCTGTTTGATACGGTGGTTACAAAAGATGATGTAACTAATCCTAAACCTGCAGGGGATCCGTATTTACTGGCACTTGAGCAGATAAATATACAACCTGGCAATGCAATTGCTGTTGAGGATACTTACACAGGGGTAACAGCTGCTAATAATGCTTTGTTACGTGTTGTAGCCATTGCCAATAGCCATACTAAAGATCACGACTTTAGCCAAGCTACCTATCAAATGAGCAACTTAGATGAGTTTTGGCAATGGGCGCAATCTCAACTATAGTTTAAGCCAACTTTTACGTGCTTGGATGCGCCAATGTTTACTATTAAACACCTGCTTTTAATTGTTATTGTACTTTTTACGCAATGCATAAGTGCAGCACAACCGTCTGTTTTACTGGCTAAAGTATATGACGAAACGAAGCATTATGATGTAAGTAAATATTTAGTCAGTGAAAAATATGATGGCGTAAGAGCTATCTGGACCGGCACGCAGTTTGTCACTCGTAAGGGTAATATTATCAATGCGCCAAGTTGGTTTACAGCGCCATTGCCAAATGTATGGCTTGATGGTGAGCTGTGGACTAAACGTGAGCACTTTTCTGCGCTTAGTGGCATAGTCAGAACTAAAAAACCTAATAATCATGATTGGCAAACTATTACTTATAAAGTATTTGATATGCCAGATAAAAATCTGCCTTTTAGCACTCGCTATAAAAACTATAATGAGCTTATTACTAGCCTAAACTCGCCGCACATTAGTGCTGTAGTTCAATATAGCTTTACAAATAATGAGCAACTTACAGAGTATTTTGAGAACATAACTAAGCAGGGCGGCGAGGGCGTAATGCTTCATTTGGCCAGCGCGAAGCACAGCAATGGAAGAAGTAATGCATTACTAAAATTAAAACCTTATTTAGATGCAGAAGCGGTTGTAATTGCGCACTTACCAGGCAAAGGTAAATATCAAGGTATGTTAGGGGCATTAAGGGTAAAAACAGCGCAGGGGCAGGTATTTTCTATTGGTACTGGGTTTAATGATGCACAGCGCTCCATACCACCGGAGATTGGTAGTACTGTAACGTACCGATTTCATGGCTTAACAAAAAATGGGTTACCGCGTTTTGCCAGTTTTTTACGGGTCAGAGATAGTTTATAACATTTATAAATTTTACAAAGTGTGCTAAATTGCGCGGCCTTTTTGGTAATGTGTGGTGAAGTATGTTTGTAGGTTTTGATTACGGTAGTTCTAATTGTGCTATGGGTGTAATGAGCGAGGGTAATGTTCAATTAGTACCGCTAGAGCAAGGAAAACATTACTTACCGTCTACACTTTACACTCATCACAGCGCGTTGGTTGTTGATTTTGTTGCTAAGCATTTACATGGCACAGCCCATGAGCATGACTTTTTAACGCAGCGCCAAGCATTATTAAATACCTTACCTCGTATTAAGTCAGACCTTGATTTACAACCTTCAGATGAAACCCTATTTATTGGTCGTGAAGCGATTAGCGAGTACGTGCAGTTTCCTGAAGAAGGCTATTTTGTTAAGTCTCCTAAATCATTTTTTGGTGCAACAGGTTTAAAGCAAGGTCAAATTAACTTTTTTGAAGATATCGCAACCGCGATGATCTTAAAAATTAAGCAACGTGCTGAGCTCTCTTTAGGTAAAACACTTACACAAACAGTGATTGGTCGCCCAGTAAACTTTCAAGCTGTGGGTGGTGAGCAATCAAATCAACAAGCGGTCGGTATTTTAGAGCGTGCTGCTAAACGTGCTGGTTTTAAAGACGTAGAGTTTTTATATGAGCCACTTGCTGCGGGTATCGATTACGAGAGTGATTTAACTCAGGATCAAAAAGTACTCGTTATTGATATTGGTGGTGGTACAAGTGACTGCTCATTTGTACAAATGGGCCCAAGCTTTAGAGGAAATAGCCAGCGCGATAGCGATTTTTTATCTCACAGTGGTAAACGTGTTGGCGGAAACGATTTAGATATTGCTTTGAGCTTTCATGGTTTAATGCCGTTATTGGGTTTAGGTAGTACGTTTAAATCGGGTTTGCCTTTGCCTAATCAAGCGTTTTGGCAAGCGTGTAAAATTAACGATGTAAACTTACAAAGCCAATTTTATAGTGAAAGCCATACCCGAGAGCTAAACGCACAATTACGTGATGTAAGTGCACCTGAGCTTTATAAACGTTTAATACATTTACAGCAAAACAAGCAAGGACATCAGTTAGTGCAACAAGGTGAAGCGGCTAAAATAGCACTTTCGTCTGCTAGTGTGTTTGATTGTGATTTAAGTTTTTTAGATAGTGGGCTGAATAAAAATGTATCTGTAAGAGATTTAGCTGTTGCCGTTGAGAGTAGTATTAGCCAAATAGTTACTTTAGCAAAACAAGCAATCAGCGACGCTGCGACCACGCCAGACATTATTTACTTAACAGGCGGTAGTGCACAGTCACCATTGATTAAAGCGGCTTTAAGTGAGCACTTAGGCGATATAAAGATGGTTAACGGGGATCACTTTGGTAGTGTAACCGCTGGCCTGACTAAATGGGCCAGCATGCTTTATAAATAACCTAGATTACAATTGAGGTTTAAAGATCTATTTGTCGGGTTGCGAGGTATTTTTCGTAATCTGGCAATGTGCGTTCAAGCTCTACGTCCATAAGCGGTGAGCTTAATAACATATCTGCACTCACTTCATTACACGCCACCGGAATATTCCAAACAGCTGCTAAACGCAGCAGCGCTTTAACATCAGGGTCATGAGGCTGTGATGCTAATGGGTCCCAAAAAAATATTAAAACATGTATCTCATGTTCTGCTATTTTAGCGCCAAGTTGTTGATCGCCGCCCATAGGACCACTTAAAAGCTGAACTACATCAAGCCCCGTAGTTTTTTGAATTAAATGCCCCGTAGTACCTGTGCCATATAAAGTGTGCTTACTTAGTATTTCTTTGTGCTTTTCACACCATAATTTTAGTGCTGCTTTTTTACCATCGTGTGCCACTAAAGCAATATTTTTTTGTGCGGGAAGAGATTGTGTTTTTTGTTCCATGCTAATTCTTTTTATTGATGAACCTAAACTCGGAAGAATAAATCTCTTAACCAAAGTGCAGGTTAGTTAAAATAATAGATTGATAGCAAGGGCAATAAATACAATGCCAGTGATCCTATCAATCCAAAGTTGGCTATTTGGGTTACGTCTAAAAAACTGTGCAATTTTGTCGCCAAAATAAATATACGTGCAGTCAATCGGAAAAGCAAAAAGAGGGTAAAGTAAGCCAAAAAAAGCGAGCTGAAAAGTAGCCGATGAAAGCGTTGGATCTACAAATTGTGGAATAAATGCAATAAAGAATAATGCTACTTTAGGGTTTAATACTTCAGTCATCATGGCCTGAAATATGACATTACTTTTTTTACTGGTACTTATATGCGGTTTATCGGTTTGCTTGTCATCAGATGTCGGATCTGGCTGCTTTAGCGTGCCTTTAATCATCATAAACCCTAAATAGCATAAGTATGCTGCGCCTGCATATTGCACTGCGGCATAGGCACTAGGGGAAGCTTTCAGTACTGCGCTTAGGCCTACAACAGCAAATAGCGTATGAACAACCCCACCTAATGCAAAACCAAAAGCACTTTGCATACCAGCACTTCGACCATTAGCAAATGTTTGCGCCATCAAAAATGCATTTGATGGCCCAGGCGCTACTGCCATTAAAAAGCTGGCTAATAAAAATGAGACTAAAAAGTCAGGATTGATCATTGAGTACTTTTAGCCGGGTGTAAACTATGTGCTTTTTTGCTCATTAAAATAAGCCAAAGCGGAACTAGCAATAATAAGTGAAAAGCAATCAACCACGGTGTGCTTAGCCCTAAATATTGGGTTAAAACAACAAGTATACTCGCGCCACTCATTTGCATAGCACCGAGTAATGCAGAGGCTGTGCCTGCTTGTTTAGGAAAGCTAGACAGAGACATTCCTGCAGCAGAGCCTAAACTTAAAGCAAACCCTAATGCAGCAATTAAGATAGGTAGCATAAGCGCAAATGCCGTTTCTATACCGCTAAGGGCTAGCATTAAAATGCCTGAGAAAACCAGTACACTCACACCGACACGCAAAGCACGTTGGCTATTTCGTTTAATGTAGGTAGGTAAAATAAAACTTGCGACAATACTTATTACGGCATTTAACGTAAACCAAAAAGTAAAGTCGGCTACGGTACCCCCTAAATGTGTAATAAGCCAGCCTGGTGCGAGCGTTACATACACTAATATGGCCGACATTGAGACCATACAAATTAGGCTATTAAACAAAAATACCGGTGTTTTAATAATCGGTGTAAAGCGACGTAAATCTAAAATATGGCCCTGATAATGGCTATCAGCAGGACGAGTTTCTCTAAAAAAGAATAGGGTAACAATAAGGCCCAAAATAGCAAACGCGGTTAAAAACATAAAGTTCATACGCCAGCCAAACTGTACGGTAAGCCAAGCCCCTAAAATAGGTGCCATTGCCGGAATAAAGCACACAATCCCGTTAAGGTAGGTAATCATTTGTCCGCTTCGTTCACTACCATATTTATCACGCACTATCGCAAATGCGACAACAAATGTGGCACAGGCTCCAAATCCCTGAAAAGCACGTGCTATTAGTAATATCTCAAAAGAAGGCGAGTAGTATGCGAGTAATGCAGAGCTTGCATACAAACTAATGCCCACTACTGCCACTGGTTTTCGGCCAAATCTATCAGCCAAAGGGCCCGCAATTAATTGGCCTAAACCCACTGTAAGCATAAAAATAGCAACGGTTTGCTGTACTTGTTGTTCAGTAACTGCAAATTGTTCTGCAATAGTTGGAAAAGCAGGTAGGTAAATATCGATTGCCATAGGGCAAAATATAACGAGTAACGCTAAGATAAGTAACAAAGTCATATTAGGTTTAGCGGGCTGTGTTTGCATTGAGTCTCCTTTTGTCGAGTATTTTAGGTGGGCACTCATAAAAAAGAAAGGGCTTATGACCCCTGCATAGGTCGTCATTCTTACTTTTTGATTGGATTAGGCGAAAAAGCCAGCATAAATGCACTTTTTAAAACTGGTCTGATGTGTTAATTTTAAAAAAGTAACTGTTGATGGAAAATAATAATGAGTAATAAATCTGCACTTGTACAAACATGGCATAAATTTAAGCGCCTACCTTTTGGGAATTGGCTTTTTACTAAAGCTGTTTGCTTTAAAGCGCCATATTTTGGTTCGATGAAACCTTACGTACTCGATTTGAGAGAGGGCCATTGTAGTGCGGTGGTTAAAAACCGCCGAAGCGTTCATAATCATATTGGAACTATTCATGCTATTGCGCAGTGTAACTTAGCTGAATTGTGTGCAGGTGTAATGGTTGATGCAACAGTGCCAGTTAAAACGCATCGTTGGATCCCAAAAGGGATGACAGTTAGGTATTTGGCTAAAGTAGATACAGATGTACGAGCAGTCGCTGAAATTGATTTACCACATAAGTGGATTGATAAAGAAGACTTAGTAGTACCGGTTAAACTGTATAATACCCGCAATGAGCTTGTTTTCACTGCAGATATTACTATGTACATTACTGAGAAAAATTAATTTACGTAAAGCTAATTTGACTTAGCTTTTATCAGCGGCTTGTTTATTTACAAATGATAAGTCGCTGCCATCTTCTTTCAATAATGCTTTAACTTCTTTTGCGGGTTTTAGTTCTTTCGAAATTAGTTCCGGCTCTTCTTTTTCAAAGCGTTGCTTTAAACTGCCTTCAATTACTGCGCCTGCATCAATACTCAATGTATCGTGAAATACATCGCCATGAACATGAGCGCCACTTTGTACTTTTACTTCACTGGCATTAATTGACCCAATAACTTTACCTTTAACAATAACGCTTTTAGCTTCAACAATACCTTCAACAACTCCCGCTGAGCCAATAACTAAATGCTCCACTTTTATGTCACCATCAATACGGCCATCAAGCTGTACTTCACCTTGGCTAACTAAAGTGCCTGTAAGGCGTACGTCTTCAGAAATAATAGACGGTGTGTGATTCACTCTTTTTAAATTAGAGCTAACTGTTTTTTGTTTTTTTCTACCAAACACGAGAAAGCGCCTTTGTTATTTTTAGAGGATTGACTTGTTTACCATTAAGTAATACTTCGTAGTGTAAATGCGTGCCTGTGCTTCGGCCGGTGCTGCCCATTAAACCGATTACATCATGTTTAGTGATTGATTGACCTTTCTTTACTTTAATTTTATTTAAGTGTCCAAATCGAGTCACTAAGCCATTTTTATGTTCAAGCTCAATAAAGTTACCATAACCACCATTACGACCGGCACGAAGCACTACAGCGTCTGCTGGAGCGAATATTTCGGTTTTATGCCAACCGGCTAAATCAATTCCTTTATGAAAGGCATGATTACTATTCATGGGATCTTTTCTAAGGCCAAAATTACTCGAAATATAGTATTTAGCTTTAGCTAAAGGCAGGGTATTTGGTAGCTCAGTTAAAAAGTTTTCTAAATTATTTAATATTAATAACTTATCAACGATGGCTAAAAAGTGGCTCGGAATTTTTGTTTCGTTAAATATATCAAGAGGCCCACCTTGTGCAGTTGTCTGGGCGCTTAATATTAGGTGTTGCTCAAGCGCAGACTCAATTCCTGCGCCTTTAACCATAGCTAAAATGGCTTGGTGACGTTCACTAATTTGGTTATCTAAATAGGTAAAGCTTTGCTCATAATGATTATTTAAGTTGGCCACTCTTGTTGCGAATGTAATTGGAGCGATTAACTGTGCTTGTTTACCTTTTTGATTTTCATCGACTAATGGTTCATGAAATTCATTGCCATTTTCATTAATAGGTACATCAAGTTCTGTATCAAGCTTAATAACGTCTTTGCTAATTGAAGCAGGAAGGGATTCGATCATGCTTTGCAGTAGCGCCTGCTTTTGCTCAAGAATTGCAAGTTGCTCTAACTGCGTTGCTTGAAGGGCTTGTTGCTCACTGACTTTTTGTTGCCACAGCGTTTGCTCGGTTATTTGATTTTGTTTTATGTCAGAGATTTTATTTGTTTGTGTATAAACACGAAAGCTTGAAATACTCAGCCAAGTAAAAGTGACTAAAATAAGCAACGCTACAAGAAGTTGAAACCAAGAGGCTAAAACAACATGCTTAACTTCGCCATTTTGACGAATAAGTAGCTGACGAGCAGGGAAAAATTTATGATAAAAAGACTTTATAAATACTGACATGGCATATAAACACTGGCTATTAACCGAATTAAGATAGCAATTTGAGTTAAAAAAGCTAGAAAAAAATTGTAACTGTTCAAAAATTAATAAAAAAGGGCTGCTTTTAGTAAGCAGCCCTTTTAATAAATTTTTTAATATGCGTATTATTTTGCCGGCAGTACAGTACTCTCTACAGAGCCAAAACCTATACGTGCATAGCCTTCTTTTTCACACCAGCCACGCATAATAACGTTATCGCCATCTTCTAAAAAGCTACGTTGTTCGCCATTACTTAGCGTGATTTTTTCTTTACCGCCACGAGAAAGCTCAAGTAATGAACCTGCTTCTTCGTGCGTTGGACCCGACTGAGTGCCCGAACCTAGCATGTCACCTGGCATAAAGTTACAGCCATTTACTGTGTGATGAGTAACCATTTGTGCCACAGTCCAGTAAGAGTGCTTAAAGCTAGATGTTGATACGCGCGTTGGGTTATGGCCTTCGCTACGCATTTTTTGCGTTTGAATTCTAACATCCATTTGAATATCAAAAGCACCTTGGTCGCGATTCGCTTTTGATTCTAAATAGTCCATAGGCTGTGGATCGTTTTCATCACGTGTCCAGCTTGTTCTATAAGGCGCTAATGCTTCGGTTGTTACAATCCAAGGCGATACAGTTGAGGCAAAGTTTTTAGCTAAAAATGGACCAAGCGGTTGATATTCCCACGCTTGCAAGTCACGTGCTGACCAATCGTTAAATACACAAAAGCCAAATACGTGGTTTTCAGCATTTTCGATAGCGATTGCATCGCCCAGTGCATTGCCTTTACCTAAGTAAATACCCAGCTCTAGTTCGTAATCAAGGCGTTTACAAGGGCCGAATGATGGCACTTCTGCGTCTGGCGCTTTGGTTTGACCTTTAGGTCGATGAAATGTTTGACCCGATACGTCAATAGATGAAGAGCGACCATGATAACCAATAGGTACCCATTTATAGTTAGGTAATAATGGGTTGTCAGGGCGAAATAAACTACCCACAGCTGTAGCGTGATAAATAGAAGTGTAAAAGTCGGTGTAATCACCGATACGACAAGGCAAAGAAAACTCTATATCGGATTGTGCAACAAGCGTATCGCTAAGCGCTTGTTGGTGCTCAGAGCCTGCTCGTAGTGCTTTTGAAAGCGCTAAACGAAGTGCTGACCAATACTGCCCCCCTAAACCCATAAATGTATTTAGAGTTGCTTCACTTGCTGCATCTGCGGCTGTTTTAGCGTCACCTGTTAAAACGTTTAATTTACTTAGTTTTGCTAAATCGATTACTTGGTCACCAATTGCAACACCACCACGAAAGGCCTCATCAGACCCTTTACGACGAAATTCTGCAAACGGTAAGTTTTGAATCGGGAAGTCGCAATTATCAACATTAGCTGATTCTACCCAGCTGGTTAAATTAATATCGTGGGTTTCGTTAATTAGGCTCATTACATTTCCTTTGGATTTTACTGTATGGCGACAAGGTATAGTTTATTTAATCATACTTGTACTTGGCGCCATACTTTTTAAATATTAAAACGACAAAAAGCAGCGAAGTTCGCTGCTTTTAATTTACTCAAATATTTTATAAAACGCCGCGACGCTCTTGGTCACGTTCGATTGATTCAAATAATGCTTGGAAGTTACCTTCACCAAAGCCACCATCATCAACGCGTTGGATCATTTCTATAAAGATTGGACCAAATAAGTTTTTAGAGAAAATTTGTAATAAATAACAATTTTCACTTTGGCTATCTACGAGTATCTGATGCTCACGAATTTTTTCTTTATCTTCAGCAACCCAAGGTACACGGTCAAAAATAGTATCGTAGTACTCTGGGATAATATCTAAAGTGGCAATTGTTGATTTATCAAGCTTATCAAGAGAGCTTACTAAGTCATCTGTTAAAAACGCTAAATGTTGAACGCCTGGGCCGTTGTACTCACCAAGGTATTCATCAATTTGGTTGTTATCGTTACCTTTACCTTCGTTTATTGGAATAGAGAAGGTGCCGCATGGCGATTTAAGTGCATACGAAATAAGCGCTGTTTTTTGACCTTTAATGTCAAAGTAGCGTACTTCAGTAAAACCAAATACGTCTTTATAAAAGTTAGCCCATTTTTCCATGGTGCCTTTATAAACGTTATTGGTTAAATGATCGATTCGGATAAAGCCTTTATCTTCTACAACATTTTGCGTTTCTAAGTCTTCAAAATCACTTTCGTAAATAGTGCCTTTGTCGCCAAATTGTTCAATAAAGTAAATTAGGCTGTCGCCAATACCATAGATCGCAGGGTAAGGCATATTTTTATGCGTTGAGTCGGTCGCTGGTTTTGCACCACGTTCTACAGCTGTTTCAAATGCTTTTTGCGCATTCTCAACACGCCAACCCATTGAACAAATAGCAGGGCCATGGCTTTTAGCAAATTCTGCAGAAAAACCTTCACGCTCGTTATTCAGAAGAAAGTGAATATCGTTTTGGTTGTAATAAACAATGTCTTTACCTTTGAATTTTTTAAGCTTAGAGAAGCCAAAATCAGTAAATACTTTATTCATATAATCAGCATCAGGTGTTGCGTACTCGGTAAATTCAATACCGACTAAACCCAAATAGTTATTTACTTCACTCATTATTATTACTCCCGCAATTAAGCACTGCGATTATGTGTTGTTGTCATATTGCAGTAGATAATCAACCAGATTTTTAATTTGGGGAAGAGGGGGGCGCTATTTAGTATGTAGTGCATGTGTAAATTTTATAGGACGGTTATTATAAAGTTACGTGTTTGTAATACAGTTAAGTAAAATGAAGTTATATGGTATAAATTCAAGTGGGAGCATTTGTTTTTAAGTCATTGTATTTAAATACTAAAAAGGAGGTTTAACCTGCGCTAAACCTCCTCTTACAATTAATAAGTAAAAGCCTTTTTGTATGTAATTGTTTACACTTTAAGAGCCGTTACCAAAGAACTTGTTCCGTTGTTCTATCCACATGTTAGTTTTAATTGCTGGAGCTGCTTGGTAATGGCGCTCAATGGTTTGATTTAGCACTCGCGTCGGTTGCTCAAAAGACAGCTTTTGTTGTGCGCCGCCCATACTTTTAATTTCATCTCTGGTCATAGCACGTCCTGCATAAAGCAGCGAATTTAAGTACCCTGGTACTGTTTCATAATTGTTATCTGTAAAAAGCAATACAGATTGATTGAGTGCCCAGCGACTATCGATTTCGCCATCCTCTTTTACGCCAGCAAGTTCTCCATCTATATAGACTTCAAACACCCCGTTGGTTGGTGCTGTATAAAATACAAAAGCTATACGATGCCAAGAGTCAGGTTGTGTATTGCCAAAATAGCCGCTATCGCTAGTTGCTTGTCCATAGCCGCCGCTTGGATCAATAAACATATCGGCATCATCATTAAGATAATCAGTTGTATTGGCTTGCATAATTGCACGGTAAATATCTTTACCTTCTGCGGGCCAGTATAAATCCATTACCAAGGTGTAGTCAGACACCATTCCTTCATTTGCAAAGTCACCATTTGCTGGTGTGTTTAAATCAATAAGTAAGCCTTCTGTTGGAGCGTGGCGAGAAAACGCCATAACACCTGAAGGACCATCACTTAAATCATCAATATTTAATTGAGTAGTGGTGCTATATTGTGTCTCTGCAGTGCCCCAATTTGTTTCATCTGGATCAAAGTAGCTAAGTACCGAAGGTCCAAAATCAGCTGCTAACGGGTTGTTAGTATCGTCAAAGTTCCATACGGTTACATTTGCTAAGTTGTTACATGAATAAAGTTCGGTGTCAGTGTCAAGGTGTAGGCACTGACTTGTTCTAGCACGTGCATATTTATCAAGTAGCCACCAAGCTTCAGCTATTGGTTCTACGTTTGAGAATGTAACACTATTAAAAAATAAATCAGGATTCAAAGCTGCTCCTTTAAATAGTGCAACTTCGTAATTATTAGTGGGTTGTATATCTTCAGGTTTAAGTAAAAACCAATCTGGTTGACTTGCAAACATCGTTGTTAAGTCGCTTCCCGATACTGTTACTTTATAAATAGAGTTAAACCCTGGCGTATTTGATGGCTGTCTTTCTACGTAAAAAGCTTTATGGAAGTCTTCTTGAGTAAGTGTGCCGGGTGTCCAGCGCTTTTGTACTAGTTCAGGATTAAGTAATGCTGCGCTAATTGTGCTTGAATGTTTTGCGGCTAAGGCGGTTATTTCGGCTAGCTGCGCATCAGTTGGATAGTTTTCAGAAATAGCGATTTCAGTTTCTGCATCGGGAGCATAACGCCCCATTATCTCATCTATAGCTAGTTTTGTTGCCTCATCGCGTTCATCAATTGTATCGGTTTCAATCGTTTTGTAATCAACAACTGGGGATGATTTATCAGCTAAATTAAAAGTAAGCGTTAAGTCAGTAATACCTTTAGCATAAAAGTCCGGTTGTAAAACAATAGCGCCGTTATCAAGGGTTGTGTAGCTTTCCCCACCGTGTGTATGGCCGCCAAGTACTAAGTCTATACCGGGTACGTTTGTTGCCATATCAGTATCTTGGCCCACACCTAAATGGCTCAACATAATCATGTAATCTACATCATCACTGTATTGGTTTACGATGCTTTGTGCGATTTGTTGCCATTGCCAGCTCATTTTAAATTGTTTAATAAAATCAGGGATCGGATCATCTTGAATTGGTTCATCTAGCTCATTCCATGGCACTGAGGTCATGCCAAACACACCAAGTGTAATACACCCTACTTGTACTTTTGCAAATCCTACGCCTGCAAAGTCTTGTAGTTGCTCTGCTTCATAACGAGTATTACTAGCAAGTACAATTGCATTCTCGTCTTGGGAATAACTTAGTAATTTTTCAGGGCCCCAAGCATAATCATGATTTCCAACGACTCGTAGGTCAAACTGCATTGCTTTAATAGCTTCTTCTGTCGCGGTACCTTGTGATAATTGCTCAGCAACGGTGCCTTTTTCATAGTCGTCACCACCGTTTGTAAATAAGGTGTGCGGAGTTTGGCTTGCTACTTGGTTGTAGTAGGCTTTGATCCGGCTGAAATATTGCTCTTCATAGCCAAAGCGAGCATGTAAATCTGCAACGTGAACAAACCTTACCGACTGCTCTGTTGCATTAGCGTCGCAAGTTGGGCCGATATTTGCAAAAGCTTCATTGCGCTGCATTTGTATTGCATATGTGCCCAGTGTTGTTACTTGAGCGCTAACAAATCCATCTAAAACTATTGAATTTGTAACAGTATCCCAGTTAGCGCCCGATAGTTTTGCGATAAACAGTTGTCCGCCTAATGCATAGTCATCAGGGATTTTTATTGTAATGGTAATAGGTTTTTCAAGAGTAAGCGTGGAGGGCGTAAGCGCATGTAAATCAGAAATTATATTTTGTTGTATATTCGTCTCATCTAATAATGTTTTCTCGTAGGTAAGCTCTACATCACTAGAAATAGCACTGGAAGGTGCATTAAATATAAAATTGCCTTCGTCTAATGTAGCCTCTAAACCATTAGCGCTTGATAGTGTTAATTTGCTAGGTTCAGGCTCAACAGGATCGTTTGGATTAACCGTCACTTCATCACCGCTACCACAGGCAGTTAGAATAAAGCTAAGAAATATAAATATAATAACACGTGATATCGTTAACGATTGCATCTACGGATGTCCCTGAGTCTATTCAATAACCAATCAGGATATAATATCAGTTAACGGGGGCAGGGCAAAGTTGAATAAAAAATTCCTCCATAGAAGCTATGGAGGAATTGTCTTAGGTTATATTGCTACGTTTGAAATAAACAATAATTAAGAGACTTTCTCTTCTAAACCTTGTTTTTCCCATACTTTAGCTTTAAAAGTCATTAGTACTAAAACAACACCAACACCAATGCTAAATAATGCAATTTGTAAGTATAAGTTAGGAATATCATCAACATTATTCGGATCGAAATTACCAGCAAGTAAACCTGCGATGATGTTACCGATTGAGTAAGTTAATACAAACACACCCATCATTTGGCCAGTGTAACGTTTAGGCGATAACTTACTTACAGCACTTAATGCTACAGGGCTTAAACAAAGCTCACCCACTGTATGTAAAAAGTACGTAGTAACAAGCCAGTAAGGCGCAACTTTTAAGCCTTCAGCTGCGTAATGAGCCGCCATAAACATAACTAAAAAGCCTGATGCCATGATAATTAAGCCAATTGCACATTTAACGCTGTAGCTAGGTGATACTAAGCTTTTAGATAAGTTAATCCAAAGCGCTGCAAAAAATGGCGATAAAGCAATAATAAACAGTGAGTTTAATGATTGAAACCACGTTGTAGGGATTTCA
Source organism: Pseudoalteromonas sp. SG43-3 (assembly GCF_014164385.1). NCBI lineage: Bacteria > Pseudomonadati > Pseudomonadota > Gammaproteobacteria > Alteromonadales > Pseudoalteromonadaceae > Pseudoalteromonas > Pseudoalteromonas sp. SG43-3. Next base: position 54,401 of record NZ_JACJFC010000016.1, read on the forward strand.
AAAGTACCAATAAGACGGTCAGTATAGTCGCGAGCAAATAAGTTTAATGATGAACCAGCTTGTTCAAAGCCAGACCAAAAACATGCAGATGCAATACATACTAAAAATAGTGCCCACATTCTTTGTTTTTCTGCATCTGTTAAATTACCTGTAAAGTAAATAACTCCAAAATAAACAAAAAAGATAATAGTAAATACAATGGCTGTGTAACCTGCAACTACAGTTGGATTAATAACAATAGCGCCGGTCATTGCAGCCGTAGTAACTGCAGCAGCTGCAATTACAAATGCAGCAATACCGCCCCATGCACGTGAAGTACCTTTAGAGCCTAATGGATTAGCCGGTAAAGCACTGTGCTTTGGTAAGTTATTAAGTGTGAGTTTGTACTGTACTAAACCAATGGCCATACCTACAGCTGCCGCACCAAATGCCCAGTGCCAGCCTACGTTCTCCATAAAGTAACCACATACGTAGTAACCTATTAAAGAACCCATGTTAATACCCATGTAATAAATAGCGTAACCGCCATCACGACGCTCATCAGCATCGCTATATAATTGGCCTACCATTGCACTGATATTTGGTTTTAGTAAACCAGTACCTGTTGCTACAAATATTAAGCCAACGAAGAAAGAATAATCATGTGGAATAGCCAAAATAATATGGCCAATCATAATAATTATGCCGCCATACCAAACTGCTTTTTGACCACCAAACAATCTATCAGCTAGCCAACCACCTGGTAAGCCTAAAAAGTATACTGCGCCTGTGTACAAACCATAGATTGCAGCAGCTGATGCAACAGTAAAGGCAAGGCCTTCTTCTTGTAAGCTTGCTGTCATGAATAATACGAGCATAGCTCGCATACCGTAATAACTCATTCGTTCCCACATTTCAGTGAAGAACAATGTCGAAAGTCCTTTAGGGTGGCCAAACCAACCACTATCTGGAGCTGAACTCATATTTACTTCCTAACTTTAAGAATTGTTGTAATGGCCTTATAATTTTTTGCTTTAGCTATCTTAATATTTAGTCATACTAAAATGCTCGACCATCAGTTTATTATTTGTAGCTAAGATAATGATTTGCTATATGGTAGTAACACCAGAAGGTAAGAGACACACCCTTATCCTAGTTACAATTGAGCACAAGTATACATATACCTTAGTGCTAGGGGAAGTATTGCGCGGTGTATCACCTTATGCCAAGTTAGAACTCAGCATAAGGAACAATAGGGGTACCTGGGAACTCAAGCGTTCCATAAACAGGGTTAAAATAGTAACGTATGTAAAGTTGACCAAAGTTTGGTTCGTAAAAGTCAGAACGATCGATGGCTAAGTAGCCACCAAAGAACCAATTCGGCGTTATTCTATACTCAAAACTACCTTCAAGATTATATGAAACACCAGAACTTGTTTCACCTTCAAATACAGGGTCAACACCTGTTATTGATTCTCTATCATACGCAGCTATTTGCAAATCGCTATCGTTAGGGAAGAAATCAATAGATTGAGTTTTTGTTTGCGAGTACGAAACACCGGTTTTTAATCGATAAACAAAATCATCGCCCCAACGCGCGTCATAAGTGAGTGGCACGGATAGACCTACATAGTTTTGCGGACTGTAATAACCGCCGTGGCCCCAGGTTTCTTCACTTAAATTAAATTTATAGGCCCAATGCAATAAACTTGCACCCACTGTAAATTCGCGGTCTTGATTGCTTATCACACGATAATAGGTGCCGCCCATCAAGCGGTAGCGTTGGTTATCTTTTACGTTTTGACCTTTGTACAATGTAAAGTCAGCACTAGACCAAAATCCCCAATTGCCGCCTAAATCATGAGAAACATTAGCGGTTAAACCAGTTGAGCGAACCCCCCCCCAAATTTTACCAGTATTAACGTCTTCAAGGCCTGCATAGGCGAGTACTGAGCTGGTTACTGGTCGTTTTTCTAACTCAAGGCTATAGCCAAAGTCACCAAAGTCGTCCGAATAGTTAACACCCCATACAATGTCTTCGATTAAAAAGCCCAGTGGTGTTGTGCCAATATCTACGCGCCAGTTTTCGTTCTGCCAACCAATGCCAATATCAACGCCATCTTGCTCAGGACTTACCTCGTCAATACCACAGGTAAATATACACAAAGCGCCTTGACCGTATCGACTGCCAGCAAATTGCTCGTCAAATCGTGTTGTTTGCGCGCTAATACTTGTAGGATCTATTTTTACAAAGCCTTGCCCCTGCCAAAGCGGAAAGTACGCTTCAATAGGGACTAAACCAGCGCCCAATGTGGCCTCACTTTCAGTACTTACTTGTCCGCTAAAATTTACACCAACGGCAATGTAGGCTTGGTTTTTGTTTTGTTGGCTGAGTAGTTCTCGTTTGGCACCGTTTATATACCACTCGTCGTTTTCGTTGATGCGCGAAAGGGATGTGTAGAGTTCTTTCTCATTCAGTTGACGATTAGGTGAAAGCGTTTGTGCGTACCACGTTTGTGCTTGCTCTGTTTCATTAAAATTAGAGGCAACTTGCGCGCCTAAATAACGAAGCTCTAAATCATTAGGTGCTTTTTGAATAAGCTGTTCAGCTAAGTAAAGGGCATCACCTGCGTAGTTAAAATCGTTTAACGACTCCATAATTTGACGCTGAAAATAACTTTCTTGCGTTGTACTTTGTTCAATCGCGAGTTGTGTGACTTCTTTCGATTGGAAATCATCACCAAGCGCTCTGTAGGCTTTGGATATTGCCATTAAAGCTTGAGGTTCAATTAGCTGATTATTTTTTACTTTTTGTTCGTATAAAATAATCGCAGATTGGTTTTGTTCAAGTGCTAAGTTTGCATTTATTAGCGCAGTTGTTGTAGCTGATGAACTTGGGTATTTTTGATCAAGCTGATTTAGCTTCGCAATAAGATCACTGCCACTAAAATACTCAGAATAATAGGCATTTTGTAATTGCACAAACTGATCTATTTCACCATCAGAGGCATTTTCAGGAAGCCGATATTGATTAAACCAATCCGTAGTCTGAGTTTTATTACCCTGTGCTAAAAGCCATTCTCCATACAGCATATGCCAATAGGCTGATAATGAGGGGTCTTCAGCTAATGTGTCACGCATGAGTTTTAAAGCGTGGTTTTGTTCTTCTATGCTAAACCAGCTTCGTGCTAGCTCAGCTTTCATTGGTGGCGTTAAATTTTGCGCTTCTAACGCACTTAAGTGATAAATAGCAGCCGCTTTATTTTGAGAATTAATAAAACGTTCGCTTTGTGCTAAAGACTCATTAAGTTGTAACTGTTGTTCAAGAGATACAATGTCAGCATCGCGAGATTTAATTGGAACATACTGAAGCGTAGCAAGCGCACCTTGGTAATCGTCTAAAGCACGCAAAAACAGTGCATGGCTATACCTAAGCTGTGAATTTAGCGGAAATTGCCACAATACATTATTAAACAATGAGCGGGCTTTGTCGGTGAGTCCTTTTTGTTGATATATAAACGCTAAGTCGTAATATAACCAAGGCTCTTCTGGTGTTGCTTGAATAGCCTCTTTTAATATTTTTTCAGCCTCTTCTAATTCACCAGCTTCAGTTAGCTTTGTTGCCTTAGTTCTATACACGCTACTTAATGAGCTTAAATATGACGCTCTTAATATTTCTTTTTGTGAAAATGAAAGTCGATTAAAAAAAGAGGTGAGCGTTTTTTCACTTTGTTCAAGCTTTGCAATTTCGAGTAAGCCAAATAGGGCGCCTTCGTTTAACGGCTCGCTTTTAAGCACCACTTGGTAGGTAAGCGCAGCTTGTGAATATAGCCCTTGGGCAAATTGTAAGGTGCCACGATTTGCCAGTACGGTATTAGGTTCTTCTTCTAATGCGGCGGCTAAATCGAGTTTTAATTTGGCAACTCTAAATTCACTGCTGTCTATAGCGTCTCTTGCTTGGCGAATATACAGCCAAAACGTAGCTGTTTTAGCCATGCTTTTAAGGGTATTTCGCTCTGCAAAGTCGGCAGTGTATTTTTGTGCACGTGTAAAATAGTTATAGGCTTTACCATGCTCCCCTAATTGTAGGTAAAGCATGCCTAAGCTGTTCATTATTTCGCCGTCAGTAGGGCGGCCTTTTAATGCTTTTAATAGAAGAGGTTCTGCTGCATTTAATCTTTCTTGTTCGAGTAGCTTATTGCCTTTTAACCAAAGCTGATAAGCCGGGTCGGCTAATAATTTTTGGCGTGCTTTTAATTGCTTTTTAAAGTCTTGATACTGTAACTCTCCCTTATTACTAAACGGGTAAAGTATAAAGTATTGCTGAAATTGCTTGTCAGTATTACTGTTTATTGGCATATTTTTTAATGCAGAGAGCCAAATACCTTCAACTTCATCACTAAAACCCGATGTCGATCCATACTTACTTAAAATACGCATTGCTGCTTTATCGCGTGGGTTACGTCTTAGCAAATGTCTGGCATAAGCAACTTCTATAGTGCCTAGGTTGTCATAGCGTTTTAATAATTGCTTGTAACCATTTTTAACCCCTTGCCATTGAGCGCTGTCTTGTGCATACCAGCCTAAATGCTCAAGCTCAAAGTTTAAAGTAGGATAAACATCATTAAATATTTTATTGTAAATTTGACGTGCTTGTTCATATCTGCCGGCACGAGCAAGCAGCTTTGCTTCTTGAATTACTGCCTTGTCTTTACCTTGAATACGAGACATAACCTTGAGTTTTTTTACGCAAGGTGTTTGTTGTGTTAGTTGGTTATCAAGCTTATTTAATAACAAGTTTGCCTGGTCTGTATTGCCATTCGTAAAGTCGTAATGTGCAAGCGCACATTGCGTTTCTATTCGCGTAGGGGCAATTGCAACCAATTTTTGCAGGCTATCTTCAACAAGTCTTTTGTTTTGTTGTGCTTCACCAATACTAATTTGGTTTAATAACCAATCAACCGATTGTGTATCAATATCATTTATTGTTGCGGCATTTAAATTAGTGCTTAGTGCCAATGTACAAGCTAAGGCCAACCTTAACGACATTCAGTGCTCCAAGTAGGTTGTAGCGTTCCATCAGCCGTTATTTTAAAGCGCTTGTTTACAGCACTTTCACCAAATAAATGCAATACACTGTCGTAATAACGTGTTTGCGTAAAAGACTTATCAATCATTAGCTTTTGCTGAATGGCCATTACTAGCTCATCATTACCTTGCTCTGCTAACAAAGGCAACAGGGCAGCGTTAAAGCCCAAAGGTCCTCTTTTTTCAGATTTACCTGATTGAGCGTACGTATTTAAAGGAACATAGCCGCGCTCTTCAATAGTATCCACAAATGGTGCAAACTGAGCAAGAAGCTCTTGTTTGTAGGGTGCATCTTTTGCCATCATACTTGCCCAAAGGTAAACACGAATTGCATTATAACTACCTAAATCTGTATTTTTTCTGTTGTAGTAAAAACCACGGTTTGAATCAAACATAACCCAATCAGGGCTAACGCCTTGCTGTGCGGTATCTAAAATTAGCTTAGCTGATCCTTCGTGCAGTTGGTGCCACGGTGAATGTGGATAAAGCTTTTTAAATTGCTGGTAAATAAATAACGGCGAGTAGCTAGGATTTAGCTTATAGCGCTCATTGTCAAACTCAAAACCGGCAGGTGCGGGGAGTAAAGACAGGCCAAGGCCCGTTATGTAGGCGGTTTCTTCTCTGATTATACGTTGAGCAAGCACTGCGGCTAAAATACTATAGCGGCGTTCATCCCATAAAATTGCCGCTTGCGATAAACTGTAGGCAATCCATAGGTCTGAATCTGACGCAGGGTTTGAATCTAAAATACCCCCTACGCGGTTTTTATCTAGTCCCCATTTCCATGCTGGTAAACGCGTACTTAAATCGCCCTCTGATAAATGCTCTTGGGTCCAATTTAAAACAGAATCAAAAGCGGCTTTATCGTTGGCAATAAGCGCAAAAAATAGTGCATATGATTGGCCTTCAGAGGTTGTGATACTTTGATCACTGCCCAAGTCAATAACGCGGCCGTCTTGGCTTATAAAATGATTTTTAAACACTTGCCACGACTGCCAAGGTTCGCACTGTTCAACTTGTGCGTTGGCATTGAAAGCAAATAGTGCCATCACAGTAAAAAACATATTAACGAGTGATTTCATTATTCGTCTCCTTCAGCTAAACGCTTGTAAGTTAGTGCTTGTAATAATCGCCATAAAATAAATGAGATCAGCAATAGCGTTAAAATAGACAGTAATGCCAAAATAAATGGATGATCAGATAAGTGAAACCACACTAATGTATAGACTGGGATATGGCCTACAAAGTATTGCTCATCTACTTGAATGGTTTTAATACCCTGTGAGTTGATAATGGCTGCACTACCTTTTACTTGAGCTAATTTTTCTGAGTTCATTAGAACATCGTCAAGTATAGTAAATGCATTTTGCGTCGTAGCACTCAACGAGACGATAGAGCGGTCTGAGTCAAACGGTGATTGAAACCCTGTTATAACAGCCATATCGCCACTACTTTTAATACTAACCTCTACTTTATCGGTCGTTTGTTCGTCGTATGCACCATTATAAATTGCTTGTTTAATTGCGCGCTGATTATTGTTAAGCAAAACATTTGTTTGTGCATCTTCATCTAAGTCATTAGCAATACTGTTAGGTTTAGCAATAACGAGTATGTCTTTATCATCTAAATCAGCGTCCTCATTTAAATGAGCAACACTCATTCTGTGGGTTGGGTAGCCGGTGATTGCGCCAAAGTGCCCCGTTAAGTTAAATAAAACGGTTAAAGCATTAGGTGTTGGGTTTTCATCAATAAGTACAAGTGTTTTTTGTAAATCAGCATATTTGGTAAAAGGAAAGCCACTATTAGCAAATACGTTCAGATCTGGTAATGCGATGTAGTGATCAAATTCACTTACGTCAATGCTTGAATCGCCATCAATAACACCAAACTCACCGCCAGGAGGTGCAACAGCACATTCGCCTTTTTTGAGTACGCCAAACCTAAAGTCAAAGTTAAGTTCATTTCTGTTAGCTAAATTAATGCCATTGACAGAAAAGCCTTCTGTACTTTGTGTGGTGTCAGTATTGGCAACTAGTGGCAACAACGCTTGTGTTGTTTGTAATAAATCGTTGTTTTCATCTAGTAAAAAACCACTTATAAATTCTTGGTTTATTAGCATATTTAAACGAGAGTCGATGGCTTCTGATTCTGGCGTGCTACGGTACTGAAGAGTAATAGGTATTCCTCTTTCACGCCACGTGAATAGATCAGGTGCAAAGCGAATGTTTAGTTTTACTGGACCATTATTAAGACCTTGCGCCTGTAGTTGCGTAGGGTAGTCAATAAGCTCGTCAAAATGCACTGGACGATCGCTTCTAAGCCAGCGTGGTGCATCATACGCTTTTCGAAGTGGCAACTGATTTATGGCTTCAATACTTGCGCTTCTTCCAGTCATTACTTTGTGGCCAAATGCAAGGCCAGTCACCGCTGTTTTTAAATCAGCTTCATCACGGCCCAATATCAGTAACATTTTATAATAACGATTAAATGGGTTTGAAATGATTTCAATCGTTGGTTTTTCAACATCTGGGTAATCTTTCAAAAAATCAGGTTTTGAATCATTAGTAATAAAAACCACACTGTGTTGATCAGGCGATTTATTTAACGTTACGGGAAAATTAAATCCACGCCAATCAGCTTGGGCTCCAAACCAACTCGATAGCGTTGCTGCTGCTTCAATTGCTTGGGTGTTGGGTGTTTTAGCAAATACAAAGGGTAGGTTAAGTTTATTGTAATCTTTTTCATCAAAAAACGGCTCAGGAAGGTATTCTAAACGGCTATCGATAGCTAGTTGCTTTTGATCGAGCGTTATGTTGCTTGATTTATTTATTTCTGTCCAAATAGTACGGCTGAAGTAATCTTGACATCTAAGGTCGTAATAACCAACCAATTCAAAGCGTACTTGGTTGTAATCTTGGATATATTTAGCGTTTAGGTCGAGGCTATGTTGCACAGTGTTCTTTACAATACTAAGTTGTTCGTTAATAGGTAAAACAGTGACTAAATTATCATTAAAGTATACTTTTAAGTGCGAAACATTCGCGATTAATGAAGGCGAGTTAGTATACGAAAAGTTAAGCTTTAAATTGGTACTCAATTTATCTATTCGGTTTGTAAAGTCAACGCGGGAGTTGTTATTTACCCCGTTAAGCCTAAAACCTGTAAAGCCTAACGCTTCAAACTCTAAACGTAAACTCGACACCTGAGCGCTCTCAGGGTACCCATTAATGAACATTGATTTATTTTGTAATGGCTCAATTGCATGCACAAAGTAAGCGCAACAAATAAGCGACAATGTTAGGGATATATTAAGCAACTTTTTAATCATAATTATTATGCACTATTGGTCTTTTTGGAGTAAATGAGTTTACGTATACAACTATATCAGTAATAAACTGAATGGTCGGTTGGAGCGCTCGTGGCGCATGAAATAGCAAATTACTAAACCCTCTAAGGCTTGTTTTTTGCACTTCTTTAAAACTGTAAGATGGGCGGTCATGTCTAAAGTTATTTTGCCAGTCAAGCCACGCATCAGCTCGTGAAAATGTACATTGTATAAACGCGCGCTGTTTTTCAAGAGATAAATCTTTAATGGTTAAGCCAATTTGATTACCCCGAGTATTACAAACATGGGTAGTAAACGAAAATTGCTTATTACCGCGGCTCATTAATAATTCTATTTTATCGTTTACACGACAAGCATGTGCATGGTCGGTTTCTATTCCTACGCCGTTATCGGAGTAATCTGTAATTTTTACTTTTAATGTGTGGCCATTTGCTAAACGAACTCCCGCTGGGAAGTTTGCTTTAATGCGGTGTGAATGCCTCACTTGGCGTGCTTCTGCTGCCACGGCAACCGCAGCACCCAAAATGATAATATTATAAAGCGCCCACCCCATACTAATCAGCAGTACACCAACTTGCGTAGGGTCGCCAAAAAACAGGCGTAAAATACCGACTAACATACCGACTAAATTAATAGCGAGTAAAACCAAATATGGCTTAGAAATACCCCAGTCATAATGCTCTTTATCGTTTAATCCACCTTTTTCGGTAACGTTAAATTTACCTTTGTTTGGATTAAACAAAGCAACTGTTGTTGGCTTTAATATGTACCAAGCAAGCACAGATTCGTAAACTTCGCCCCAGAACGAATAGCGATACTTACCTTGTATTCGTGAGTTAGTTGCTTTTATTTGAATAAGTGTAGGTACAACGTAGATAAAAATAGCTAAAAATGGCGCGTAAATAATGTACGCATTAAAGTATATGAGTGCCAGGGGCGCGGTTAAAAATACAATGCGCGGAATACCTGATAGAAAATGCAGCATAGCGTTTAAGTAGCAAAGTCGCTGAGGGATGTTCAAGCCTTTGCCTAAAAGCGGGTTATCGAGCCTAAATATTTGCGCCATGCCCCGTGCCCAACGAATTCGCTGGCCAATATGAGCTGATAAACTGTCAGTGGCAAGGCCAGCAGCTTGAGGGATATTTATATAGGCAGTTTTATAACCTGCGCGTTGCATTCGCAGCGCAGTATGAGCATCCTCGGTGACGGTTTCAAAAGCGAAGCCACCTATTTCATCAAGCGCTTCTCTTTTGAGTACCGCACACGAACCACAAAAGAACGTAGCATCCCACATGTCGTTTCCGTCTTGAATAAGCCCGTAAAACAGCATGTTTTCGTTTGGAATTTGACTGTGGTTATTTAAGTTTCTCTCAAATGGATCTGCGGAGAAAAAATGATGTGGTGTTTGTACTAAACACACTTTACTGTCTTTTAAAAACTGTCCCATGGTCATTTGCAAAAACGAACGAGCAGGTACGTGGTCGCAATCAAAAATGGCAATATAGTCACCATCTGTGTAGCGCATAGCACTATTCATATTTCCGGCTTTTGCATGGTTATTATCTGGTCTTGTTAAATAACCCGCACCCACTTGTTTAGCAAATTCACCAAACTCAGGACGTTTACCATCATCTAAAATATAGACTTTCAGCTTATCTGCTGGCCAATCTATGCTTAATGCGGCAAGGGTAGTCGGCCTTACAACACTTAAAGGTTCATTATAAGTAGGAATGTAAATATCTACCGTTGGCCATAAGTCAGTATTTTTTGGCAACATGACAGGTTTTCTTTCAAGTGGGTTAATAGTTTGAAAAAAACCTAAAATAAGTACCATCCATGCGTATGTTTCTGCTAGTAACAAGCCAGCACCTAATGTAAGTGCTAAAGGGTCATCCCAATTAAGTGTTTCAGTGTATCGCCACCACAAGTATCGAGAAGATGTAGTGACAGATAAGGTGATCATTACAATCGTGGCCATATGGCCTTTTACGCGTTTGAGCGCGTAAGCAACCAGTAAAATAAAGCTAATAAACACCGCTTGCGCTTCAAGGCTAAAGGGAATAGTAACAAATATGGCAAGCAAGAATAATATCAGTGCAACAACAATGTATTTAATAAGTTTGTTCTGCCAAATACGAGCGTCGGCCATTGTTTTAAAAGCACTTTTTTTAGGCTTGTTGTTTTTGGAAAAAAGGCGCCTTATTAATCGGCCTAATTTAAGGTCGTACCAACGAAGTTGCCTTAGGCTATAACTGACTCCATCATAAAAGTAATTTACAGCATGTTTTTTTATAGACACTGATTTTTTTCTGGGTTTATGAACAGCAAAAAGCAAAAATATGCTCTGAATAACAAAGCGTATAATATTAGAATAGATATAAGTTCTGTATGGCAACCTTAAGTGTGGATAATAGTTATATAACGCTAACTCAAAGTTTTCTTTGTTCTTTTTTATATTCACAAATAATGAACCGAACAAAGTTATGAAGGGCATTAAAAAGGCTTCAATTACATTTACTTTGTGCTGATTAAAGTAACTATGAAATTTAAATAAAATATAGCGCACAAGCTTATCAGTGAATAATATACTCAAAAGAATATACAATGTACTGTGTATGGGCCTTTTATAAAAAAGAGTAAAGCTCATCGTCAGTTAGCCGCCTTACTTACAAGCCAACCGGCAAGTGTTTCAAAGTCATCGTTCGCTACACTGTATGGAGCGCAATTAAGGGCTACATTACGATTAGCTGTGGCCTCTTTAATAACTTCATCGCTGTTAATAAAAAACGGCGCCATAAATGGCAATGTAGATTGCCAAAGAGAAAATAGATCAAATTCTAACACTGAGGCTGCGTTGTAACGATTAACGACAAAAAAGTGTTTCCAAGTTGACTCTACTGACTTAAGAGTTTGAAGGCGCTTGTATATGAGGCTATGACAAATTGCATCGCAAGTGACTAGCTCAATAACAATATCGTTTTCTTCTAACGGGTAGTGAGAAATATTAATATGTGAAGGGCAATCGAATATTATCCAAGCAGATTCTTTATAATCCAGATTTTTGCAATTGTTAATTGTGGTTATAATTTCATCTAACGTTGATTCATTATCGCCATGGGGTAAAAAAAGAACGCCATCGCTATCTTTACGAAAATGTAATAATGCATCGACAAAAGTACTCTCGTTGCTCCAACCTTTTGTGGCTGTCCATTTAAGTCCAAAGTGCAAACCAAGGTCACTTTTAACATCTAGGTCTATGGCAACCACATCAACATCAGATTTTTTCAAAACGCACGCTAAGTTTGCAACAACTGATGTGCTACCTATGCCGCCTTTAACACCTTTAATAAAAATCCTTTGCAATGGTATTTACCTTTTTTATTTTTTTTCTTTAGATGTTTTTAATGCGTCATCAATTTCTTTCAATAGCGCATACTTGTTAATTGTTTTTTGATTTTTTTGTGTATTCATAATTTCTATATAGTCGTCACTTTTTCCACCAAAACGGCGAGCTAGGTTTTCTATGTCACTTGATGTGAGTATTTGTGAGCTTTTTGTAGCTAAATTGTTCATCACAACCTTTGTAAGCGTAATATTTATTTTTATTAAAAGTGGACAATATTTGGCTATTATATATAGAATAGCGGGCAAAACTAGTAAAAAAGTATTTTTTTTGAGGGCTTTTTAAGTGCATAACTTTAACATAACGGGTTTAGAGCCGGCTGCAAAAGAGTTAAAATCGGCTTCAAGTTATGCTGTTTTAGCCCCTTTAGATAATTTTGTGGTTGAATTTGCTTTACATGCAATTAACCAAAATTGCGCAAACGATATTTACATTGTTTCTCAAGACGTTGAATCTTTTTTTGAGTCGTCATTTTCTGCAGCAATTAATACTGCGTACAAACGTAGTAAAGTTCATCCATTTTCTCTCTCATCTGAGACACAGCATTACTCAATAGAGCGAATAAACAAAGGTATAATTAAAGAGATAGGCGCGTATAAAAAATTAAAAAATGCGCTAGTGTTTATCCACTTCAACACAGAGCTACTTAGTGCAGCAACCGAAGCTAGCACAAAAACAATAATGAACGATTACAGTGAGTTTGCAAAAAAAACAGGGGTTACCTTATTATTTTTGCTATCTGGTCCAGAAGTAACACACTATCGATTTTTAATAAGGCAGCTTAATAAATCTTTTGATGGATTAATTTTTGTAGATAATGATTCCGCTACCCGCGTTTTAGAGTACGATTATTGGCACCACACTACGGGTGTATTTGCTGATATGCAGTTTCAACTGTCGCTTGAAGATAATAAGTTTTTGGTACAAGAGGGAACTGTAAACGATCTAAAAGTATTCAATGGCTCGCATTTTCCAGATGAGGACGATGTCTGGTTAGTGCAAAGCGCGGTGCCAATCGGTACAAAATTGCCTACGCATTATTATACCGCAAAAGACAATAATGAGCTGTTTGACAAAGGCCCCAAATTAAAAGCGGCAACATTGGTGTTTGCTGTTACGCGTTACACAGATTTAGCACTGCTTGGTAAACAGTGCTTTGAACTGAGGAAAAGCTGCGGTCGTTGGTTAAAATTGGTAGTACAAAATGTTGATGGCGTTATTCGCCATCAAGATGAATGTTTATTTTTAACTTTAGGCGTTAACCTTATTTTGTATAGCTTTTCTGAACCTTCGCGATTATTATCTCAAATTCAATCTATTCAAGGGTTTCAATTTTCTAGACCGTTACCGCCATCTGTCGAGCACGTTCTGAAATATACTGAAAATACGTTTTCTAAAGGCTATTTACCTTTTGATGAATTTACGCGCCAAGTGGAGGTTCATAGTGACTCGGCTGTTAATCTTGGGGTTAGCGGCGTGTTGGTTAAGCTTGAGTTACTACCCCGCATAGAGCCCATTCACCCTTTACACTTGTTTCATATTAAGCGTGAAGGGGATGTATTTAGCCTTGCAGACAACACCGTGTATTTGTACTTGCATGCGTGTAGAGAGAACGACGTAAATAATGCAATCAAGCATTTATTCAAGCTACAAACGAGTGACTTTTTTGTGCAGCAAAATGTTATTTCAGATCATTTTCATATACAGCAAGAATGTAAGCAATTAAGGCGGCTTTATAGCGGTAAACAGGTTACTGATTATTCTAAACAGTTAACAGAGAATGATAGCTATAAGTTTGAACCCGGTGTGTCAAAAGGGATTACTGAGTCATTAGACACACCTGAGTTTACAAATGATGCGCGCCCCGATGCTGTGTCATTTGTAATGAGATTAAAGGCTTAACCAATGAGTATTAATCAGCTTTTTATTACCGTTATTTTGGCAATTATAGTCGGTATTGTGCTTTGTATGTCGGCAACTCAAATATTGGCCAGAGTAAAAACATATTATTACAAGCTTACTTTTAAACACGAAGTACTTGAACCTTATACACCGAATAAAAAAAAGAAGGATGAGCAGTGAAATTATCAGGTTTAGGAGTGTGGAATCTTTATTTCTTAGCTAAATTTGCCTTGTTTTATTACGGCGCAATTGATTTTAATGTATTAACCAATGCAGCCCTTGCAGCACTTTTAGCAATCAAATTTAAAAAAGCGATTATTGAAAAGTTAAAACATGTACTTGGTGGTATTTTTGCGATTGTCATACTTTACCAAGACTCTTGGTTGCCCCCAATAAATAGGCTGACAAAGCAAGCTGGTAATGTTCAAGATTTCAGTTTTGGCTATTTTTTTGAACTTTTAGCACGTGTCATCAGTGTAGATATGCTATTGGCATTATTCGTTATTACCGTGTGTTTTTGGTATACATCTCAGTGGTTACGTTTTACAACAATAACAATTGTTGGGCTGCTTTTGATAGGATGGCAAGGAGAGGGTGAACAATCAGGCACAGTAGTAAATGCCTACTCTACAAATACAACAATTAGAAATGAGCCTACTAATCAAGCACAAGTCATTACGCGCGAAAGCCAAACACCTGATCAAAAATTGTCAGACTTTTATCAACAACAAAGCCATTTAATTAGCCATTTTCCTTCGCAAGTTAATGGCGAACTGTTCGATGTCATCGTTTTAAATATTTGTTCAATGGCGATTGATGACTTGAACGCTATTGGCGTTAGTGTTGAAGACATGTTTAATGATTTTGATGTGGTGTTTTCAGATTTTAACTCAGCAACATCTTACAGTGGGCCTGCAGCTATAAGGCTTTTACGCGCAAGTTGTGGGCAAACAAGCCAAACAGCTTTATTTAGTGATGCACCAGAGCAATGTTATCTATTTAAAAATTTAGAAAAATTAGGGTATCAAAGCAGCGTTGTGATGAACCACGATGGCCACTTCGATGACTTTAAAGGCTTGGTTAATCGCTTTGGTGGCCTAAACGATAAACCACTTAATATTGATTCACTTCCAGTAGCGCAATACGGCTTTGATGACAGTCCTATTTATTCTGACGGTGCAGTGCTAGATAGTTGGCTTAAAAATGAAGCGCAAGATTGTGAGCCGTGTGCAATGTATTACAACACAACAAGCCTTCACGATGGTAACCAGCTGGCCAATAAAAAACGCATGAATAGCCTTGAAAGTTACCCAATCAGGCACGCTAATTTACTATCTGATATTAATCGTTTTATTCAAAACCTTGAAAAGCGCGGCCGTAATGTCATGTTAATGATAGTACCTGAACATGGTGCAGCATTAAAAGGTGACAAGGTACAGTTTGCTGGCCTTCGTGAAATACCAAGTCCTACTATTGTATCTGTACCAGCTGCTATTAAATTTATTGGCCCAGACGTTAAAAGCTACTCGCAGATTATGATTAACGAATCGACTAGTTACTTTGCCTTATCTGAAATTGTTGCAAAAACACTTGAGACAAATGTTTTTGGGGGTAATAACAGCATCGCTAATTTAGTTGAAAACTTGCCAAAAGCCCCAAAAGTTGCTGAAAATGCCGGCACAATCATGATGTATGTTAATAAACGACCTTACATACAACTTGATGGCGAAGAATGGTCTGCTTACCCTCAAGGTTAAAAGTAATTTAGCTATGCAGCAGGCTATCTCTGCTGTGTAGCGTGTTTATGTTGTTATTCTTATGTGTTAATTAAAACGCAGACTTGTCCAAAAATGTTTACAATAAGCTACCTTATCAAAGCGACTTAGCGTATTATTCGGCTAATTTAGTTTTTCCTGCTTTGAGGATGTATGCGTCTAGATATTCACTGTGCTGATCGGATCGGTATAGCCCAAGAAATCCTTAATATTTTAGTTAACTACAGTGTTGATTTAAAAGGCATTGAGGTCGATTCTGTCAATTGCCGTATGTATGTGAGCTTTCCAGAAATAGAGTTTGAGCAGTTTCAAAAAATCATGCCTTCTATCCGTCTGATTGATGGTGTGCATGATGTACGCACTACCGCATTTCTCCCTTCTGAGCGAGAGCATAACGAATTAAATACCTTGTTACGTGCATTACCTGATGGTGTTATTTCTATTGATGCTAAGGGCTGGGTACGTTTATGCAACGATGCTGCCTGTAAAGACCTGCAGTTAAGTGAAAAAGAAGTTATTGGCGCTAACATAAATAACCTACTAAAGGGCTTTAACTTTACGCGTTGGTTAGAAGGTAAGGAAGTGTTAGGCCAAACGACTCGGGTTGAAGTAGCTGGCGAAGACTTTATTGCAGATATTTTACCAATTGCCGTGCCACAAGGCAGTGAAGGCGATGTTTTAGCGGGTGCGGTTATTAACATTAAATCGCAAAGCCGCTTAGGGCAGCAGGTCAGTGCATTTAGACGCTACGGGCAAGAAAGCTTTGCTACTATTCATAACTTTAGTACGGCAATGCGCCGAGTTGTGCGCGAAGCACGCAAAATGGCGCAACTAGAAGCCCCTATTTTGATTACTGGCGAAACTGGTACAGGTAAAGAGTTATTAGCTAGGGCGTGTCATTACGCATCTAATCGCTCTGTTAAGCCTTTTATTGCGCTATCGTGTGCTTCGCTTCCTGATGATGTTGCTGAGTCTGAATTATTTGGTTATGCCGGGTACGAAGAAAACGCAGCGCCAAAGCGTGGTGTATTAGAGCAAGCTGATGGTGGAACTGTATTTTTAGATGAAGTTGGCGAAATGTCGACTCAACTACAAACTAAGTTACTGCGTTTTTTACAAGATGGTACGTTTAGAAAAGTAGGCGATGAGAACGAAGTTAAAGTAAATGTACGTATTGTTGCCGCTACTCAAAAAGACTTACCTGCAATGGTACAAGAAGGGGTTTTTAGAGAAGACTTATATTACCGTATAAACGTGCTTACTTTAGAAATAGCGCCACTAAGAGATAGAAAAGCAGATGTAGGACCACTTGCAGAGCATTTTATTCAAAAATATGCGCAACAAAATGGTCATGCAATTCCTGTTTTATCACAAGAGTGTTTAAGCTTTTTACAAGAGTATCCCTGGCCTGGAAATGTACGTCAGCTGGAAAATGCAATTTACCGTGCAGTGTCGTTACTAGATGATAGCGAGCTTCGCGTAGAGCATTTGCAGTTACCAACTTTTACTCATGATTTAGGGTATTTAGAGTCTGATTTTGAAGGCTCACTAGATCAAGCTGTTAAACGTTTTGAAGCGACTTTACTTCGCAAACTCTACCCTGCTTACCCAAGCTCACGTCAGTTAGCTAAGCGATTGGGCCTAAGTCACACCGCTGTAGCTAATAAGTTACGTGATTACGGGATTAATCGAAAAACAGTAAAAGTGTAATTGACTTAAAGAAATTAAAATATGGGGACTAATTTTTAGTGCCCATATTTTTTGTTACCCCATCAATTGCAATCGTCTCAATACCTTCTTCGTTAAAGTTCATTACGATACTGGCGTTATTACGAGTGAAAAAATAGCTACGGCCATTTAGCTCAATAACATAGTCACCTTTTACCGGATCGCTAAACTGCTGCTTTTTTAGAGTGACTGTATGTTCGCCAATTTGCCATTCAAACTCCTCAATAAACCCGTTATTAAATTCTTGAACCCATACTTGGCTGTCATCTTTTGAAAGCGTGATGGCGACAGAGTAAGAGCTAGGAATTTGCTCCATATTGTAACTTTTAGATCCAATAGTGAATTTCTCAGCTTTTTGCTGCCATTCAAAACCAAATTTAAATTCTTTAACTACACCGGTAGGGTAAGTTACTGAGCCTTTACCTGGTAACGAGAAATCGGCAAAAGCATTGTAGCTAGGGACTAATAGGGCCAGTGCAGCGATAATTTTTAGTTTTGATTTCATTAGCTATCTTTTTTATTGTAATAATGATTTAAGATTAAAGTAGAATATTCGTCTTCGCAAGGGGCTATGCTACACTCGAATAAATTTAACTGGTAAGACCTTTATTGTGAACTTATATATTCGACTTTTATTATTATTTTTCAAAATTAAACGCAATAAGCAATATCAAAATCTACTTGATACAGTAGATATTGATTACAAAGCTTTGCCGACTGATTGTGATATTAATCTACATTTAACGAACTCACGCTATCTTGCGATGATGGATTTATCTCGCACGTGGATGACGGAGCGTGTTGGCTTACTAAAGCAAATAATGAAGCGTCGTTGGTTTCCGATTGTTAACGCAACTGCTATTACTTATATCCGCGATATTAAACCTATGCAGCGATATACAATAAGTACTAAGTTAGTTGGCTGGGATCATAAATACTTTTATATTGAGCAAAAGTTTCACTCAGAGCGAGGCTTACATGCTATTGCTTATGTACGCGGTGTATTTAAAAGTAAAAAGGGTATTATAAGTATTGAAGAAATGCTTGAAGTTGCTGGTTTTGATGGGCAAACACCTATATTGCCAAGTGAAGTAATGTACTGGAAAGAAATGTTAGAGCAGAAAAAGTTAAGTAACCTGCCAAATCGCTAATACCCTACAAATGAGAAAAAAGGCCTTTCGGCCTTTTAACACACATTGTAATTGGGTAACTATGTACTACTTCATATATGCTTTAAAAGCTGTACCTAACACCAAACATAGCCACAACAGGGTCAAGCTCAACAGTTGATGTAAGCGATTTTTCACCATTAGCATAAACAGTGGCATCGGTATCAATATCCATAATTGATACCATAGCGTGTAAACCCCAGTTTTTATCAATTTTATAGTTAGCACCTACCTGAGCCATAAAGCCAAACGAATCATCTAACTTTACTTCTACATCGTCTGTTCCTAGTGTTGCTTTAAGTGCTTGAGAGGGTTGCTCATCAAAAAATGTAGTGTAGTTTATGCCTACGCCTATAAAAGGTCTTAGCGCATAGCTTGTATCTAAAAAGTGGTATTGTGCAACCAATGACGGTGGAAGTTGTTTTATATCTGCAATTTTGTTGCCTGCTAAGCCGCCTGCGCCATTTACATCGTGTGAAAACGGTGTTGCTGCTATCAGCTCTAACACCCATTGATCGTTAAATGCATAATCTACGGTGATACCTAGTTGAGTATCTGAATCACCTTTAAGGCCTAGCGTAGGTGCTTCATTAATCGCTGAGCTATTGTTATCAGGGTTTACGTTAATAGCACCAACATTTACGCTAAAGTTAGCGTGTGCAGCTGGAGAGAGTGCTAATAAAGAGGTTAATAATGCGATGCTAATTTGAGTTTTCATGTTGTTCTCCAAGAACTACTGTTTAATTAGCGCTATTATTACCGAGCAATAAATATGAAAACCTGTTCTAGATCAAAGTTTAAAAAGCATTTGAAGCTTATAAAATGTTTTATTGATTTAGATTAATTTTAGTGTCGTTATGCTTTTGTAAAGATTGACATATTTATTTAATTAACAGTCACATGAATATAAGGCAGGCACTGCTTTGCCATAATCTCGTGTTTCACCAAGGGTCTTAATAAACAAGAAAATATGTTTTTAGCAGGGTTCAAAAATAATTTAAACACCCGACACTTAAAAAGTATTGGAAGACTTAAATGCGATTGAGTCGGTTTGTATAATTAAATATAAGCCGAGTATTTTATAATGCATAAAATACTCGGTGCACTGACTTTAGTTATCAATAGTTATTCTAAATAACGTTTAGCTTTGTTTTCTTTAACACTTTTAAGATCGACTAATACCAATCCATCAATACAATTATTAAAATCGGGATCAATGCTAAAGCTTAAAAATTGTACACCGCCAGGGTTGCAAAGCTCAGTATATTGTTTAAATAAAGTAGGGACTTGAGCGCCCATATTAGCTAACACATGTTTTAACTCTACAAAATCTTCTTTAACATCGTTTCCATTAAAAAGAATATTGCATTGAGTTAGCTGTTGCTCAGTTAATTTAAGCTCATTATTAGGGGTAGCTAGTTCTATGCTGCTTTTATAATAATGTTGATAGTAATAAACGAGCATGGCTTTGGCTTGCTCAGGTAGAGCGTTGGACACGCTTACAGCCCCAAATAAATATCTATACTGTGGGTAGTTTTTTATAAAAGCACCAATACCGTACCATAAATAGTCAAGACTCTTACGTCCCCAATACTTAGGTTGTACAAAACTTCGACCAAGCTCAATACCTTGGTGTAGATAGGGCGTCATAGCGTCGGTGTAAGAAAATAAACTATCGGTATATAAACCTTCACGTCCATGCTTTTGTATTATCTGTTGTGCGCAGGCTAATCGATAAGCACCTACTAGCTCTAGTTGCATAGGGTCCCACAGTACAAGGTGTTGGTAATCCATATCATATTTATCTATATCACGACGCTTACCGCTTCCTTCACCTACTGCTCTAAATGCTATTTCTCTGAGGCGTCCCAGCTCTCTAAAAATAGGGGAACTACCTACATATTGATATAGATGAATGTGCATGCCATCGTGTGTTTTACCCAGAAGCTGACATTGCTCAATTGCTCTTTTTAGTTCTTTTCTACACTCAGGCACAGCAATAGGTGTTTGTGTTTTTAGCGGTAGTGTTTTTTTAGTTGTAAGCCTATAAAGCTGTTTACGTATGAGGTTTACAATTTCTTTATCTTTAAGGTTTTCTATTAAGTAGGACTCAGGAGGGATAGAAGCACCAATCTCAAACTCTAAAGATTTTTTGCGCTGCTTAAACATTTCTGTCACTAATAATAAACTTGCCAGAGGCTTATAAATCATTGATGTACCATAAAAAAGTGGACTATTTTTGGCTTTAATAAAAATAGGTAAAATGGGGCAGTTGGCTTTTTTTGCCATACGTAAAAAACCGCTATTCCATTTGCAATCCTTAATGCCGGTTGGTCCTAGGCGCGACACTTCCCCTGCAGGAAATATAAGTAAGGCACCTCCACCTTTTAAATGGTTTTGTATATTACTAAGCTCTTGCTTTTTACTCATACCAGATAAGTTATCAACAGGGAGTAAAAGAGAATGCATTGCGCTGACCGACATTAACATGCGGTTTGCGACTACTTTTAAATCTTGCCTTACTGTAGAGAGTACTTTGATAAGTGCTAAAGCATCTAATGAACCAATAGGGTGGTTAGCAACAATAACAAGTTTACCCTCGTTAGGAATATGTTCTATCTGCTTAGGTTTATAGCGCGTATCAAAATTGAGTTCATCAAGTACTTGCTCAACAAATTCTAATCCTTGTAGGTGAGGGTACGTATTACCAAAGGTGATAAACTCTTGTTCATGCAATAAGTAACCCAAGCCCTTTTTTACTAAACCTTTTACTTTTGGAGAGTTCTCTAGTTGTGGTAAGTTTGCTGCAATTACTTTATCAACACTTATCATATTAACCTCATATTCCGTTTGGTCTATTCGCCATACATGTAAGATTAAAAAAAGGGTGTGACAGTTACTTTGCAGTAGTGTGACTTTTTAAAGTACTAAATTATAAACTGTGAATTGCTAGGAGAATTTATGTCGGTATTAGTGGCTATAACGGGGCGCAACAACGAAAAGCTAATAACGAAGTTACAAGAGCGATTACCAAATACATTGATAGAGCAATGGCCTGATTGCAAAAACGCAAATAATGTGGATTTTGTACTTGCGTGGAATGCTCCTGAGTCTCTGTGGCCGCAGCTGCCTAACTTAAAAGCTGTGTCGTCATTTGGTGCAGGCGTAGATAGTATCGATTTAACATTATTACCTGAACATGTCCAAGTAGTACGTATTGTTGACATGCAACTAGCTGAAGATATGGCGGAATATGTACTTACACATGTCTTAGCTCAAAAATTACGCTTAAAAGAGTATTACATTAAACAAACACAGCAAACATGGAAGCCAAAACGAGCTTTTAGTAATAAACATGTTGGTATACTTGGATTTGGCGAATTAGGTAAAGCATGTGCGCAAAAACTTATAATTAATGGTTTCAAAGTAAGTGCCTGGGCGCAAAGTGATAAAAGCACGGCTAATGTCGAGGTTTATTATGGCGATGAAGGACTTAGCGGTATGCTTTCTGACGTTGACTACCTTGTATGTCTATTACCCCTTACGCAAGTAACTACAGGCATTATTAATCACTCAATGCTCGCTAAGCTACCTTCACATGCTGTTGTTATTAATGTGGCACGTGGTGCTCATGTGGTTGAGCAAGATTTATTAAATGCATTGAATAACGATAGCTTACGCGCTGCTACCTTGGATGTTTTTGACCAAGAACCTTTAACGCAGAACCACCCTTACTGGGGAAATCCCAAAATAACACTTACACCACATTGTGCAGCGCTATCTGATTTAAATAGCGTTATAGACCAAATAGCCGATAATATTGAACGTTTGAATAAGGGCTTAGCACTCAATAATTCAGTGGATAGAACTAAAGGTTATTAGCTGATAGCTAATTAGTTTAAAAAACAGCTTGTTAACATTTGTAATTTTCATTAGTGTAAAAGATATTCTCACTAATAAAAATATAAAGAGGGTGTTATGAAATCCAGTCAGAGTGGGGCTAAATTAAGCCTCGTTGTTATTTCAATTATCGTGCTAGGTGTTTCAGCTTGGTTTAATCAGGCTAACGCTGAAGATAGCCCATCTAAAACACAAACCCAAAGTGAATTAACAATAGCAGATTAACCTAGCTTATTAGGTATTTTCGGTTTTCGTCTTTCTTCTCGTTTCTCTCAACAGTACATGCACAGCACCATTATTGCAGTGGTGCTTTAGTGGCGCTTAATACTGTCCTGATCTAACGTGTTTCTAATATTTTAAAAATTCGCAACAAAAAAGCCCAGCAATGCTGGGCTATTAAATATTCTAAGGAAAAGTTGTTAACTTTGGGTTACATTAAATTGCCCAAATGTATAAACTTTAAACAGGTAAAAAGTGTTGATCAACACTAAACTCATATTTGAAATAACGCTCGACGACATAAGATCTAGGCTAAATGATAAGAATAATAAACCACATGCACTAATGGCGGCAACGCGCAGCAGTGTTATCTGGTTAATAAAGAATGCACCTAAACCTAGTGCAAGTAGTGTAGTATTTAAAAGCCAATCTAGCTCATTTAGCATGGTCGTTTCAATAGTTCAGTTGTTGAAAAAAGGAGCGCCATTATGTTGATCTTTTGCACACCTTTCAACCAAGTAATTTTAAATTTTCAGATTAGTTTTTTTAATGCTAAAAGTAACTGCCAATTGCCGAAAACAAACCATTGTCAGCAATTACTTGATACTTCTGACAGCTCTGTGGTTTTTGTAAATCACTGCATAAATAAAGGGATTCACGGCTAGAATCATAGTTGGGGTGCAAGTTGGAATCAATTAAAGTAGCTCCGTAACCTAAAAGTCCAGGCCAGTAAACACTCTCACTTACCATCCCTAATTTTTTATAGGTGAGCAAGGTTGGTTTTGGAAAAGCTAAAATTATTACAATAACAATGGCCAGAGATATAAATAGCCCCTTTTTTGACTTTGTTTTTTGGCTAGTGCCATTGTTTATGTTTGTTTTTTCCTCTGCGGGTATAGAGCGCTGAGTAGGGCGTTGCGGCTTTCTTTTTTGCGCTGTTTTTTTTCTTGTTGGTGCTTTACCTAGCAACGACTGTTTATTTGGGGTTTTAGACATAAAGCAAATCTGGCCTTTTTTCCGTAGGTCTCTATAATTAAATGAGCAAATTTATATACTAAGCTAATTATTATGATAACTTAAAGTTAGCTTATAGCCTACGAGGAATAAAGATGAATACGCAGCTATCAATTTTAATTGTAGATGACGTTAGCACAGTGCGTAGTTTTTTGAGCCAAACGCTCATGCACTTAGGGATAGATAACGTAAAGGAAGCATCTACTGCCTCACAATGTATTAGTGAGTGCCAGGCTGCAAATTATAATATCATTTTTTTAGACATAGAACTGCCGGACGGCGATGGCAAAGATTTGATTGCGCAAATCAATGAATTAAGCCCTGAGACAAATGTAGTAATGGTATCTGCACATTCAGGTATTGAAAATGTTAAGGATGCAATTGATAAAGGCGCTAAAGGATTTGTAGTGAAGCCGTTTACACCTAAAAAAATAGCGGCAATGCTTAAGAAGTTTTATCCAGACTTGGAAAATGTATGACACTAATCTGTTTAAATATTTATGTCGACTGTTATTAAAGTACGAGATTAAATCTTAGATAAAAAAAAACCGGCAAAAGCCGGTTTTTATATTCTATCAAAAACAAATTATAGAGCTTTAATCTTAGCTGCTATACGGCTCTTATGACGAGCTGCTTTGTTTTTGTGAATTAGACCCTTAGTTGCGTAACGGTCTAGGATAGGTGTAGCAACAGAAAAAGCTTGCTGTGCAGCTTCTTTATCGCCCGCTTCAATAGCAACAATTACTTTTTTGAAGTAAGTGCGCATCATTGAACGACGGCTTGCGTTGTGCTGACGGTTTTTTTCGCTTGTGATAGCGCGTTTTTTTGCAGACTTGATGTTAGCCAAGGTTTGCTCCTAACAATCTTAAAATAAAGCTTAAATTAAAGGCCGTGGAATATGCCTGTTTCTATCATGGATGTCAATTTAAATTTAACAATCCAAGAAAAACTGCACCATATAACGAGCATCAATTTGCCGCTTTAGCAGTTAATATAGACATTGTAACAAAGCACAGACCCCCAGCCTAGTGCTTTAAAGCGATTTATAAAAAAGACTGTGGCATAATCGCCTATCTTGAGGATTTTTGAGTAGGTTTAAGGTGTCAAAAGGTTTATTTCGCTCTGGTATGATTGTTAGTTGTATGACTATGATATCGCGTATTTTAGGGCTCGTTCGAGATGCTGTCGTTGCCAATTTATTAGGCGCAAGTGCAGCGGCTGATGTTTTTTTATTTGCTAACCGTATTCCTAATTTTTTACGCCGTTTATTTGCAGAAGGTGCCTTCGCACAAGCATTCGTACCTGTGCTAAGTGAAATTAAAGAACAGCAAGGAGACGACAAGGTCAGACTTTTTGTTGCACAAGCAGCAGGCACATTAGGAACCATTTTACTAATTGTCACTATTATTGGTGTTGTTGCTTCCCCTGTTATTGCAGCACTATTTGGTACCGGTTGGTTTATAGATTGGTGGCAAGGCGGACCTAATGCCGAAAAATTTGAACTTGCAAGTTCACTACTTAAACTTACATTCCCCTATTTATTTTTTGTAAGTTTAGTTGCACTTAGTGGTGCGGTAATGAATGTGTATAACCGTTTTGCTGTTGCTGCATTTACACCAGTTTTGCTTAATGTTTCTATTATTACGTGTGCAATTTTTTTACATGATAAATTTTCGGTAGGTGCTTATTCACTTGCCATAGGTGTATTTGTCGGTGGTGTAGTGCAGCTACTATTTCAATTACCGTTCTTGTATCGCGCTAAAATGTTGGCGCGTCCGCGCTGGGCATGGCAAGACGAAAACGTAAAAAAAGTACGAAAACTTATGCTACCGGCTTTGTTTGGTGTCTCTATTAGTCAAATTAATCTGTTGCTCGATACCATGATTGCGTCATTACTGATGACGGGCTCAATTGCATGGCTTTACTATTCAGACCGCTTAATTGAATTTCCGCTGGGGTTATTTGGTATTGGTATTGCGACAGTTATTTTACCGGCGCTTTCTAAACTACATAGCAGTAAAAAAAGTAGCGACTTTCAGCATACTCTCGATTGGGGAGTTCGTTTTGTTATATTTTTAGGCCTGCCAGCAATGATAGGTTTGATGATCATCAGCCCACTTATTATTACCGTGTTGTTCGACCACGGTGCATTTAAAGAAGACAGTATTGATCATGTCAAAGCTGTAAGCTTAGGCGTAGTCGCATATTCGGTCGGACTTGTAAGCTTTATGCTAATAAAAGTACTCGCTCCTGGCTTTTATGCTCGTCAAGATACAAAAACACCGGTGCGTATTGGTATTATTACCTTAGTACTTAATATGGTGTTTAACATTATGCTGGCTCCTTTCATTGGTTATTTAGGGTTGGCACTTGCTACTTCGTTATCGGCTAGCTGCAATGCATTTTTATTATACAGACAGCTTAAAAAAGAAAATGTATACCAGTTCTCATCAATGAGTATGCGTTTTACACTTAAATGTGTTGTTGCAAGTATTGTTATGGGAGCTGTCACATGGTTTGTGAGCAGTTACTATTATTGGGCTACATGGGCCTTTACACAGCAAGTAATATTATTAGTAGCGCTAGTGGCTTTGGCAGGTATTAGCTACTTTGCAATGCTATTTGTGATGGGCGTTAGACTAAATACGATAAAAAGTGTAGCAATTACTGAATCAAACTAAAAAAAAGATTATAATCGGCAACTCTGCGGCTTTAATCATTTTTTAGCCGTAATTAATAGCTCGCTAAACAAGGCATTAGGTGGCATGGAGTTAATTAGAGGTATACACAATATTCGCCCACACCATTTTGGTTGTGTGTTAACTATTGGTAATTTTGACGGCGTTCATTTAGGCCACGCAGAAGTACTAAAAGGTTTACTTAGCGATGCTAAAGCGCATAGTTTGCCTAGCACTGTAATGCTGTTTGAACCCCAGCCACAAGAGTTCTTTGCTAAAAACAATGCCCCTGCACGGTTAACGCGCTTACGAGATAAGTTACGTTTATTGAGTGATTTAGGTATTGAGCGAGTTATTTGCATTAGCTTTAATCAGCAATTTGCAAACATGCATGCTGAGCAATTCGTTAATGAGATTTTGATTAAAAAGTTAGGTGTTAAAGCACTTACTGTTGGTGATGATTTTAAGTTTGGAAAGCAACGCCAAGGTAACTTTCACTTACTTGCTAGCATGGGTAAGCAAGCGGGCATGGATGTAAAAAGCACCGCGAGCTTTCGTCAATTAAATGCTAGAGTAAGCAGCACTTTAATACGAGATGCTTTAGCATCCGGTGACTTAGCGAGTGCTAAAATAATGCTTGGTCACGATTATGCTATTTCTGGGCGTGTTATACATGGCTGGAAAAGAGGACGTGAACTCGGTTTTAGAACGGCAAATATAGCCCTAAAACGCCAAGTGTGTCCTGTCAACGGAGTGTTTGCAGTGCAAGCAACGATTGCAGGAAAACAGATTTTTGGAGTTGCAAATGTAGGTAATAAGCCGACATTTAATGGAACTCGTGCATTATTAGAAGTTCACCTTTTTGATTTTGCACAGGATATTTACGGACAATTTATGCATGTGGAGTTAATAAAAAAACTTCGCGATGAGAAAAAATTCGAGACATTAACACAATTAACGGCGCAAATAGCAACTGATGTTGCTGCCGCTAAGCAGTGTTTTGGTTTAAATCAGGTAGCCGATAGAGACGGAATGTAGGATAAATGAGCGACTATAAACATACTTTGAACTTACCGGAAACACCGTTTCCAATGCGTGGCAATTTGGCACAACGTGAACCAAAAATGCTTAAAGCATGGTATGAGGACGACCTTTATGGTCAAATTCGCAGCGCTAAGAAAGGTAAAAAAACCTTTATTTTGCATGACGGCCCTCCGTATGCAAATGGCGATATCCATTTAGGCCACTCAGTTAATAAAATATTAAAAGATATTATTGTTAAGTCTAAAACATTATCTGACTTTGATTCACCATTAGTTCCAGGTTGGGATTGTCATGGTTTACCAATCGAGTTAATGGTTGAGAAAAAAGTAGGCAAGCCGGGTGTAAAAGTTACTGCGAGTGAGTTTCGTGAAAAATGCCGTGCATACGCTAAAAAACAAGTTGAAGGTCAAAAAGTTGATTTTAAACGTTTAGGCGTATTTGCAGATTGGGATAAGCCATATTTAACAATGAACTTTGACTTTGAAGCGAATGCAATTCGTGTGCTTGGTCGAATTATTGAAAAAGGTCATTTGCATAAAGGCGCCAAGCCTGTGCATTGGTGTACAGACTGTGGCTCTGCATTAGCAGAAGCTGAAGTTGAATACCAAGATAAGCAGTCACCAGCAATCGATGTGCGTTTTACATTTGTTGATCAAGATGCTGTTGTTAGTGCCTTTGATCTGGCTGATGGTCATAAAGGTGAAGGCAGTGTTGGTACTGTTATTTGGACAACAACACCGTGGACGCTTCCTGCAAACCGCGCTGTGGCTGTGCATGCCGATTTAGAGTATGCGTTAGTACAGGTTGAAGATGAAGGCGTACAACAACGCCTAATTTTAGGTTCTGAGCTTGTTAAAGATGCTATGGACCGTTTTGGTTTTAATCACTTTCACGTACTAGGGTATGTAAAAGGTGCAGCGCTTGAAAACTTGCAAGTAGCCCATCCTTTTTATGATTTTAATGTACCAGTGATTGTTGCAGAACACGTAACTACTGATTCAGGTACTGGTGTTGTACATACCGCCCCAGGCCATGGTCAAGAAGATTTCGTGGCAGGCTTAAATTACAACCTTGAAGTGGCTAACCCTGTTGGTGCAAATGGTGTTTATTTACCAGATACCGAACTTTTTGCAGGTCAGCACGTATTTAAGGCGAATGCGAGCGTAATTGAAGTGTTAAAAGAGCGTGGTGCGCTTATGCATCACCATGCGCTTACGCATAGTTACCCACATTGTTGGCGCCACAAAACACCAATCATTTTCCGTGCTACACCGCAGTGGTTTGTAAGTATGGATCAGGCTAACTTACGTCAAGATTCTCTTGCTGAGATTAAAAACACGCAGTGGTTACCAGAGTGGGGTGAAAGCCGTATTTCTAACATGGTTGAAAGCCGCCCAGATTGGTGTATTTCTCGCCAGCGTACTTGGGGCGTTCCTATTGCATTGTTCGTTGATAAAGACACCGGTGCACTTCACCCAAATACACAAGAGTTAATTGCTCAAGCAGCAGAGCTTGTTGAAAAGTCTGGTATACAAGCATGGTACGATTTAGAACCAGCTACTTTACTTGGTGAAGAAGACGCCAAGCAATACATGAAAGTGCAAGATACGCTAGATGTATGGTTTGACTCAGGTGTGTCACACGCTTGTGTAGTAGATGCACGTGAAGACCTGGTTGGTCCAGCTGACTTATACCTTGAAGGTTCTGATCAGCACCGTGGTTGGTTTATGTCATCAATGATGACATCTGTTGCTATTAATGGTCATGCGCCATACCGCCAAGTATTGACTCATGGTTTTACTGTTGATGAAAACGGCCGCAAAATGTCTAAGTCACTAGGTAATGTTATCTCTCCGCAAAATGTGATGAATAAACTAGGTGCTGACATTCTACGTTTGTGGGTGGCTTCTACCGATTACACGGCAGAAATGACTGTGTCGGATGAAATATTTAAACGCTCAGCCGATCGTTACCGCCGTATTCGTAACACCAGCCGTTACTTGCTTGCTAACCTAAATGGTTTTAACCCAGAAACAGATCAAGTAGCTGTTGATGATATGGTTGAGCTTGATAAGTGGATTGTTGGTCGCGCAGCTCAGTTGCAAGACGAGATTTTAGCCGCATACGACAGCTACCAAATGCTATTAGTAACTCAAAAGCTAATGAACTTCTGTACGGGTGAGCTTGGCTCGTTCTATTTAGATGTTATTAAAGATCGTCAATATACAGCTAAGAGTGATAGCCATGCACGTCGTTCTTGTCAAACTGCGCTTTATCATATTGCAGAAGCAATGACGCGTTGGATGGCACCTATTATGAGCTTTACCGCACAAGAAATTTGGGAAGCGTTACCGGGTGAGCGTAGTGACTACGTATTTACATCAGTTTGGTACGATGGCTTACAAGCACCAACAAATAGCCAATTTAGTAACGATGATTGGTTAGAGATTTTAACTGTACGTGACGAAGTAAACCGCTTATTAGAAGCTGCACGTAAAGAAGAAGTCATTGGTGCAACACTTCAAGCAACGGTGAATTTATTTACGGGTAAAGAGCTTGCCGCTAAATTAAACGCGCTTGGTGATGAACTGCGTTTTGTATTGTTAACATCAGCCGTGAATGTTACTGAAGTTGATAGCCAGCCTGTAGATACACAAGCTACCGAGATTGAAGGTTTGTTCATTAGCGTTGCTGCAACAGATGCTGCTAAATGTGAGCGTTGTTGGCATTACAGCGAAGATGTAGGCGTTGAGCCTGCTCATCCTGAAATTTGTGGTCGTTGTGTAAGTAATGTTGACGGCGAAGGTGAAAAGCGTCAATTCGCTTAGGAGTTATTCTTAGTGAGCAAACTAGCCCAAAAAAGTGGTTTAGTGTGGCTTTGGTTGAGTCTATTACTTTTAGTAATAGACTTTGCCAGTAAAACACTTGTTGTAGGAACTATGGCTTATCAAGAGTCTATAAACTTACTCCCTGTTTTTAGTATTACTTATGTACATAACTATGGTGCTGCTTATAGCTTTTTAAGTGAAGCGGGTGGTTGGCAGCGTTGGTTTTTAAGTGCAATTGCCGTTGCTATTAGTGCTTTGCTTGTATGGTGGCTAAAACGCTTACCTGCTACAAATAAAGTACTATGCGGTGCTTATGCATTGGTACTTGCTGGCGCTATTGGTAATTTATACGATCGTATTGCGTATGGTTATGTAATCGACTTTATTCACGTTTTTTATAAAGACTCACATTTTCCTGTATTCAATATTGCCGATTGCGCTATTTGTATTGGCGCAGCATTATTGTTATTTGACGCCTTCACCGGCGAGAGTCCAAAGGAGCATAAAGCATGAGCCAAGCTGTAATTGGTGAAAACTCGCAAGTTATTTTCCATTTTTCTATTAAATTAGAAGATGGCTCTGCCGCTGATTCTACCAAGGTGCACAACAAACCTGCTAAATTAACAATGGGTGATGGCAGCTTAACGGCAAACTTCGAAAAGTGTTTATTAGGTTTAACTGCAGGCGAAAGTAAAACGTTTGAATTAGAACCTGAAGATGCTTTTGGTCAACCAAACCCAGATAATATTTACTACGTTGACCGTAGTAAGTTTGGTCCAGAAACACCAGCTAAGGTAGGTGCAATTATTGCGTTTACTCAACCTGATGGCACTGAGCTTCCTGGTTTAGTTCGCGAAGTGCAAGGTGAGTCGGTAACGATTGATTTTAATCACCCTTTATCTGGCCAGCGTTTAACCTTTGAAGTTGATATTATTGAGGTGGAAGGTTAATGGAAATATTACTAGCTAATCCTCGCGGCTTTTGCGCTGGTGTTGACCGTGCTATTAGTATTGTTGAGCGCGCTTTAGATATTTTTGAAAAGCCAATTTATGTTCGCCACGAAGTAGTACATAACCGCTATGTGGTTGATGGACTAAAAAGCCGTGGTGCGGTATTTGTTGAAGAGCTTGATCAAGTACCTGACGACAGTATTGTTATTTTTAGCGCACATGGCGTATCGCAAGCGGTTCGCAGCGAGGCTAAACGTCGTGATTTAAAAGTATTTGATGCAACGTGTCCGCTTGTAACTAAAGTGCATATGGAAGTTACACGTGCGAGTCGCAAAGGTATTGAGTGTATTTTAATTGGACATCATGGTCACCCTGAAGTAGAGGGAACAATGGGACAATATGATAACTCAGACGGTGGTATTTATCTTGTTGAAACCGTTGATGATGTTGTTGCGCTTAATGTAAAAAATGCTGAAAATCTTTTTTACTGTAGTCAAACGACTTTATCAGTTGATGATACTGCTGATGTTATTGATGCACTACGCAATAAGTTTCCATCAATTGACGGACCTCGTAAAGATGATATTTGTTATGCAACGCAAAATCGTCAGGATGCTGTTCGTGACTTAGCTGACAAAGTTGATGTGCTATTAGTTGTTGGCGCTAAAAACAGCTCTAACTCTAATCGCTTACGTGAACTTGCAGATAAAATGGGCACTGTTGCTTATTTAATTGATGACGCAACTGATGTGCAAGAGCAGTGGGTTTCAGGTTCTAAATCAGTGGGTGTAACTGCGGGTGCATCTGCGCCAGAAGTGCTTGTACAACAAGTTATAAGCCGATTAAAAGATCTTGGTGGTACGCAGGTTGTTGAAAACCCAGGCGAAGAAGAGAATATTGTATTTGCTGTTCCTGTAGAGCTACGTTAATTTAAAATTTAGATTATAGGAGAGTCGTTATGAGCAAGTCACTAAAAAATGATGGTTTGCTTTTTTCGGCTCTTTTTAATGAGCGAGGCGTATTAGCTTCGCTTATCGTTTCTCAAGTTATTGCTATTGTTTTAGCCTTTGCACCCAATGTAGAAGGAGATATTTGGCTTCGACTTGGGATCATCAGTTTGTTTATGCATTTAATTGTTTTAGTCGGTACCTCTTCTTTATACTTTTGTAGATTTTTCTTACAAACGCGCACTCAAACTTTTCAATTAAGTTTGTTTTTTATCTTTTTTTTATTATCTACATGCATTTTTAGTATTTTATTTTCCCATTTTGCTTTTGATATAGATGATACAGATAACTTAATTTATTTCACACTTCGCAATTGCATTATAGTGGCTTTGCTGGCGGCTTTATTCGTCCAATTTTTATTAATTCATTTTGAGAAAGAGCAGCAAACTAAAGCGCTTTCTCGAGCTGAGCTTGATGCCTTGCAAGCTAGAATACGTCCTCATTTTTTATATAATAGTTTAAACACTGCTGCAGAGCTTACTCATCATGATGCCGATGCGGCAGAGCAGGCTATTTTAGCATTAGCCGCCTTATCGCAGGCTGCAATGCACTCAGGAAAAAATGTATCTCTTGACGATGAAATAACGCTGAGTAAGCAATATATAGCACTTGAAACATGGCGTTTCGGTAATCGCTTAAGCGTTGATTGGCAAATACCCAATGAACTACCTGCATTGAGTATTCCTTGTTTAACACTGCAGCCATTAATTGAAAATGCAGTATGCCACGGTGTTGAAACAAGTGAGCATGGTGCAGAAATAAAAGTAGAGCTACATATTACTACCGGCTATATAACCATGATTGTTTCTAACCCAATAACAATTTCTAATGCTCAAACTAGGCCTAATAACGGCATGGCGCTTGAAAATATTCGCCAGCGATTAAATATTTATTATAAAAATAAAGCGCAGCTAACAATTACTAATAAAAATGATGTGTTTAGGGTCAAGGTCGTGATCCCTAAGCTAATTGAGGGCAGTGTATGAACGTACTCATTGTTGATGATGAACCTCTTGCGAGATCGCGCTTAATTCGTTTGCTGGCACATGATAAAAGCATAGTTGTACAAGGCGAGGCAAGTAATGGTAATGAAGCCCTAGTACTGGCTAAAAAGCAAACGCCGGATTTGATTTTTTTAGATGTTGATATGCCTGGTATGAATGGTTTACAAGTTGCTAATGAGCTCAATAGTTTAACTCTACCTCCTGCTATTGTTTTTATAACTGCTCACCCTGAGCATGCCTTCGATGCTTTACAATTAAGCGCTGCAGGTTATTTAGTTAAACCTATTTCAGAGCAATCATTGCAAAAGGTGCTTAAGCAAGTCGGGCGCTTAAATAAAGTACATATTCAAAAACAACAAAATGTAAAAATCTCTTATCAGCTAGCTGGTACTCTACGCAGTGTTGATATAAATGATGTTTTGTATTTTAGTGCCGAAGAAAAGTATACCAAAATGATATTCTGTGGTGGAGAAGCTTTACTTGAACAAAGTCTAAAACAATTAGAGTTACAATTTCCTACACATATTTTGCGAATTCATCGCAATACATTGGTTAATAAACAAAAAGTAATTGCTTTGCATTCAAAAGCGAATGGCAATCATATGATTGAGCTACAAGGGTGCAGTGAGTTATTGCCAGTGAGCCGCCGTGAGCTTAAATTAGTAAAAAATTCGCTTTAGGCTTACCTTGCAATTAACCTCCCCTTGATTTAAATACATTTGAGTCTTAATTATCAACGGTGTTATTGAATAAACAGGTTTAATTAACCGTTTATCAACAAATATAACCGCTTGTCTTAGTCCTCATTGATTCCTCAAATAAATAACATAAACTTAAAATCAGATAATTTTTATTTGGTTTTATTATGCAATCACCTCACGTAAAAGTGCAAAGAGGCTTCACTCTGATTGAAGTGCTAATTGCATTTATTATTCTTAGTTTTGGCCTTTTAGGCGCAGTTGCTTTGCAAGCAAAAGCAAAGCAAGCAAGCTTTGATTCTATGCAGCGTGCTGCTGCAGTTGCACTTGGTAATGATATTGTGCAGCGTATCCGTGCTAACGATACCCCGCAAATAGCTAGCCTATATACCCAAACATTTAATAGCGAAGCCTCAACTAAAACCTCACAGACGTGTTTTACAAGCACTTGTAGCGCAGCGCAAGTTGCAGCCCTAGACCTTGAGCAATGGAAAAGAGCTATAAAAGCAAGGGAAAACACAGGCTCTTTAGATGACGCAACTGTATGTATTGCGGCTACTGCAGTTGCAGGTACAGGTGGTAAAGCATTTAATTTAGAGGTCGTTGTATCTTGGCAAGGGCGTCAAGAGTTTAATGCAAATAGTACGACTGGAGACATCAAGTGTGGAACGGCTGATAAAAAGCGCCGTTTAGTTGTTTTAACTAGTTATATTTACCTTAGGAGCTAACATGAAGCAAAAAGGTTTTACACTTGTAGAAATGATGATTTCATTATTTATTGGTGGGTTAATTTTAGGCGGCGTTATGTTTACCTATATAGGTATGAAAGTAACCACTAAAGATACGATGACTATTGGTGAACTTCAAGAATCAGGACGCCTTGCAATTAACATAATGCAACGTGATATTGAGCAAATTGGCTTTTGGGGCACTTACTATGATGATTCTTTTACTTCGGTAAACACAGAAGCATTATCAAACCCGCTAAATGACTGTTTCGAAGGACTAAATAACGGTAGTTTTCCTGATTTGGCAACTGCGAGTAACTTTAGAACTATTTATGCGAAGGTTGCAGATGCTTCAAAAGAACTAAACTGCGTAACGAGTCCAGTAAAAGGTACCGATATTATTCAGTTAAAGTTTTTACAAGGTGATCAATTAACTGAAGCTGAGACTCAAACGAGTGAAAACTATTTCATAGCGGAGCAAGAGAGAGCTCAATTCAAGCGAGGTGAAATTACAGGAAGTTCTGTTAATGCCTCTATTTGGCCGTATAGCCATCATGTTTATTATATTTCAGAGCAAACATATAAAGTAAATAACAAGAACCTAACTGTACCTGCATTAATGAGAAAGCGCTTAGTTGGTGGAAATATCACCACAGAAACTATTATGGAAGGTGTCGAAAACATGCGGTTTGTTTTTGGTCTCGATACAAACAGCGACAATCGTGTAGATACATACCGAAGTATTAAAAGTATGGAGCACACTGATTGGGAAAATCGAAAGGGTATTTTAACAGTACAGGTATTTTTATTAATACGCGCATTGGAGCCAGACCCTGGGGTTAAAATTAAAAACCAAACTTACATATTAGGTGAAGATGAAAACAAGCGTGAATTGAAATTCACAGATAGTTTCAGACGCACAGTGTTTACCACGACTATTCGATTAAATAATGTTGGATCAAATTTATGGCGTATTTAAAACAATCACAGAAAAAGCAGCAGGGTGTAGTACTGATCACTGCTCTAATAATGGTAATTGCAGTGACGGGTATAGCGGTGACCCTTATGAGCAGTAGTAGTATTGATATTAAAATTACCAATGCAGCGCAAGAGCGTGAAGTGGCCGAAAATGAACTTATTGGCGAAGTACAGCGCATGATTTCTGATGAAGCAAATAAAGGTGCGAATAATCAGTTTTTTTTGAGTCCAGATGAAGTCACTTCGATTGCAGCCTCTGATAAAGAAGGCATGGTGATCGCAACACATGATGGTATGCAAAGCAAAATGGTTAATCTAAACAAAGGTGCGCTTGACCTAGAGTGTCCTCGACGCTTTAATTTTACTGCAGGTATATCGTGCAATATGTTACAGGTCGCCACGACAATAGAATATGGCTCTAAAAGTAAGCATGAACTAACCATTGTTACAGGTGTAGCGCAAGAAATGGCTAGCATAAGTAAGGGGATTTAATATGAAATTAAAATTAAACAAAGTGTTAGCCTCTTTACTTGGCTTAACAATAAGTGCGTCAGTTTATGCTGAAGATATAGAGCTTTATGTTAATCATGATGTGGATGTTGAAGAAAAACCTCGAGTATTACTGATTTTTGATACATCAGGAAGCATGGCTTTTTCATCAAGTACAGGTAGTAATTGTGGGCAATATTCGAGTGGAGGTTGGGCTTTATGTTCTGATAGTCGATTAGCTGCAGCACAGTTTGCGATGAATAAAGTTATTACCGATAACGAAGATACTATCGACTTTGGTTTAATGCGCTTTAAAGCCACAGACGGTGGTTATATAGTTAATGGAGTTGGTAAAGATTCTACAATTATACGAAATTCACTTGCTGCTTTACCTGCTGCTGGGGGGACCCCTTTAACAGAAACTCTTTGGGAAGCTTATTTATATATTACTGGGCAAGGAGTTCAGTACGGGCTTGAAGCTTCAATAATAGAGCGTGATACGAGTGTAGAAAGTTCCTCTACTGTCCAAGTTGAAAATCAATATTGTTACTGGGCTGGTCGGGGACGAAATCGCTATCAGGTATGTAATACATATTATGTACCTGAAACGAATTATACCTATATATCACCTTTTGCAGATAGTACAGCAGAAGCTAAACGTTGTGATAATTCAATAAATATCATTTATATGACGGATGGTGACCCATCTGGTGATAATGATAGTGACAGCCAAATTAGTGCAGAGCATGAGAAGTACTTTGGGGAAGGATTAAACTGGAATACGGATAGTTACTACAGTAGTTACCTACACCAAATGGCTAAAATTATTCATGGTACAAGTGATACTACTGTTGATTTATACCCGTCGACTCCCGATATTCATGAAACAGGCCGTTTATATACTATCGGTTTTGGCTCTGGTATGAGCGCGAGTGGACAAGAGCTTTTACGTAGGGCCGCTTCTTTAGGTGGTGGTGAAAACTTGCCCGCAAGTACGCCAGATGAGCTTTCTGAATCATTAAACAGTGCAATTTCTCGTATTCGTGAAGTAAATGATAGCTTTTCATCGCCGTCAGTTGCTAGTAACAACGTAGATCAAACCCGTAGTCGAGATGCTATTTATTTTGCAATGTTTTATCCAGAGACAAATACCCGCTGGGGCGGTAACTTAAAAAAGTTAAAGGTATCGGGTAGTAACATAGTTGATTCAACAGGCAATGTAGCGCTTGATTCTAATGGTTTGATAGACACTGATGCAAAAACATTTTGGCTTCCTGATGGTAAGTCAGCAGATGGGAACTTAGTAGCACAAGGTGGCGTTAATTATCAACTAAGTACCTTAACAGGAACCAACGCAGAAGAACGAAGAACACTATATACAGATAAACAAGGCGATATAGTACGATTTACTACATCGATTGTTAGTGACATTCTTGATTTAATAACTAATAACCCAATTAGCTTATCTAGTTCAGATATTAAATGGGCTATGGGTATTGATGTTGATGATGAAGATAACGATAACGATACCACGGATCAAAGAGATGATATTTTTGGTGATCCTCTGCATTCAAAGCCTGTTGCGCTTGATTACGGTAATGATGATATTCGTATTCTTATTGGTACCAATGCTGGCTTTTTGCATATGTTTAAAGACGATGATACAAATAATGAAGTATCTGAAAGCTGGGCATTTATACCCTCAGATCTGTACAGTATTATCCAACCGCTGCGCAACAAAGAAACGGGTAAAAAATATGGTATGGATGGACCAATCAGCGTTTATTTTAATAATAAAAACTTAAATAGCGATGGTTTAAACGACGGGATTATTGATGCGAGTGGTGATGATGAAGTATGGGCTTTTGCAGGAATGCGTCGAGGTGGTAAAAACTACTACGCACTGGATATAACAAATCCCGATCAGCCTAAAAAACTATGGAGCGCACCAATAGAAGGCGGAAAAGGTGATTTTAAAGAGCTTGCGCAAACATGGTCAAAACCGCAAATAGCCTACATTAAAGCATTTGGTGACAAGCCTTTATTAATTTTTGGTGCTGGGTACGATACAAACAAAGATGCGGTGATTAAAAGTGAAGATAGTACAGGGCGAGGTATTTACATTGTTGAAGCCGAAACAGGTAAAAGAGTATGGGCATTAACACCCGATATTAATGGCTTTAAAGGTAAGCATAGTATTGCTGCAGATATTACCACGCTTGACTCAGATTATGATGGATATATAGACCGAATTTATGCGGCAGATACTGGTGGAGATATTTGGCGTATAGATATGCCAGGCACTAGTACTAGTGAATTTAGTCACTTTAAATTAGCTGAGCTTGGCAGTAATAAAGCAACTGAGGACAGACGCTTTTTTTACAAACCACTCGTTGCACGAACCATTTATAGTAAAGTAAGCGAGACAACCGTTGATGGTGGTACCGTTATAACACGCTTAGATACGCCGTATGATGCAATAGTTATTGGTAGTGGTAACCGCTCAAAACCAACCGGTACCAATGAGAAAGATCAACTGTTTATGATCAGAGATGAAAATACAGTTACTAAATCATATAAAACGAATGCACCGGATACTATTGTACCTGCTGATTTGATGCAAATGAATTCAGACCCATTTGGTAATGCTCTAGATGACGTTGATGATTTTGTTGACTTAGAAGTCGACTTGGCTAAATTTAATGGTTGGAGATATGAGTTAGGAACGGGTGAAAAATCACTAGCTGCTGCTACAGTTGTTGGAGGTGTTGCTTATTTTACAAGTTTCACACCTGCATCAGATACATCGACTGAAAACCAATGTTCCCTAAGTGGTGGTGGTGGTTCTTTATACGCATTTCACCTACATTATGGTACGAAAGTGTATGACGATCTTAAATTTACAACCAGCTATGATGTACCAGATACACCTCAGTTATACTTTGGCGAAGGCCCTTCATGCGTAGATGGTAATGGAGATGGTAAGTGTGATGACAACCCAACAGTTGACGTAACACAAGAAAGTCAGTTTTATCTAATTGGGCCGGGTATCAAAGGTGAAAATGCTGAAAACCCAATGAAGCCTGTTGAGATAAAGGGCCCCGGCTTAACAATTGTTGATGGTAAAGTTGTATTGGTTAATGACAATGCTGTAGGGTTTGGCTTTAAAACTCAACAAACATATATCTATAAACGTGAAGAAAATGACGAAGTTAATAATTAAGGAAATTAAATGAAGAAACAACATGGGTTTACCTTAATTGAGCTGATGATAGCGGTTGCAATTGTAGGCATACTTGCTTCAATTGCATTGCCCAATTATACAGAATATGTAAAGCGTGCTTCGCGCGCTGAAGCTGCTGCAGCATTGTTAGATGCTGCAAACAAAGAGGAGCAATATTTTGTAGATAATCGTGAGTATACGCAATCCTTTACTGACTTAGGGCTACAAAGTAAAACCGAAAATGGTCACTTTGAACTATCTATCAGCGTAGTCGATAGTAATACCTTCACTATTACAGCTAAGCCTATAGACGGTGCTGTAAAAGGAGATACTGATTGTAAAGAGCTTTCAATCACTGATATTGGTCTCAAAGGTGCAAAAGGGTCTAAAGGTGACACCGATGTTGGTTATTGCTGGGGTCGATAGCCTAGATTACTTCTTCTGGCACTTATCAGTTGATTTAATACGTATTCTGCCAGTTTGACTTACTGATAAGGCCAACCCCTCGAGGTTGGCCTTATTGCTGTTGGGGCAATATATAAAAGTACCATTTTGAAAACCATTCAAAGAACCATCAGGACGAAACGTAATTGCGCTGCGAGGGTATTTAAGACTGTCAGCTTCATGGATCTCCTCAAAAGTACTTAAGAGTAGTTCATCATCATCTAACGAGGTTGATTTATCTTTGTCGATAAAGAGTGACATTTGGCCATTCCACTCGTCCTTTGTACATTGACTGTCTTTTAGTGCACAAAGCGTGACGTAAGTAGTATTTTCAATGGCATATAAACGGCCATAATTTATATTTCGGTGTAGGAGGTTTACGTGGTTATCTAAGCGGTTTTTAGCTAAAAAATCTGGGTAAAACCACATAGATAATTGGCTGATAATACTGACAACAGCCATAGATACCATTAATTCGAGAAGTGTTACTCCCTTACTTTTTGATATTGATAATCTCATCCTTGAAGACCTGAGTTAATAAATGATTAACTCAGTCTAGTAAATGATACAAATATGACAAGATATAATTGTACGTTTTTTAATCACACTTTTCAGTGGTGTCACCAAGGTAAAAAGCAGTACCAGATACTGATACATTCAGCGCTTTATTGTTTTCGTTGTCATTATTGGGGCAGTATACAAAGCCCGTAAAGCTACCTGAGCCAGCTAAACTTGTCGTAATACGACCGCTCGTATTAAACCGAAGGCTATTATTACCAGAGAATTTTATTCTATCGCTAGACGGAGTTTCTGACATTACACGTAATAGACTATCATTTGCGCTTTTATAACTTCCGTCATTATCAGTATCTATAAATAAAATAACGGTATTAGTTGATGCCCATTCACTTTGGCATGTGAGACTTGAGCTACTACTTGTAACTGTATTGGGAGCAGGGCATACAATGACTATTTCATCTGTACTTGCAGCTTGAGCACGGGCGTAGCTAATATTTCTTTTTAATTCCAACAAAAAATTCTCAGCTCTATTTTCTTCTAGCATATCGCTGCTATTCCAAATCGCAATTGATGCAATAATGCCAACGATAGCTACGGTTACCATGAGTTCTAAAAGGGTGAACCCGTTTTGTTTGTTTTTCATATTAATCTCATTTACTGCTAGTCATTTAAGTATAGCTATTTTTATATAATAAATTATATCACGATCGGTTGTTTTATCACCGTAATTCAATTGCTTTGTTTGCTATGAACACTATGATTGTCTAAAATCGAGGCAACTGAAGCTTTCAAAAGTAATTAATATGAAAAAAATAGAAGCAATTATCAAACCTTTTAAGTTAGATGATGTGCGTGAAGCGTTGTCTGATGTAGGTATTACGGGGATGACGGTAAGCGAAGTTAAAGGCTTTGGACGTCAAAAAGGTCACACAGAGCTATATCGTGGCGCAGAGTATATGGTCGATTTTTTACCTAAAGTAAAACTTGATATTGTATTGACTGATGAAGATGTAGACCGTGCAATTGAAGTTATTGTAAAAACGGCGCAAACAGGAAAAATCGGTGATGGTAAAATATTTGTCACAGATGTTGAGCGTGTAATACGTATTCGTACTGCTGAGGAAGATGAAGAAGCGATTTAAGCTTGTTTTTCTATGTAGTTAAAAGGCGCTTTAGTAAGCGCCTTTTTTATTTATTTAGTTCTTTTATTTAGTTTTCGTGTTTGCTTTGCGTGCTCACTAAGCTCAGTTAAACCTAATTGGTCGTAACTTTTCTCCATCATTTCAAGCGCGGGATCTAAGTAACTGCTTTGTGAATAATGCTCAACAACAAACTTACCTCTATTAGCAGCAGCTAAATAAGCTTCACGTTCGTAATAGTAAGTTGCTACTTTTAATTCATAACGTGCCATACGGTTTAAAAGCCACACTAAACGACGCTTAGCTTCAGGCGCGTAATCACTTTTAGGAAAACGTTTTACTAATGTCGATAAATCTGTAAATGCAACACGAGTACGGTTAGCATCACGGTCGGCTCTATCTACACCAAAGTACTCTTGGAACGCATTTTTATCTGCTTTAATATTTACTAAACCACGCATGTAATACATGTAGTCTAAATCTTTATGATTTGGGTTTAAGCGAATAAAGCGGTCAATGGTTGCAAGTGCTTGTTCAGTATTACCTGATTGATAATGTGCATAGACTAAGTCCATTTGTACTTGCTTAGAGAATGGGCCAAATGGGTAGCGAGAGTCTATAGCACTCAAAAGTTCAATTGCACGAGCATATAAACCAGAATCTAGCGTTTCTTTTGCATCTTCATATAAAGCGTGTGCAGACTTATTCGGTACACGTTGAATGTCTTCTTGGTCTGGAGCAGACGAACAAGCGCCTAAACTAAGTACAGAAACTGAAAAAACAATGGCAAATGCACGTTTCCCTATTTTATTTATCATTTTATTTGTTACCTTCGATGTCTTCGGCTAGGCCAAGTCGGTAAAACCGAGTAAACTATGCGTATTATATTATGCTTTTATTAAAAGCGATTCTAACCCAGTC
The DNA here is from genome assembly GCF_014164385.1 of Pseudoalteromonas sp. SG43-3. NCBI lineage: Bacteria > Pseudomonadati > Pseudomonadota > Gammaproteobacteria > Alteromonadales > Pseudoalteromonadaceae > Pseudoalteromonas > Pseudoalteromonas sp. SG43-3. The sequence continues at coordinate 96,574 of NZ_JACJFC010000016.1, forward strand.
GAGCAAAGCTTGCACTGGTAAATTGGGTAAAGTTACTAATGTCAGAGCAAATTTCTCTTCAAGCCGACGTTCCAACCGAATTAGGTGGTAAACGTCTAGACCAAGTATTAGCACAATTGTTCCCTGATTATTCACGTTCTCGTATAAAAACGTGGATTTTGGATGATAAAATCACTGTAGACGGTGAAATTTTCAACACTCCACGCGAAAAACTACTAGGTGGTGAAGTTGTAAGTGTTGAAACAACAATTGAAGCACCACGCGAATACGAAGCACAAGATATCAAATTAAACATTGTTTATGAAGACGATGATATTTTGGTAATTAATAAACCAATGGGCCTAGTGGTTCACCCAGGTGCGGGTAACCCTAATGGAACAGTGCTAAACGCATTGCTACATTACTACCCTGAAATAATTAACGTGCCACGCGCAGGTATTGTACATCGTTTAGATAAAGACACGACCGGTTTAATGGTTGTAGCTAAAACGATTCAGGCCCAAACGCATTTAGTGAAAGCACTACAAAAGCGCGAAAATTTCACTCGTGAATATGAAGCACTGTGTAATGGCACCATGACTGCTGGTGGTATGGTTGAAAAAGCAATTGGCCGCCATCCTACGCAGCGTACGCATATGGCCGTACATGAAATGGGTAAGCCGGCAATTACACATTATCGTGTTGCTGAAAAATTTCGTGCTCATACTCGTTTACGTCTGCGCTTAGAAACAGGCCGTACTCACCAGATTCGTGTGCACATGGCACATTTAAATCATCCGCTAATTGGCGATCAATCTTATGGCGGCCGTCCGCGTCCACCTAAAGGTGCAACACCTGAGTTATTTGAGTTACTTCGTAGCTTTAGACGCCAAGCACTACATGCTGTAAAATTGAGCATTGCGCATCCAATCACGGGTGAAATGATGACATGGCAAGCACCTATCCCTGATGATATGGTTGCTATGACACATGCACTACGTGAAGATACTAAAGCTAATCCTGATATCGATAGATAATGCACTTATTGTCAGCGACATGGCAAAACCTTCATAAAGTAGGAACGTTAAGTACTACTTGTGGAGGTGGTGTTTCAAAAACCCCATTTAAAAGTTTCAATTTGGGGTACCATGTTGGAGATAATCAAGATCATGTATCAAAAAACCGCTCACTATTAACCAAACACTTACCTAAATCTGCCGTGTGGCTAAATCAAGTTCATAGCTCTGAGGTTGTTATTGTTGATGAACATTTTGACTCTAATAAGTTACACAATGCTGATGCGCTTTATACTCAGTTATTAAATCAGCCTTTGGCTATCATGACTGCCGATTGCTTGCCTATTTTATTAGTGAGTGATGATGAAAAGGAAGTTGCAGCTATACATGGCGGCTGGCGAGGGCTTGAGCAGGGAATTATTAAAAATACTTTAGAATGTTTTAGCTCAAAGTATGAAAATATAAATGCTTGGCTAGGGCCTGCAATTGGGCCAACTCAATTTGAGGTTGGGGGTGAAGTGTTTGAGTTATTTCAAAAAAGGTCTTCTTCATTTATTCAAGCATTTACACCACAAGCTAATGGCAAATATCTTGCTGATATTTATGGCATTGCGCGTACTTTACTTACCCAGCAAGGCGTTAAAAAGATTACAGGCGGCGACTATTGTACAGTCTCTCAAAGTGATTTATTTTTTTCTTATCGACGGGATGGACAAACCGGACGTATGGCAAGTTTGATCTGGCGCAAGTAATTAGCACCTTTAGCTATTATATTTCTCTCTACACCTTGAACAAACACCTAAACATACCCATTAATTAAGCAATTAGATTATTTAATAGGTAACACCATGCGTTTAGATAGATTTACAAGTAAATTTCAATCTGCGCTTTCTGATGCGCAATCGCTAGCCCTTGGCCGCGACCATCAATTTATTGAACCCGTACATTTAATGTATTCACTACTGCAGCAAAGCGGCTCCAGTGTGCGCGCGTTATTTGCCCAAACGGGGGTCAGCGCAGATGAACTTAACACCAAGCTTTCACAAGAAATAGAAAAACTATTTAAAGTAGAAGGTGTAGGTGGCGATGTGCAGCTATCAAATAATATGGCTTCACTTATTAACCTATGTGACAAGTATGCACAAAAACGCAAAGACAAATACATTTCAAGTGAATTATTTGTACTGGCAGCATGCGACGATAAAGGTCCACTTGGCGATATATTCAGATCGTTAAATATTACCTCGACTAAAATTGAAACTGCAATTAAAGCGATTCGCGGCGGTCAAAAAGTTGATGATCCAAACGCCGAAGAAACACGCCAAGCGCTTGAAAAGTTCACGATTGATCTAACTGAGCGAGCAGAGCAAGGTAAGCTTGACCCTGTTATTGGTCGTGATGACGAAATTCGCCGCACGATTCAAGTATTACAGCGCCGTACTAAAAATAACCCTGTATTAATCGGTGAGCCAGGTGTTGGTAAAACAGCAATAGCAGAAGGTTTAGCACAGCGTATTATTAATGGTGAAGTACCTGAAGGATTAAAAAACAAACGTGTTTTATCGCTTGATTTAGGAGCACTAGTTGCGGGCGCTAAATATCGCGGTGAATTTGAAGAGCGTTTAAAATCAGTGTTAAACGAATTGGCTAAAGAAGAAGGCCAAGTCATTTTATTTATTGATGAAATACACACTATTGTGGGTGCAGGCAAAAGTGATGGCGCAATGGATGCGGGTAATATGCTAAAACCTGCTTTAGCACGCGGTGAGTTACACTGTGTTGGCGCAACCACGCTTGATGAATACCGTAAATATATAGAGAAAGACGCAGCACTTGAGCGTCGATTCCAAAAGGTACTCATTGAAGAGCCGTCGGTTGAAGATACCATTGCAATATTGCGTGGCTTAAAAGAGCGATATGAGCTACATCATTCAGTAGAAATTACTGATCCCGCGATAGTTGCTGCGGCGCAGTTATCTCACCGCTACATTAGCGATCGTCAGTTACCAGATAAAGCAATTGATTTAATTGACGAAGCGGGTTCTTCAATTCGATTACAAATTGATTCAAAACCAGAGTCGTTAGATAAGCTTGAGCGTCGTATTATCCAATTAAAATTAGAAGATAATGCACTTGCTAAAGAAAAAGATGAGGCGAGTCAAAAACGTCGCACTGAAATGCAAGAGTTGATCACCGACCTTGATGGGCAATATCGTGAGCTAGACGAAATTTGGAATGCTGAAAAAGCATCGCTTCAAGGTACACAAGTAATTAAAGCCGAGCTTGAACAAGCAAGATTAGATTTAGATGTAGCGCGAAGAGCAAGTGATTTACAGCGTATGTCAGAACTGCAATATGGGCGAATTCCAGAGCTTGAACGAAAACTTGATTTAGCCTCACAAGCCGAAATGCAAGAAATGACTCTGCTTAAGAACCAAGTAGGTGAGGATGAAATTGCTGAAATTTTATCTCGCTGGACAGGTATTCCTGTTGCAAGAATGCTACAAGGTGAGCGTGAAAAGCTGCTGCAAATGGAAGATAAGTTACACAGTAAAGTAATAGGGCAAGATGAAGCGGTCGTTGCTGTTGCTAACGCAATAAGACGCTCACGTGCAGGACTTGCAGATCCTAATCGCCCAATTGGTTCTTTCTTGTTTTTAGGTCCAACAGGTGTGGGTAAAACCGAGCTTACAAAAGCACTGGCTGGTTTTATGTTTGATACCGAAGATGCCATGGTGCGTATCGACATGTCTGAGTTTATGGAAAAGCACTCAGTTGCACGTCTAGTGGGCGCACCTCCAGGTTATGTGGGTTATGAAGAGGGCGGTTATTTAACAGAAGCTGTTCGTCGTAAACCTTACTCAGTCATATTGCTTGATGAAATAGAAAAAGCACACCCAGATGTGTTTAACATTTTACTGCAAGTGTTAGATGATGGCCGATTAACTGACGGACAAGGTAGAACCGTTGATTTTAAAAATACTGTTATTATCATGACATCAAATTTAGGCTCAGATATTATCCAAGAACAAGCGGGTAATAATGACTATACGACCCTTAAAGCTAAAGTAATGGAAGTATTGATTAATGAGTTTAGACCTGAGTTTATTAACCGTATTGACGAGACTGTTGTATTCCACCCGTTAGCAAACGAGCATATAAAAGAAATAGCTGATATTCAGTTAATGAAATTACGTGAGCGTTTAACAGAGATGGGGTATCTGCTTGAAATAAGCGATGCTGCACTTGAGCGAATTGCAGCAAGTGGGTTTGATCCTGTGTACGGTGCACGCCCGCTTAAGCGTGCTATTCAGCAAACGATTGAAAATCCGCTAGCACAAAAGCTACTTAATGGGGACTACATACCAGGTAGCGTGATTGTTATTGATGCAAATGACGACTCTTTGGTATTTACCAAACGCTGATTGTAAATAATTAAACTCTAAAGCCGCTAAAATAGCGGCTTTTTTATGTTTGTTAAACTTTAAAGGTTAGTAATAAATCATTCACTCTACGTGAGCCTTCAACAAGCTCAGCTGCACCTTTTGCCACATTAAAGCTTAAACTTAAGTTGTTATCGCCAAAGTCTTTAATTTGCGAAACATTATTACTAATGTCGTTACTAACCATTTGTTGCTCTTCTGCAGCGGATGATATTTGTATTGCCAAGTGAGATATTTCACTGATTTGGATAAAAATATCCTCTAATTCAACTTGGGTTTTATCGGTTGTCAAAACACAGTTATCGGCTTGTGCTTTAGTGCTTTGCATTACTTTGGACCAGCTAAATAAAGTGTCTTGTATTTCTTTAATAGAACTATGGATTTGTGTCGTAGCATTTTGAGTGCGTGACGAAAGAGTCCTTACCTCATCGGCGACTACAGCAAAGCCTCGACCATGTTCTCCCGCTCTAGCTGCTTCAATCGCTGCATTAAGAGCAAGTAAGTTAGTTTGATCGGCAATTCCTTCTATTTCACTCATTACCTTACCAATTTTATCTGCTTCAGAGGCTAAGCTGGTGGCTGTATTTGCAGCTTGTTCTACTTGAGAAGCTAAGTCAGATACCATTTTACTATTATCAGCAATGTGGTCTTTTATCTCTGAGCAACTTTGATGGGTGTTATTCACTTTATCCGCTGTTTGAGCGGTATTTACTGATATTTCACCAATAGTAGAACTCATTTGAGTCATCGCTGATGCAATTTGTTCTAAACGCTCACCTTGAGAAGAAATCCCTTTTTCGGTGAGTGTTGATTGTTTGTCTAAATCAGTTGCGATGCCATTAAAGCTTAATGTTGAGTCTTTCATACGGCCAAGGACGGTGCGCAATTTTGCACTTAGCATTTGCTCTCTATAATCACTTACACTGTGCGGTGTATGGCCGCTGTAAATATAACGAGAGATTGAATCGGCTTTTGCTTTTTGTTCGCGTAATATTTTAGGGGTAACAATGAGTTCGTCATAATTTAGCACAATAACTAAAGCACAAATAAATAGGCTAATTGCAGCAATGGTGATTGATGCCGCAACAGCAATAAAAATCAGCCAAAATAATAGGCTTATAAAAGTAAGGCTTTGTCTTATTGTGGTGTGTTCTCGTAGTTTAAATAATGACTTGTTGGTATTTATTTTGTTGTAAAGTGTTTGTGCACGTTGCTTAAGTTGAGAGTTTGCTTTGGTTCTTACAGATTGATAACCAACAAGTCGGCCATGTTCAAAAATGGGGGTTACAAAGGCATCTACCCAGTAATAGCGGCCATCTTTACAGCGGTTTTTAACCATACCGCGCCACGAGTGTTCTTGTTTTAATGTTGCCCACATTTCTTTAAAGGCTGCTTTTGGCATATCAGGGTGGCGAACAATATTATGATGCTGACCGATAAGCTCTTGTGCGCTATATCCTGCTACAGCACAAAACGCTTGATTGACGTATGTTATTACACCTTTAAGATCAGTAGTGGAAACCAGCTCTTGTGATTCATCAAAGTATACCTCTTCATTTTTTAAGCTTTTATCATTGTGCATTGTATTTATTATCATCCTTTATTGTTGCAGTCATTATATTGCTTACACTCTACAAAGCAAAAAATAGCGTCCTTCCTTCTATGCTCATAAGACAAATAATTGTATTTATTGATCTAGATCAAGTTTAAATACCGGACAGCTAAATTGAACTGATTTTGCATAAGTTCCGGTCTATTACTTTAAGCTGATATTTTACTTATTTGATTTATAGTTAAATACGTATTTAAAGCATTTGTATAATGCACATAGCAATGGCAATATTACGACTTAATATAATGATGTTGGTCATATTAAGCGCATGTATAAAGTGGGGAAATAATTATTAAATTTGAAAGTTATATAGTTCTTAGCAATTTATACCAGTTGCATTAAATAAGTGATCTATTATAGCGCTAAGAAAATAGCACAATAGCACGTCGAAAATTATGAAATATAGTTGTTCTATATGAATAATTTTTAACGCAGTGAATGCGCTATTTAATGCGATACAATGATCATATTTTCAATAAAAATTGGTATTAATCTTGAGTCTAAGTAATTAGTCCCCATAACCTTATGATTAAGCCACGTGGCCCGAGGAAAGATTTTTTGACAACACATGATTTAGCTAACGCACTTGAAGCGTTATCAGTAAATGAGCACCAACATGCAGTTAAAGGCATTAAACGTGGCATAGAGCGAGAGTCGCTGAGAATACAAGAGAATGGTGCTATATCACCTAAAGGCCACCCAGAAGGGGTGGGCAGTGCATTAACTAATGGCCATATCACAACTGATTTTTCTGAATCTTTACTTGAATTTATTACTCCAGTTAGCGAGTCGTCAACGCAAACTCTTAAGCAATTAAAAGATCTTCAAAAGTTCACTCTAGAAAAAATGGACGATGAACTGCTTTGGCCTATTAGTATGCCATGCTTTATTGAACACCAAGATGATATTGTTTTAGCTCAATTTGGTAGTTCAAATACTGGTCAAATGAAAACACTATACCGTGAAGGGTTAAAAAATCGTTACGGAAGTATGATGCAAGCAATTGCAGGTGTTCACTTTAATATTTCATTCCCAGATACGCTTTGGCAATCGCTTCATTCGTTACAAAAAAGCAATGCTAGCCTTCAAGATTTTATTTCAGAAGGTTATTTAGCACTTATTCGTAACTTTAAACGCGAACTATGGCTAATAAGTTACATGTTTGGTGCATCGCCAGCATTGTGTAACTCATTTTTACAAGGTCGAAAAACCGATTTACCATTTAAAAAACTAGGTAAAGGTACACTTTACTTAGAAGTTGGTACGGCACTGCGTTTAGGCAATTTAGGTTATACAAATAGCGCTCAGTCGTCACTACGCGTAATGTATAACTCGTTAGATGAATATGTAGCAGGCCTTAAAAAAGCAATCAACACACCATCAGAAATTTATGGTGATCTTGATGACTACAAGAGTGAAAACCCTAAGCAGTTAAATAAAAATATTCTGCAGATTGAAAACGAATTTTACTCGCCAATTCGTCCTAAGCGTAATGCTAAAAGTGGCGAAACGCCAACAGATGCACTGCTTCGAGCAGGCATTGAATACGTAGAAATTCGCGCATTAGACGTTAATCCGTTTAGCGAAGTTGGTATTGATATTGAGCAAATTCACTTTTTAGATGTGTTTTTAACGTATTGTTTATTAAAAGATTCAGCTCCAATGGATTGGAAAGAACAAGCACGCAGTACTGAAAACCTCGACACAGTAGTCAATCAAGGTCGAGAAGAAGGGCTAATGCTTAACTTTAATAACACACAGCGTAGTCTTCAGTCGTGGGGCGATGAAATATTTGCACAGCTCACTGATGTCGCTAAATGGATGGATAATGCTTATGGTGTTAATTATTACTCCGATACTATAAAGCGCATGGCAACGTGGGTGCATAATCCAGAGCTTACTTATTCTGGACGTTACGTGTCGCAATTAAAAGAGTCTGGTTTAGACAACGGTCACTTTGCACTAGCACTGGCTAATAAATACAAGCAAAGCCACGCAGACACTGATTACAGTGAGTTTTTAAAGCCTTGGCTGGAACAACAAGTTGTAGAGTCTAACGAAGCACAAACTGCAATTGAGCAAGCAGATACTCAGTCATTTACCGCCTTTTTAGATGCGTATTTTGGCGGTAAATAATCTTAATACTTAGTAAAATTTAAGCAAAAAAAACGCAGCCTAAGTAGGCTGCGTAAATATATATTCAGGGATGAACTAATGCTGTACTGCTGCATTCATTGAGTCAGACCCACACTTTTTAGAAAAGTTCTGTGAGATCTTAGAAAAATGAAAAAAAATGCAATTATTTTATCTCTTGCCATTACTTTAGCTGGTTGTGCTACAGCCCCTCCAAAACAACCTAACGATCTATGTAAAATCTTTGAAGAAAAACCTGATTGGTATTTTGACGCAAAAGATGCGCAAGAAAAATGGGGTTCTCCTAAGCATGTACTCATGAGTATGATGTACCAGGAAAGCTCATTTAAGCATGATGCCGCTCCACCTATGGAGTACTTCTTATGGATAATTCCAACCGGTCGCGCAAGTGATGCTTATGGTTACTCACAGGCTAAAACACCAACATGGTCAGATTATATTCGTGAAACAGGCAACAATGGTGCTGATAGAGACGACTTTGATGATGCAATCGACTTTATGGCGTGGTTTGTTTATAAAACGCATAAAGTAAATAAAATCTCTAAATGGGATGCTTACGCACAATACCTTAATTATCATGAAGGTTGGGGTGGCTATAAGCGTGGCACATATAAAAAGAAAAAGTGGTTAATGGGTGTAGCAAACAAAGTTAAACACAGAGCGAGCCGTTATGGCGCGCAATTAAAGCGCTGTGAAGACGAGCTTGATAAAGGTTGGTTTGAACGTCTTATATTTGGCTAGAGAGTTATTAATGGATATAAAAAAGGAGCCAATCGGCTCCTTTTATACTTAGCGAGAACGCTTATTAGGCTGAATCTTCACCTGTTTTATCATATTCTCTTTTACTTCAAGTACTTCAATAGGGTAGCCCGCAATACGTAGACTAATATTTGCATCGGGAATATCTTCCAAGTATTCAACAATTAAACCACTCAAAGTTTTTGGGCCGTCTAGTGGGAAATCCCAACCCATCTCTTTATTTAAATCGCGTACGTTAGCGCCGCCATCTACAATACAAGAGCCATCAGTTTGTGTTTCTACTTCTTCACTTGGCGTACGAGTTTGTGTAGTTGTAAAATCGCCAACAACTTCTTCTAAAATATCTTCAAGCGTTACTAAACCTTGAATATCGCCATACTCGTCTACTACTAAGCCAATACGCTCTTTAGACTGCTGAAACTTTAACAGCTGAGTGTTAAGTGATGTTCCCTCTGGGATAAAGTAAATTTCGCGTACAGCACGCAGCAAAGATGGTTTATCAAATTGCTCTTTTGTAAGTAGACGAAGTGCATCTCGAGAGTGAATAAAGCCTACTGCGTCATCTATATTGTCGCGATACAACAACACGCGAGTATGTTGTGCATGGGTAAGCTGGCGACTAATTAGTTTCCAATCATCATTAATATCAATAGCCACAATTTCGTTACGTGGGATCATGATATCTTCAACGGTTACTTGCTCTAAATCTAAAATTGAGGTCAGCATACTTTGATGGCGAGCAGGGATAAGTGCGCCTGACTCATTGAGCACTGTTTTTAATTCTTCTTTGCTCATGCTGTGCTCGTCGATTTGAGCGGCACTAATACCAAATAATCGCAATATCCCGTTGGTCATCCAGTTAACGATAACAACAAAAGGAAAAAGAATTTTTAGTAACCCTTTAAGTATTATTGAGCTTGGAAAAGCAACTTTTTCAGGATAGAGGGCAGCAAGAGTTTTAGGTGTTACTTCGGCAAATATAAGCACGACTAAAGTTAACACACCCGTAGCGATAGCAATACCAAGGTCACCGTAAAGGCGAATACCTATAATGGTAGCAACTTGAGCTGCAGCTATATTGACAAGATTATTGCCAATTAAGATTAAACCGATGAGCCTATCTGGACGGCTAAGTAATTTACTGACTCGTTTAGCTGCACGATGATCCTCTTTAGCGAGGTGTCGCAGGCGTATACGATTGATTGACATAATTCCGGTTTCTGAACCAGAAAAATAAGCAGAAAAAAGCACCAAAAAACCTAAAATGATAAATAGGGTACTTGTCGATATGTCGTCCAACGATGGATCCTTTTCTTATAAATCAATGCGTATTAAGCTAGAGTGAGCAAGCAGAGTCAAGTTAAAACTTATTTAGTATTACTTCTTGTATGAAACGGCTGCCAAAATATGCGAGTGTGAGGACAAATGCAGCGACCATGATCGTAATAACCACAGGTTTACCGCGCCAACCCTTTTTCATATGCCCGATGGCTACAATGGCAAAAATAGCCCACGCAACTAACGACAATATCGTTTTATGAATGAACTCTTTAGCAAACATCCCATCAAGAAATACAAACCCCGAGAGTAATGCGAACGTGAGTAATATGGTGCCTAAATTAAGGAGTTGGTAAAGCTGGCGCTCAACAACCATCAAAGGCGGAAGGTGACTATGCACAATTGCTAAATCTTTACGTTTTAAACGTTTATCAATAAAGTAGAACTGTACACCATATAAAGTAGCAATAATTAAAATACAGTAGGCCAATAGGGATAAGGAAATGTGTGTTACTAAGCCAACCTCAATATTAATGCTTTGCAGTAAAATATGATGAGGAATAAATAAACTGGCAATTGTAAGTAAAGCACCAAAACCATAAACAACGGGCAATAATAAAGTGGCAGGGAACTTTAGCGACACAGCTGTTACTGAAACTACAATAACCCAGCATGTTAAAAGGGAGACGTTTACAATACTTAAGTCTTGACCGTCGGATCTAAAAACAGAGTTAACTAACAGCAGCATATGCGCCACTATAGCAACCGTGCTCAATATGACGGTTACCTTTTGGCTAGGGCCTTGTTGATGAAACAGGCGTGAGAGCACGTGAGACGTTGCTAACACATAAAATAAACTGGCAATAATAGTTAAACTAATAATCAGCATTGTGCTTGGGCCACTTAATTTGAGACAAAATAATCCTTGTTGTTATATAGCCATTGTATTTTATAGCAAAGCAAATGCATAGACCTTAAAAAAAGAAACTCAACAAGGTGCACTTGAACACTGTATTGTAAGACGCCATATACGGTATACTACTTTTAATTGAAACTTAATAAGTCAATCCTGGTTAATTGAAAATCAAACTAACCGTAAAATTTTAATGGATTGATATAAACGTCTTATCGGAACCGTTACATGTTTGAGAACCTCCAAGAACGATTAGGTAAAACCTTAAAAAATATCAGTGGCCGTGGCCGTCTGACTGAAGACAACATAAAAGACACACTTCGCGAAGTGCGTATGGCATTTTTAGAAGCCGATGTGGCACTGCCTGTTGTTCGCGAGTTTGTAAAACAAGTTAAAGAACGTGCAGTTGGGGTTGAAGTTACAAAAAGCTTAAGCCCAGGCCAAGTATTTATAAAAATAGTGCGTGAAGAACTAGAAAAAGCAATGGGTGAGGCCAATGAAGAGCTAAGCCTAAATGCACAACCGCCAGCCGTTGTTATGGTAGCGGGTCTGCAAGGTGCGGGTAAAACCACCAGTGTAGCTAAGCTTGCTAAGTTTTTAAAAGAACGCAAAAAGAAATCAGTGCTTGTAGTAAGTGCCGATGTTTATCGCCCTGCTGCGATTAAGCAGCTAGAAACGCTTGCTACAGAAGTTGACGTTGATTTCTTTCCAAGTGATATTTCGCAAAAGCCAGTGGATATTGCAAACGCTGCAATTTCTCATGCTAAAAAGAAATTTATAGATGTAGTACTTGTTGATACCGCAGGTCGTTTACATGTTGACAGCAACATGATGGACGAGATTAAAGATCTTCACAAAGCAATCAACCCAATTGAAACTTTATTCGTTGTTGATGCAATGACGGGTCAAGATGCGGCAAATACAGCTAAAGCATTTGACGAAGCCCTGCCACTAACCGGTGTAATATTAACAAAAACCGATGGTGATGCACGTGGTGGTGCTGCTTTATCTATTCGTCACATCACAGGCAAACCAATTAAATTTATGGGTGTGGGTGAGCGTACTGACGCACTTGAGCCTTTTCATCCAGACCGTATAGCGTCGCGTATTTTAGGTATGGGTGATGTACTTTCATTAATCGAAGAAGTCGAAATGAAAGTAGATAAAGAGCAAGCTGCCAAAGTTGCTGAAAAAGTATTTAAAGGTGCCGGTTTTACCCTTGACGACTTTGCTGATCAATTAAAGCAAATGAAAAACATGGGTGGCATGATGTCGATGCTTGATAAGCTCCCTGGTATGTCTAACTTACCAGATGCTGTTAAAGGCCAAATGGGTGACAAAACATTTATCCAAATGGAAGCTATTATTAGCTCAATGACTAAAAAAGAGCGCGCACGTCCAGAAATCATTAAAGGTTCGCGTAAAAAGCGCATAGCTGCTGGCTCTGGTACACAAGTACAAGAGATTAATAAGTTGCTTAAGCAGTTTACGCAAATGCAAAAAATGATGAAAAAGATGAAAGGTAAAGGCGGCATGACCAAAATGATGCGCGGTATGAAAGGCATGTTACCACCTGGGATGATGGGTGGCGGTGGTCCTAAGTTTTAAAAAATACTTTTGAGTTATTTTTTAAAATAATAGCGAATCATATTTAAAGGAGCAAATAGCTCCTTTTTTGTTGAATAAATTATGCATGTAATACACCTTTAACCCTAATTTGTCGTTGAGATCACGGTTTAACCTACTAAACTGTCTTTTTGCTTCACTTCTTACTTGCGTTATTGCCAAAAACTCGTACAATTCCCCAGCTCCCCATTCTGGGGAGTAAATCTTATTAATGAAAACAGTCAATCTTTATAGAGGACGGTATGGTAACTATTCGTTTGCAACGTGGTGGCGCTAAAAAACGCCCTTTCTATCAAATTGTGGTTGCGGATAGCCGTTTCTCGCGTGACGGTCGCTTCATCGAGAAAGTAGGCTTTTTTAACCCAATTGCTTCAGGTCAAGAAGAAAAAATTCGTTTAGATTTACCACGTGTTGAACACTGGGTAGGTCAGGGCGCATCTCTTTCAGATCGCGTAGCTAAGTTAGTAAAAGACGCTCGTAAAGCGGCTTAATAGGCGTAAGTGTAACCATGAGTCAAGAGAACACCTCATCAATAATTGTCGTAGGAAAGCTCGGTGCCCCATATGGTATAAAGGGCTGGCTTAAGGTACATTCATTTACTGATGATCCCGTAGGGATCTTCGATTTCAGCCCGTGGTTGATAGGGCAGCAAGGTAAATGGCAGTCCTTAGAAGTGGTCGACTGGCGTCGCCACAACAAAGGCTTTATCGCTAAATTTGCGCAGATAAACGACCGAGACGAAGCAATGGCTTATACCCATGCTGAAATCTCAATGGATGCAGCGCATTTACCAGAACTTCCGCAAGGTGAGTTCTATTGGCGAGATCTCATTGGCATGTCTGTTGTAACCGATAAAGGTTATAGCTTAGGCATTGTTGATGACCTTATGGAGACAGGGTCAAATGACGTACTAGTTGTGAAAGCAAACAGTAAAGACGCATTTGGTCAAGCTGAACGTTTGATTCCTTTTTTAACTGATTCAGTTATTAAAGAAGTTAAATACGACGCAAGAGAAATTACCGTAGATTGGGATCCAGGGTTTTAATGACGCAAACTAGTTCATTATGGGTAGGGGTGATAAGCCTTTTTCCAGACATGTTTGACGCTATTACAGACCAAGGTGTTACCGGTCGCGCAGTAAAAAATGGTTTAATTGATTTTAACTGTTGGAATCCGCGAGACTACGCTTTAGATAAGCATAGAACCGTAGATGACCGTCCTTACGGGGGCGGACCAGGTATGTTAATGATGGTTGAGCCATTAAAAAAAGCGATTGCCGAAGCTAAAAAAGCAGCTGGTGATGGCGCTAAAGTAATTTATATGTCCCCGCAAGGGCGCAAACTTGATCAGCAGGGCGCTAGCGAACTCGCTAACTCTAATAAACTGATTTTGATTGCCGGTCGCTATGAAGGTATAGATGAGAGAATAATAGAATCATATGTTGACGAAGAATGGTCAATTGGTGATTTTATTTTGAGTGGTGGTGAACTACCTGCCATGACATTAATTGACGCAGTAGCGCGATTAGTGCCAGGTGTGTTAGGTCATAACCAGTCAGCAGAACAAGATTCGTTTTCGGATGGCTTGTTAGATTGCCCACACTATACACGACCAGAAACATTGGACGACAAACAGGTTCCTGCTGTATTACTCAGTGGAAACCACCAAGAGATAGCAAAGTGGCGGCTTAAGCAGTCATTAGGTAGAACTTGGTTACGACGTCCTGACTTGTTGCATAACCTAGCTCTGACTGAGGAGCAAGCGGTATTACTCGCAGAATTTCAGCAAGAGTACCAAAAAGCTTGTGGCTAGAAGACAGTTACACCTAGGAAAGTGAGAAACATAATGGCAAAAGTAAACCAAAATATTATTAAAGCGCTTGAAGATGAGCAGCTTAAAACAGACGTACCTGCATTTGGCCCTGGTGATACAGTGGTTGTACAGGTAAAAGTAAAAGAAGGTGCTAAAGAGCGTCTACAGGCCTTTGAAGGTGTTGTAATCGCTAAGCGTAATCGTGGTCTTCACTCAGCATTCACAGTTCGTAAAATTTCGAACGGTGAAGGTGTTGAGCGTGTATTCCAAACGCACAGCCCTCTTATTGATAGCGTAGCAGTTAAGCGTCGCGGTGCAGTTCGCCGTGCTAAGCTTTACTACCTACGTGAGCGTTCTGGTAAATCTGCACGTATTAGAGAAAAACTTAACTAATACGCGCTGTTTATCAACGCAAAAAAACGGGTTGCATCCTTCGGGTTGCAACCCGTTTTGGTTTTAGAATATTATTATCTCAATTC